>NZ_JBEZDM010000020.1:0-188676 GCF_040648335.1 Nonomuraea sp. NPDC049158
AAACAACCACCACCACTACGGGGCCGGCCCCCCACCGGGCTCGTGTGTCTTGTGGGTGGTGGGGGGCCGCGGGCTCTTCCCCGGGGGTCTCCCCGGCGGCACGGGGCGGCTGCCAGGGCCAGCGGCCGTCCAGCTCGACCTGGAGCGAGACGCTCAGGAACGTGCGGACCGCGACGATGACGGCCAGCACCCCGACGCTCTGGAAGGTGGGGGAGACGGCCACGGTCTTGATGATGTCGGCCCCGACCAGGAACTCCAGCCCCAGCAGGATCGAGCGGCCCACGCCCCGCCGGTAGGCCTGGTAGAGACCGGCCACCTGGCGGGACCGCGCCAGGCTCACGCCGTACGTGATGGTGGCGATGACCAGGCCGGCCGCGATAACGGCCACGCCCGCGATGTCCAGCACCGTGCCGATGAGCTCGATGACGTCCTTCACCTGCACGCTGTCCCTCTCCCCGGCCCGCCGATACGTCCGGATCATGGTCGCATACACCCGTCAGGTGAGCAGCAAGGCGAGCGCGAGCGTCAGCAGCAGGGAGTCCAGCCGGTCCAGCAGCCCGCCCGCGCCCGCCAGCCACGACGCCGAGTCCTTGACCCCGGCCCCGCGCTTGACCATCGACTCCAGCAGATCGCCCAGCGGGGCACCCGCCGCCACCGCGGTCGCCAGCGGGACGGTGAACGCCCCCAGCAGCGCCAGCGCGCCCAGCCCGACGGCCGCCCCGGCGAGCGCGCCGCTCCAGCGCTTGGCCGGGGACAGCGGTGACAGGGACGGCCCGCCCAGCGACCGCCCAGCGAACGAGGCCGCGATGTCGCCCACCGACACCGCGACGAACACGGCCAGCACGACCGGGCCGAGCAGCACCACCCCCACCAACGGGAGCAACCAGACCACCCCGAACACCCCGAGCGACGCCCTCCTGAGCCCGCCCGCCGCGTCACCCCCGAGCAGCGGCACGAGCACGACGACCAGGACGGCGGCGACCAGCACCCGCGGCAGGTACGGCAGCGCCAGCCACGCCACCGGCGGCAGCGCGCCCGCGACCGCCACGAGCACAACCCGGTCGGGTATGGCCAGTCCCACCAGCCCGCCGTACTCGACGGCGAGCACCGCCCCGGCCACGGCGGCGAGCACCGCGGCCCCACCCGGCCCGGCGTACAGGGCGGCGACCACCACGGGCACGGCCACCGCCCAGGCGCACCAGCGCAGCATGTACTCCCGCCGGCGCGACAGCGCGACGGCGACCCCACCGACGACGAGCGCGACGGCGATGTACGGGAGGGCCGTGGCAGGTGTGATCACGGGGTGGCCCGCAGGCGGTCCAGTGCGGTGGCGACGGTGGTGGCGACGCGGTCGTTGGCGTCAGGGTCGCGCACTGTGATCCGTACCGTCCGGCCCTCGAAGGCGGGGGACAGGGGCGACAGGTCGCGCAGGAACACCCCGTCCCGCCGGCACGCTGCCACCAGACCGGCCGCGGTCGGCCCGGACCGGGGCAGCGTCAGCAGGACGAAGTTGGCGGCCGACTCGTGGACCCGCAGGTCAGCGCCGAGGCCGGCGAGCCGTTCGGCGAGGCCGGAGCGCAGGGTACGGGTCCGGGCCCAGCATCCGGCGTAGTAGCCGGGGTCGCGCAGGGCGTGCACGGCGGCGATCTGGGCGGGCAGGCTGAGCCCCCAGGGCGGGGCCCAGCGGCGCGACTCGGCCGCCAGTTCCGCCGGTCCGGCGAGGTAGGCCGCCCGCAGACCGGATAAGGCGTACATCTTGGATAGCGATTTGCACACCACGGTATTGCCCGAGGCAGCGGCGTACCGCTCCAGCGACGCCGACTGCGACGGCGACGACTTCGACGGGGACGGCGACGGCGAATGCCCCGAGTCGGCGTACTCGACGTACGCCTCGTCGATCCAGAACCGCGTCCCGCCCGGCGCGTCCGCGATCACCCGGCGCAGGTCACCGGCATCGGTGTGGACGCCGGTCGGATTGTTGGGGTTGACGATGACCACCAGGTCATAGCGCTCGCGCAGCGCGTCCCGCAGGCGGTCGAGGTCCGGCCGCCAGCCGTCGGCCCGGCACAGGGGGAACCGGTCGGCGCGGCAGCCGATCACCTGCTCGACGACGTGGGCGTACTCCCCGTAGACGGGGTCGGGCAGCAGGACGCGGGAGGAGGCGTCCAGCCAGCCGCGGAACGCGCGGAAGATCAGGTCCGACGAGCCGGCCCCGGTCGCGACGGCGTCCGGGGGCAGGTCGCGTTGTTCGGCGATCTCCTCGATGAGCCCTTCGGGGTGGGCCGGGGGAGAGGTGCGGGCGAGCCAGCCCTGGTCGCCGCCCAGCAGCTCGACCACGGCGGGAGCGGGCGGATACCAGGCGTCGAGCACGTCGGCGGGCACGACGTCGTCACGCGCCGGCAGGCTGTCGAACCGGCGGCCCACCACCCCGATCGAGGCACCACCGTGCTGGCAGGCGGGCGGTCCGGGCAGGAACGGCATCTCCAGACTCCAGCGCACCCGCGGCTCCAGGGCGCGCAGCAGGGGGCCATGGTGCCGCCGCGCCCGTTCGGCCAGCTCGCTCACCTGCCCGGACAGCACTTCGAAGGTGACGGCCCCCGCGTGTACCCGGGTACCGGTGCCGGTCAGTCCGGCGGCCAGGTACATCGCGAGGATCTCGGTCCGCCCCAGCGCCGCGACGACGCGGCCGCCGTGCGCGGCCACCCAGCGCAGCGCCGCGTACATGAGCAGCGGCGCCGCCGCCGAGCCCCGCCAGCGCGGGTCCACGGTCAGGATGCGGATCTCGAACAGGTCCTCCCTGCCCAGGACCGGATGCCCGGCGCGGTTGAGGTACTTGTCGATCGAATAGCGGCCCGCCCAGGGCGGCGTGACGCTGATGAACCCCACCGGCCGGTCGCCGTGGGCCGCGACGATGTAGACGTTGCCGTCGTCGAGGGCGTCGCTCAGCCGTTCGGCCTGGTTGGGCGGGTGCTGGCCGAGCTCGTGCGCGTAGACCTCGTGCCGCAGCCGGTAGATCCACTCTCTGTCGAACGCGGACCCGGGGCGGATCTCCAGCATGACCATGTCTAGTCCGACGTACGCCGACACCGCCAGGTTTCCGCCGCCCGCCTCTCGAAACCGACCAAGCCCTCGCCTGAACCGCGGCGGCGCGGTTCAGGCGAGGGCTTGTCAGGTCTGTGGTCGGTATGGCCCCGCGGACGGGGTCACGTGTCCCATTCGATCAGGTCGACCGTGTCGTTGGTGGCCGACGGCTCTTCGAGGGGCCGGCCCGCCTGCAGGACTCGCCGGTTGTCGTTATCGAGATCGATCAGCACCGCGTCGGACTCGGTGTTGTTCACCCAGGACGAGACGTTGTTGGCCGCCGACTGGTCGCCCATGGGCAGCCAGTGGAGGTCCACCGGGTAGCCCGCGCCGACTCCGTACGCGGGTCCTCTGCGTCCGTAGTGCTGGTACAGGCACAACGTCGCGGGAGGGCAGGGCTCGCCATCGGCGAGCTGGATGACGCCGGGCGGGAGCGCCGCGGCCGTCGTCGTGGCGGCGTGCGCCGTGGACGGGGCGCTCCAGGGGATGAGCAGGGCTGCCACGCCCGCGACGGCCAGCGTCACCGCCGTACGCGCGACATGCGGATGACGTGTCGTGCGGTGGGTCGCCGGGATGATCTCGTGGTGGGGGGTCTCGCGCATTAGTCACTCTCCGCGATTGATTGACTACTCTGTGTGAGTAGCAATTTCATTAGAGCAACCAGGGGCCACTTGGTCGAGGGTTGGGCAAAGATGGGGCCCCAGGTGGCGCCCAAGTGGGAGCGGCAGGCCGCTAGGGGTGGGCGGCCAGCAGGCGGGCGCGGCTGTTGCTCAGGTGGACGCGGGTCGCGGCGCGCGCGCCGTCGCCGTCCTGGCGCTCGATGGCCGCGTAGATGTTCTCGTGCTCGACCACGATCTGCTCGAAGTGCCCCTGACCGGCGGGCGACAGCCGGTCGCGCGGCACGATGATCATGGAGGGGCCGAACGACGTGATCAGGTCGGCGAAGTAGCGGTTGCCCGTCGCCAGCGCGATGCGGAGGTGGAACTGGAAGTCGGCGTTCACCGCCGTGCTCGGGTTGTCGGCGCTCGCGGCGAACCGGTCGAGCGCCGCCCGCAGGTCGTCCAGGCGGGGTCCCCCGCCGCGGCGGGCGGCGAGCGCGGCGGCCTCGACCTCGAAGGCCAGGCGGAAGTCGAGCAGGTCGACCACGTCATCGACGGTCAGCTCGCCGCTCTGGCCGAACTCGAACCTGGCCGAGCCCGGCCGCGCCAACACGAAGCTGCCGCGGCCGTGCTGGGTCTCCACGAGCCCGGCGGCCTGCAGCCGCGAGATGGCCTCGCGCACGACCGTCCTGCTCACGCCGTACGTCTCCACCAGGCTGCTCTCGGTCGGCAGCTTGTCGCCGGGGTGGATGACGCCTTCCTGGATGCGCGCCGTCAGGTCGTCGACGAGGGTCTGGGTCAGGCTCGCCATCGCGGCGTCAGTCCTTTCTGGTGCCGAACTCGCACTGGTCCGCGGTCCACTTGGCGGCCTGCTCGCTCGGGGTCAGCCCGAGGCCGGGGCGGTCGGGCACGATCATCCTGCCATCGCTGATCTCCAGGCGCTCGTCGAACAGCGGCTCCAGCCACTCGAAGTGCTCGACCCAGGGCTCCAGCCCATAGGCGGCGGCCAGGTGCAGGTGGATCTCCATCGCGAAGTGCGGGGCCAGCTGCAGGCGGTTGTGCTCGGCCAGCGCCGCCAGGCGCAGGAACGGCGTGATGCCGCCGATGCGCGGCGCGTCGGGCTGGATGACGTCGGCGGAGCCGAGGCGGATGAGCTCGGCGTGCTCGGCGACGCTGGTGAGCATCTCGCCGGTCGCGATCGGCGTGTCGAGCGAGGCCGCGAGCGCCGCGTGGCCGGCGCTGTCGTAGGCGTCCAGCGGCTCCTCGATCCAGACCAGCCCGAACTCCTCCAGGGCCCGGCCCATGCGCTGCGCGGCCGGCCGGTCCCACTGCTGGTTGGCGTCCACCATGAGGGGTACGCGGTCGCCCAGGTGCTCGCGCACCGCGCCGACCCTGGCCAGGTCGATCCGGGAGTCGGGGTGGCCGACCTTGAGCTTGATGCCGCCGATGCCGCGTTCGAGCGCGGCGCTCGCGTTCTCGATGACCTGCTCGATCGGGGTGTGCAGGAAGCCGCCGGAGGTGTTGTAGCAGCGTACGGAGTCGCGGTGGGCGCCCAGCAGCTTGGCCAGGGGGAGTCCGGCGCGCTTGGCCTTCAGGTCCCACAGCGCGACGTCGATGGCCGCGATCGCCTGCGTGGACAGGCCGCTGCGCCCGACCGACGCCCCCGCCCAGACCAGCTTCTCCCACAGGCGGGCGATGTCGCTGGGGTCCTCGCCGAGCAGGTCCGGGGCGATCTCCCTGGCGTGGGCGTACTGGCCGGGGCCGCCGGCGCGCTTGGAGTAGCTGAAGCCGAAGCCCCGCTGGCCGCTCTCGGCGCCGATCTCGGCGAACAGGAAGGCGATCTCGGTCATCGGCCGCTGCCGCCCGGTGAGCACCTTCGCGTCACTGATCGGGGTGGCGAGCGGCAGATAGACAGAGGAGAGCCGGATCCAGGAGATGCGGTCGGAGGAAGTCATGGCGGTCATCGTACAACTCGCCATGTCGTCATACAACTATCAGAACTCGGGGGTCCCTGACAGGTCCATGGGGGCCATGCGTTCGATGGCCAGCCGGGTGCGCTCCATCGCCTCGGTGATCTCCTTCGTCCGTTCCTCGGTGAGGTTGGCGATGGGCACCGAGCAGCTGATGGCGTCGGTCGGCGGGCTGGTGTAGCGCAGCGCGAAGCCGAAGCACATGACGCCGGCGTAGTTCTCCTCGTCGTCGATGGCGTAGCCGCGCCGGCGCGTCAGCTCCAGATCCCGGGTCAGGGCGTCGCGGTCCACCAGCGTCTTGGGCGTCAGGGGAGTGAGCTGCGGGGGGATCGGCACCTCCAGGCCGGTGCCGAGCCGCTCGGCCAGCAGCGACTTGCCCATGGCCGTGCTGAAGGCGGGCAGCCGGCGCCCGACCCGGCTGAAGGGGCGCAGGTACTGGCTCGACTCCTTGGTGGCCAGGTAGACGATGTCGCCACGGTCCAGGCGGCCGAAGTGGATGGTCTCGTCGAGCAGCGCGCTGAGGTCGTTGATGTGCGGCTGGACGATGCGCAGGTAGGGATCGGTGTCGAGATAGGTGGTGCCCGCCAGCAGGGCGCGGATGCCGATGCTGTACAGCGTCCCGCTCGCGTCGGTGCGCACCCAGCCGCGCTCGACCAGCGTGCGGATCAGCGCGTAGATGCTGCTGCGGGGCGCGCCGAGCGCGTCGCTCAGCTCGCGCAGCCGGGCCGGCCGGTTCTGTCGCGAGGCGAGGAGCTCAAGGAGTTCGACCGTGCGGGCGGCGGACTTCACGCCCCGCACGCCGCTCTGCGCCGTGCCCTCGGCCTCGTCTAGGGGGAGTGTCATCGCACCTCATCTGTCGGGGGACGGCCTGTTGACACATTACCAATTTTGGAGCGAGACTGCTCGCCACGTAACAGGCATCTACATATGGAGACAGGATGACCGCTACGTATACAAGTGACGATGTACGCGCCAGGCTTCGGCGAGGTATGGAGACCGGCGTTCTGTCGTTCCCGCTGACGCCGTTCGACGCCGACGGGGCCGTGGACCTCGGCGCCTTCCGCGCCTACCTCCGCGACCAGATCGCGGCCGGCCCCGGCGCGGTCTTCCCGTGCTGCGGGACGGGCGAGTTCTTCTCCCTGGCCGAGAACGAGTACGAAAGTCTCGTCACGGCCGCGGTCGAGGAGGCGGCCGGGGCGCTGCCGGTGGTCGTGGGAGCCGGCTACGGCTGGGCCCAGGCCGCCCGTTTCGCCGCCATCGCCGAGCGGGCCGGGGCCGACGCGCTGCTGCTGATGCCGCCTTATCTGGTGGAGGCGCCCCAGGAGGGCCTGGTCGAGCACGTACGGCGGGTCGCCGAAAGCACCTCGCTGCCCGTGATCGTCTACCAGCGCGCCCAGGTGAAGGTGGCGCTGGGCAGCATCGCCGGGCTGGCCGCGATACCGAACGTGATCGGCCTCAAGGACGGACACTGCGACCTCGACCAGTTGCAGCGGCTCAAGCTGGCCGCGCCGCCGGAGTGGCTGTTCTTCAACGGCGCCGCGACGGCCGAGATGCAGGCCCGCGCCTACCGGAGCATCGGCGTGCCCGCCTACTCCTCCGCTGTCCACGCCTTCGCCCCCGAGATCGCCAAGGACTTCTTCCGCGCCTTCCACGCCGACGACCATGAGCGGGTCGAGCTGCTGCTGAGCCGCTTCTACGTCCCCCTGGTCGAGCTGCGCGACAAGGGCATCGGCTACGGCGTCTCGCTGGTCAAGGCCGCGGCTAAGCTGCGGGGAGTGCCCGTGGGCTCCGTACGCGCCCCGCTCGCCGACCCCCCGCCCGAGCACCTCGAACAACTCCGCGCCCTGCTGGACACCGGCCTCGACCTCGTCCGGTAAGGAAGGAATCCCCACATGTCGCAACCCATCCCTCGGATCGTCCGGGCGACCGTCACCCCGATCCTGATCAGCGACCCGCCGCTGCTCAACGTCCTCGGCGTCCACCAGCCGTACACCCCCCGCACCATCGTCGAGCTCGAGACCGACACCGGCGCCACCGGGGTCGGCGAGACCTATGGCGACACCGAATACCTCGAGGTGGCGCGGAACGTCGCCAAGGCCGTCATCGGCCGGCCGCTGACCGCGCTGAACGGGCTGCACGAGCTGGCCTACGACTCGGCGGGGCTGACGCCCGGCACGATCAACGAGTTCGACCCGGCCGGGCTGCGCGGCAGCCGTACGAACGAGAAGATCGTCCGCAGCGTGGTCTCGGCGTTCGAGGTCGCCAGCCTGGACACCCTCGGCCGGACGCTCGGCCTGCCCGTGCACGCGCTGCTCGGCGGCAAGGTGCGCGACCGGGTCGACTACAGCGGCTACCTGTTCTACCGCTGGGCCGAGCACCCCATGGAGGACGCGCCGCGCGACGACTGGGGCGCCGCCCTCGACCCCGAAGGCGTCGTACGGCAGGCGCGGCGGTTCACCGAGACCTACGGGTTCGGCTCCTTCAAGCTCAAGGGCGGCGTGTTCCCGCCCGAGGAGGAGATCGCGGCCATCAAGGCGCTGGCCGAGGCCTTCCCCGACCACCCGCTGCGCCTGGACCCGAACGGCGGCTGGTCGGTCGAGTCGAGCGTGCGCGTCGCCGAGGAGCTCGACGGTCAGCTGGAGTACCTGGAGGACCCGACCACCGGCATCGACGGCATGGCGCAGGTACGCGCCAGGACCGGCGCGCTGCTGGCCACCAACATGTGCGTCACCACGTTCGGCGAGATCCCCGAGGCGTTCGCCAAGGACGCCGTCCAGGTGGTGCTGTCCGACCACCACTACTGGGGCGGCCTGCACGCCACGCGCGAGCTCGCCGCGCTGTGCCGCACCTACGGAGTCGCGCTGTCGATGCACTCCAACACCCATCTCGGCATCAGTCTCGCCGCGATGACCCACGTCGCCAGCGTCATTCCGGACCTGGAGTACGCCTGCGACAGCCACCGGCCCTGGCAGACCGAGGACGTCATCACCGAGCCGCACCGCTTCGTCGGCGGCGCCCTCGAGGTGTCCGACGCTCCTGGCCTCGGGGTCGAACTCGACCGTGACGCCCTGGCCGCCCTGCACGAACGCTGGAACGAGCTCAGCGGTTTCCGCGACAGGGACGATGTGGCCGCCATGCGCGTGGCCGACCCCACGTGGGTCCAGCCCCCGCTTCCACGCTGGTGAAAGAGAGAACACTCTGATGAGAATGTCATCCACGATCGGCCTGCGCATCGGCGGCGCCCTGCTGGCAGTGGTCGCCATGTCCGCCTGCTCGGTCAAGGGCGGCGGTGCCGGTGACGGCGCCGCCTACCCCAGCAAGGCCGTGGAGTTCACCGTCCCGACGGAGCCGGGCGGCAGCACCGACCTGGTCACCCGCGCCCTGGCCAAGAGCATCGAGAAGCCGCTCGGCAAGCCCGCCGTGGTGGTCAACAAGCCGGGCGCCAACGGCAAGATCGCCGGTAAGGACGTCTTCAGCAGCAAGCCCGACGGCTACCGGGTGGCCGTGATGCCGCAGTCGCTGTTCGCCATCGGGCCGCTCATGGTGCAGGACCCCGACGCCATCAAGCTCGAGGACATGACCTTCGTCAAGGGACTGGCCGTCGAGGACTACGCCCTGGTCGTGCCGGCCGCCTCGCCGTACAAGTCGCTCAAGGACCTGCTCGCGGCCGGCAACCTCAAGTACGGCACCACCGGCGCGGGGACGGGCAGCCAGCTGTCCCAGGCCCTGCTGTTCGGGGTGGCGAAGGTCAAGGCCACGCCCGTGCCGTTCGACGGCGGCGCCCCCACGATCACCGCGGTCCTGGGCGGCAAGGTCGACGCGGCGTCCGTGCAGATCGCCGAGGCCGCCAAGCACGTCCAGTCCGGCAAGCTCCGGGCGCTGGCCGTCTTCGGCACCAAGCGCGTCGAGGCGCTGCCCGACACGCCGACGGCCACCGAATCCGGCTATGACGTCGTGGTGGACCAGCGCAGGTTCGTGGCCGGGCCCGCCGGGCTGCCGGCCGACGTACGCGACAAGCTGGCCGGCGCCATCGACAAGGCCATCGCCACGCCCGAGTACGGCGAGCTGCTGAAGTCCAACTACATCGGCCGCTGGGAGGTCGGCGGCGACGAGGTCAAGACGCAGCTCACCAAGGCCCAGGGCGAGTTCGCCGCGCTGACGAAGAAGCTCGGGATCGACCTCACGGGCCAGCAATGACCAGCGTCGTCCCCGAGGAAGGCGTGCCGGAGGAGGAGGACGGGCTGCTGCCCGTCCCGCCGAGTCCGGCCTACGCCCGACGGCAGAACATCGTCGCGGCGCTCATCCCGCTCGCCCTCGGTGTGATCACCGGGATCATGTCGTGGAGCCTGGGGGTGGGCACGCTGTCCAACCCGGGCCCCGGGCTGTGGCCGCTGGCCGTCAGCGTCGCCATGGTCGTGACCGCGGCGGTGCTCGTGCTGCGGTCCGGGCCGACCGGCGAGGAGGAGACCTTCACCCGCGAGGCCCTGATCGTCGTCGTCGCGGCCGTCTCCCTCGTGGGCTACGCGCTGCTGTTCGAGCGGATCGGCTTCGAGATCCCCACCGTGGCGCTGCTCGTCCTGTGGCTGAAAGGACTCGGGCGAGAGGGCTGGCGGATGACCGTGATCATCTCGCTCGGCACGACCGCCGTCCTCTACCTGCTGTTCGTCACCGGGCTGGGCGTGTCACTCCCGCACATCCTGCCCTTCTGAACCAGATCGGCTGACCATGGATTTCTTCTCCCCGGTGATCGCCGGGTTCGGGGTCGTCTTCCAACCGGAGAACCTGTTCTACTGCCTGCTCGGCGTCACGCTGGGCATGCTCGTGGGCGTCCTGCCCGGCCTCGGGCCCGCCGCCACGATCGCGATCCTGCTGCCGGTCACGTACAACATCGAGCCGACGGCCGCGATCATCATGCTCGCGGGCATCTTCTACGGCGCCCAGTACGGCGGCACGATCACCTCGGTGCTGCTGCGGCTGCCGGGCGAGGCGTCCAGCGTGGTGACCGCGATCGACGGTCACGAGATGGCCAGACAGGGCCGGGCCGGCTCCGCGCTCGGCATCGCGGCGATCGGCTCCTTCATCGGCGGCACGGTCGCGATCATCGCGCTCACCTTCGTCGCCCCGCTGGTGGCCGGGTTCGCGCTGGACTTCGGCCCCGCCGAGTACACGGCGCTGGCCCTGCTGGGCATCCTGCTGGTCTCGACGCTCGGCACCGGCTCCACGACCAAGAGCATCCTGATGGCCACCGTCGGCCTGCTGCTGGCCACCATCGGCCAGGACCCGCTGGCCGGCACCTCGCGCCTGACGTTCGGCAGCGACCAGCTGCTCGACGGCATCGACTTCGTGATCGTCGCGATGGGCCTGTTCGGCGTCGGCGAGATCCTCTACAGCCTGGAGTCGCTGCGCGGCAAGAGCGCTCCCGCGCCCAGCGTCGGCTCCGTCTACCCCTCGCGCAAGGACCTCGGCGAGTCCAAGGGGGCCATCACCCGCGGCTCCCTGGTGGGCTTCATCCTCGGCATCCTGCCCGGCGGCGGGGCGACCATGTCGTCGATGGTGGCGTACGCGGTGGAGAAGAAGACCGCCAAGCACCCCGAACGGTTCGGCAAGGGCGCCATCCAGGGCGTCGCCGGACCCGAGACCGCCAACAACGCCGCCGCCACCTCCTCCTTCATCCCGCTGCTCACCCTGGGCATCCCGGCGAACGCGACCATGGCCATCATGTTCGGCGCGCTGCTGCTCCAGGGCATCACGCCGGGGCCGCTGCTGGTGCAGGAGAAGCCGGACCTGTTCTGGGGCGTCGTCAACTCGATGTACATCGGCAACATCCTGCTGCTGGCCATGAGCCTGCCGCTGATCGGGATCTTCGTGAAGATCCTGCGCATCCGGGCGGCCATCCTGGCGCCGCTGACGATCCTGATCACCATGATCGGCGTCTACACCGTCCGCATGAACGTCTTCGACATGTTCCTGATGGTCGGCCTCGGGATCGTCGGCTATCTGATGAAGAAGGTCGGCTTCGAGCCGGGGCCCCTGGTGCTGGCCTTCGTCCTCGGCAGCCTGCTGGAGTCGTCCTTCCGGCGCTCGATGCGCCTGTTCGACGGGCAGGTGACCGGCTTCTTCGGCCAGCCGATCGCCGCGACCCTGCTGGTGGCGATCCTGCTCATCATCGTCGTCCCGCCGCTGAGCCGGACCCTTCGCAAGCAACGTAGAAAGGCCGCAGCATGACGGTCATCGTGGGATATGTGCCCAACCCGCTGGGCCGGGTCGCGCTCGAGCACGCGATCGCGGAAGCCGCGCTCCGAGGGGCGCCGCTGAAGATCCTCAACGTCTCGCGGCCCGGCGCCTACGTCGACGCCTCGACCGCGGACGTGGAAGAGATCAAGGGCCTGGTCCCGGAATCGGTTTCCTACGACTTCGAGCAGGTGGCCGACGAAGACGTCGCCGAGGCCGTGCTCGCCGCGGCGCAGGCAAGCTCGGCGAGCCTGATCGTCATCGGGCTGCGCAGGCGCTCACCGGTCGGCAAACTGATCATGGGCAGCAGCGCCCAGCGGATCCTGCTCGAAGCCGGCTGCCCGGTGCTCGCCGTCAAGGAGCCGGCTGCTTAGCGATGGTCCCCGCCGTGACGAGCCAGTCGACCGCCTCGGCGTAGCCGCGCAGCGTCAGGGCGGTGGTGGCGACGGAGTGGAAGCACTCGCCCACGGAGCTGGACGGGTTGGCCGGCGCGTCCATGAACACGCGCGCCACGTCGTCGGCGTGCACGTGCTGGACGGTCTCCATGCCCAGGTTGGGCAGGGTCACCTCGGTGCCGTCGGCCAGGGCCTGGAAGACGGCCGGGTCGAGGTTGCCCGCCGGGTTGACCGGCATCCATCCCGGGCCGGTGATGTGGCCGGGATGGATGACGGTGGCCGGGAAGCCGTCACGGTGGGCGCGGTCGAGCAGGTGCGCCTCGAGACGTCGTGCCCCGCGTCGACGAGACAGGGAACCAGGTAGGTGCCGATATGGCCGCTGGCGCCGATCACCACTGCTCGCATGGCCTACAGATTAGTACTCGTAGGCCCCGGCTTCGATGGTGCCGTTTCCGCCCACCGTGGCTCCGGCCAGGTCGATGGGGTTGAACTTCTTGACACCGAGACCGATCGCCGGACTCCCGCTCAGCAGCCGCAGGGGCCTGCTCGGGTCGGTGTCGAACTTCGGGTCCCTGCGCACGTTGGCGGTGCCGGCTGTCATCTGGTACTGGCCACCGTAGAAGACGTTGTGGTCGTTGGCGGTGAAGGTGGAGTCGGCGTAGGCGCTCTTCTTCCCGGCCACGACGATGTTCTGCGAGAGCTTGAAGTGCGCGTTCGTGCAGCCCGCGTAGCAGACGACGCCCTCGGCGTCGGAGTTGGGCAGGTTCATCGAGTTGTTGCGGAACACGGTGCCGAACACCGGGCCGTTCGTCTCGATCTCGCCGTTGTCCTTCACCGGGCCGCGGGTGACGATGCCGGAGCGGGTCCTGTCTCCGTAGATGCCGTTGTACTCGAAGACGTTGCCGGAGGTCCCGTCGGGGTCGTTGGTCGTTCCGTCGTCGTTGCGGCTGGTGCCCAGCTCGGTGAAGGTGTCGTTGTCGAGCGCGAGGTTGTGGTGGACGTAGTTGCGGGAGCCCATGAAGATCTCCACGGCCGCGCCGTCGAACTCGTAGTCGTAGCTGAAGGCCACCGAGCCGGTGATGGTGTTCCAGCCGATGTTGGAGTCGTCGCCCTGCACCAGCATCGCGAACGCGCCGGAGTCGTCGTTGTCGTTCTCCTCCTGCGGCGTGAGCTTGCTCATGAAGTTGTTGTTGACGAACTCGTTGCTGGTCACCGAGGTGTACCGGGCACTCGTCTCGATGTAGACGCCCGCCGCCGCGCCGGTGATGTAGTTCTGCTCGATGACGTTGTTACTGCCGCCCACCTTGATCCCCGCCCACGAGCAGCGGCCCTGATCCTGGTCCACGCCGATCTGCAGGTTGTAGACCTCGATGTGGTCGCCTCCGAGGTACAGGCAGGCCTCGTTGTCGTCCTTGAGCACCGGACGGGCGCCCGTGCCGTAGGCGTCGACGACGATCGGGTCGTCCGCCTCGCCCGACTTGGTGATGGCCAGCTGCCCGGACCACGAGCTGCCGCGGCTGAGCATGAGTTTTTCGCCCGGGGCCAGGTCCGCTGCGGAAGCCTTGGCCAGCGTCTTCCACGCCGTGGCCGGGGAGTCCCCGGCGGCCGAGTCGTTGCCGTGGACGCTGTCGAGGTAGTAGGTGTCGATGTCATCCGCGTTCGCGGGGGCCGCGACGGCCCCCGCGAACGCTAACGCGAGGGCCGCCACACCCGCCGCGTACGACGTCAAGTTCCGGGTCGGTAAGTTCCAGGCGCGCAACTGAGTTCTCAGCCTCCTGATCGCGGTGACGAAGAAGCCGGATGAAGATCATCTGGCTTGCGGGGTCACTGTAACCGCGACGCTTGGATAATTTCGACACCCAAAATGACCATTTTGTATCCGGAACATGTAAGGAAGCCGAAAATCATCACCAAAGGGGCTTCAGATGATCACCCTGCACACCAGGGCGTCGGACGTGCCCCGCCTGGCGCTCATGACGACCTCCGTGGTGAGGAACTTGCACGCCAGGTAGGGGTCGCCGGATCCGGCGTACTGCGGCGGGCCGCCGGTGCCGCTCGCGTAGCACCTGAGGCCGCCCGCCTCGTAGAAGCCGATCCACGAGGCCGAGCTGACCTTCGCATGGCAGTAGTCGCCGATCGACGTCGGCCCGAAGGTGACGTCCACTTCGGCCGCCTGGGCGGGCAGGGCGACGGCGAGCAGGGTGGCGGCGACGACCGAGGTCAGGGTGAGGACACGACGAAGCACGGCGACTCCAGAGGTGGGGGGTGAACACTTCATCCGGAGTATCTGTTAGGAAAGTTTCTTGTGCAATGGCCCTAAAGGGAAAAGTCCCGTCATTAGGCGGAAAGCCGGTACCGTACCAGCCATCTCTGACGGATCACCGCATTTCGCAGGCCGACAAAGCAGCCCGCGAATGGCTCGCCACCCCACCCCCGTGCGCGCCGTCGGAGCCTCTGGAGGACCGCGAACGGGTTTGTCGGTCGGGGTCGCTAACGTTCGGCGCAGTTGCACAGCAGGGGCTGGAAAACCCCTGCTCATTCGACGTTCGTGCATGGTGAAAGGCGGGGACCGTTGGGTTGGCTGGCAGCGGGCGACGGGTATGAGGTCGCCCTCATAGAGGGCCGGGTGGCGGCGCGAGCCACCTCCGGCCGGTCGGCGGGACGGCAGCTGAAGTCGCTGCCGAAGGCGTTGCGCGATCATCCCGAGGTGGACCGGCTGCGCCGCTTCGCCGAGTGGCTCGACCGGCACGCCGCCGCGTGCGTGACGCAGGTGGACCTCTGGATGGTCTCCTCCCTGCCGGTGCCGACCGGGCTGCTGGCCCGCGTGTGGCCGGACGAGGCGTGGCAGTCGGCCCTGCGGGACCTGGCCGTGGTCGGTGACGACCCCGACGAGGTCGGCTTCCTGCGGGACGCCACCGACACCGGAGAGCTGCGGGTGGTCAACCTCGACGGCGAGACCGTACGCCTGTCGCCGCGCACGGTGACCCTGCCGCATCCCGTGCTGCTGCCCGACCTGGACGACCTGCGGGAGTTCGCCGCGGAGCTGGGCGTGGTCCAGAAGGTCGAGCAGATCCACCGGGCCACCTGGCGCAAGCCCGCCGGCCTCAAGGCGACGGAGACGGCCGTGTCGGAGTTCTCCGGCGGCACCTACGACTCCAGGTTCGGCCTGGCCGCGCGGGCCACCGCGCTCGGCTACCGCGTCTCCGGCGGCTACGCCACCTGCCGGGTCCGCGACGGGGGCAGCCTCGCGGAGGCGACCGTCTGGATCGGCGAGCCCTACTGGGACGGCGAGATGACGACGGGCGACCTGAGCTGGCAGGACCTCGACGGCAGGACACTGCCGCTGCGCGAGGTCGGGCCGGTGGCCTGGTCGGAGGGGATGCGGATGGCCGCGGCGCTCTACGCCGGGCGGCGGGTCGAAGAGGGGAAGGACGCGTGACCATGTCTCAGGGCACAGAGCCGCGGTCTCAGGCCGCGGAACCGCAGGATGATCAGCGCGTCGGCCAGTCTCAGGCCGCGGAGTTGCTGAAGGCCGGAGCCGTGCTGCCGCCGGGCACCGAGGGGGCCGGCGAGCGGGCCGTGCCGATGACCGCCCGTACCTACCGCCATCCCGGACTGGACGACCGCGTGGTCGTGCGACTGGTCGCCGGGGAGCTCGGCTCGGCCGAGGACCTGGCCGCGAGCTTCCTGGGCCTGGCGCCCGACGGCGAGCCCGCCGAGGTCGGTCTGGGCCTGCGGCGCTCGCTCGGCTTCCCCGAATGGGTGCTGGTGCACCACCCCGAAGACGGCCATCACGCGCTCGCCGTCGTGCCGGAGCTGGAGCGCGCGGCCCGGCAGGCGAAGTCCAAGCCGAAGGCCGCGCTCGACGCCTACCAGCGGCTGGCCGCTCAGCTGGCCGCGTCCGTGCCCCACTTCCTGCCCACGTTCTACGAGCAGAGCGGCCGGGTGTTCCTGGGCGTCGAGAACGCCACCTACGCCGCGCAGATGTTCTCCAGCGCGCGCCGGGCCGAGGCGCAGCACGGGCTCGCGATCGACGAGGACCGGCTCGACGAGGTGTTCCTGGAGTTCGCGCTGGCGGGAGCGCTGCCGGTGAAGGTGCTGTCCGGCTACGCCAAGGAGCTGGCCGCCCGGGTGCCCGCCGACGAGGCGCTGCGCCGCTTCACGCGGCTGTGCGTGCGGCGCACCGCGGGCGGGCTGCCGCCGTCGGCGCAGATGACGACGGACCTGCGCCGCCTGGCCAAGGCCGCCGGGGTCGACGTGGACGCGAAGGAGCAGGCCTACCTGGCCGAGCTGCTCGCCCTGCCGGCCGCCCATCGGGCCGCGACGGGCTGGTGGAAGGCCCACCGTACGGGGATCGCGGCGCTGGCGTCGCGGGAGCCCGAGGTGCGGGAGACGCTGCTGAACATCATGCCGGAGTCCCGGGACGGAGAGCTGGCGGGCCTGTGGCTGGAGATCCTCGAGGCGTCCGGCGCCACCGCCGGGCTGGTCTCCGGCCAGGCACCGGAACGGCCCGGCGACGGCACCGTCGGCTGGCTCGAACGGTTCCTGAAGGCCCGCAACTACGGCTGGGGGGTGCCGTCCCGCCTGCCCGACCTCTACACGCTGGTGGAGCGGGCGGCCGACCAGCTGCGCGCCGAACTGGCCGGGCAGCGACGGACGCTGACGATCTCTTATGACGTCGACCTGCTCGATCTGCTGCTCGCCCTCGGCCTTCCGGTGCGCGATCCCGAGGACGGCGACTCGCTGCGGCTGGAGCCCTGGGCGAAGGGGGAGGGGCAGCGCGACCTGGTCGCCCTGGCCGCCGACGGCCGGTTCCGGCCCTCCTTCGAGCGCGCGGCCAACGGCTTCAGCGACGACGAGGACGGCCGGCGGGCCATCCGCCTGCTGACCAAGTCGCCCGGCGGCCGGCCGATGCTGGCCGAATGGATCCGCAAGGTGGCCCTGCGCTCCACCGCCGCCGGGCTGCCGGACCTGCCCGACGCCCTGCGCCGCCTGGCCTGGCTGCCGGGCGAGGCGCTGGTCCTGGCCGAGGACGAGGTACGCCGGGCGGCGGCGGCGCGGATCGCGCCGGTGCTCGCCCGCACCCTGCGGGCCGGGCTGTTCGACGAGCTGGGCTGGCCGGCCTGGGAGGAGGCGGCCGCGTCGCTCGTACCGAAGAAGGACGTCGACGACATCGTCGTCGCCGACGCCTGGCCGTACCTGCTCACGGCGGGCGCCGCGCAGGCCCGGGTGCTCGGTCCTGAGGGCACCGTGCTCACCCATGACCTGCGCATCCCGGCCGGAGACTCCTGGAACGCCGTCGGCCTGCACTATGTGGACGGCGAGCTGCTCGTCTACTGGCAGTCCCGCGACCTCGACTTCCGGCTGCGCGGCTACTGGCACACGGCCCCTGACCGTCTCCACCCGATAGAGGGCACCAACACCCGCGGGACGCGCATGGACTGGTACCGCGGCGACGACGCGGTCACCCTGCCCCTGCCCGGCGGCGGGCGGACCACCGGTCAGGGGGTGCTGCACCGTGGCGACACGGCCCTCCCCGGGGAGTCGTCGGTGATCACCGACGGCACCTCCTACTGGGTGTGGACCTGGGACGGCTCCGATCACCGCACGACCGACTGGTACGAGTACGACCCGGTCAGCGGACAGGTGGGCAGGAAGGGCAGGCCCACCTTCCTCGCCGACGCGCTCCGCGACGCCCCGGCCGGCAGCGAGTTCCACGCGGGCTGGCTGGTTCCCGCGCCATCGGACGAAGTCACCCCTGTGGGCACTCCCGTGAACGGGCTGTTCGGCTGGCGTGTGGTGCGGCTGCCTGACGGGTCGCTCCGCGGTGAAGACGTCTCGGGCCGTACGGTCACCCTGGCGCCCGACGCCGGGACGCCGAAGCGTGCTCTGACGTTCCCCGGGGACGACCGGCCACGGGCCATCATCTGGGGAAGCTATCGGCTCAGCCTGGTCGATCCGGACGGAGTGGTCACTTCCGTGGCCCGCACGGACGACGCCCCCGGCCACTTCGCCAAGGGCAGCCTCATCCTGCCGCCGCTGCGCTACTGGTGCTACCTGCGCCCGAGGGACCCGGAGGGCTCCGCGGCCCTGCGCGCCCTCGACCTGGACACCGCGGCGGCCCTGCTTGAGGTCGCCGGGGAGGAAGACCTGGAGGCGCGGGTCCGGACGCTGCTTCCGCAGGTCAGCCATGACGCGCTCGTGGCCGGCATCGCCGGGGTCGTCCGCTTCGCCGGGACCCAGCAGACCTCACTGCACACCGTCGCGGCCAGGCTCTCCGAGGCGCTCGCCGGCGGACACCAGGAGCAGGCGCCCGCCGGTCCCACGGACTCGCTGCTCGACCAGGCGCTCCGGGGGCTCGGCGACTTCGTCAAATACTCCTGGCGCCTGCGGGCCGACGGCGCTTTCCAGCAGATCCAGACGATCGGGCGCCGCCTGGCGTCGGCGTCGGCTCCGTCTGAGCCGGGCGCTACTGAGCCGGGAGTCTTGACGTCTGGAGTGTCGGCGTCCGGAGGCTTGACGTCGGGGCGTTTGGAGCCGGGTCCCGCGGGGGCGGCCGCGCCGAGGTTGGGCCGCACCCACCTCGACCTGCCGGAACTGCCGGACTCGGGCCTGCGATGGGACCCCCTGCTCGACAACGCCGCCGCCCTGGCCTTCCGCGTCGCGACGGTGACGGTCGAGGAGGAACACCGCGCCACGCTGCACGCGCTGCTCCGCGCGCTGAGCGAGGCCGGGCTGCCCACCACGGCCGATCCGTCCAGCTGGCGACGGATGGACCTGCACCTCGACAAACGCCTCCTGATCAAGCCCGACGGCAACTGGCGCGACGGCGACTGGCTCGGGACCCTGCCACTGGAGGATGGCGCGTTCCTCGCCTTCGTCAGCTCAGGATCCCCCGGCGACTCCGGTTGCGTGTGGTCAGTGCTGTTCCACGACCCGGCCGGGCGGTTCGACGTCCCCCATCCCTACACGGTCCGGTCCTCGGTCCCGGTCGGGGTGACGCGGGAGGCGGGCTGGCTGGAGGCGCTCTTCACCGAGCTGGCCGCGCGGGGACCGGCGCCCTGGCGGCCCGAGGCGGCCGAGGAGTTCGCCCGGCTCACCGGCGTCTCCGAGACGATGGCCCGGCTCATCGTGGCGGGTCTGCCGTCCGTGGACACGTACGAGCGCAACTTCCTCACCAAGGAAATCCGTACCACGATCGGCGTGAAGCTGGCCGATGCCACCGTCGCCAGGGACGAGCTGCGCAAGACGGACGCCGACATCCGGCAGGCGCTCGTCGCGGCGCTCCTGCCCGGCGACCCGGCCCGGCTCTGGAGCGACGGCCCGGACGTGGCCGCCGCGGCGGCGCTGTGGAACGACAAGGTCGGGCCGCAGGCGGCGATTCCCGAATGGCTGCTCGGGGAGGCGGCTCGCGCGGTGCGGACCGGCTGGGACACGAGCCGGGCACTTCGGGCCCTGCTCGACCCGGCCGCTTCGCCGGAGCTGAGCCACGACCTGGCCTGGACCGTACGCGGTGACCGGGCCGTACCCGTCGACGACAACGCCACCGGGTTCACCACGAACTCGCTGGTCATGGCCGTCACCACCGCGCGGTGGCTGGCGTACCGGCTGCCCGCCGGAGATCCGATCCGGGCCGCGCTGCCGGCGGCGCTGGCCGCGGTCCGCGAGCGGCTGGCCAACCCGGACCTGATGCTCGACCTGGGCCGATACGTCGACCTGCCCGCGTTCAGGAAGGCGGCGGGCACCCCGACCGAGACCGGCCAGGGCTACGAGAGATACGGCGCCGTCGTCATGGCCACCAGCGACGACAGACCCGCTCCCGCCATCCGGGTGGCGTTGCTGGACGCGGCAGGTGCGGATCCGTACCTGCGCGCCCTGCTCGGCATCGAGGAGTCGTTCCCCGCTGAGATCGCGTTGCGGACCGCCCGCGACCCGCGGTTCGCGGCGCTGCTCGCCGATCCCGGCGACCCGGTGCAGGGGGAGCGGGACGCGGACGGGACGTGGTGGCCGCAGGATCCCACCCGGTCCGTACCCGATCTGGTCATCGAGGTGGCGAAGGAGTACGGGCTCGGCGAGGACGCCGCGACCCACTACCTGATGCTGCTGGCCCTGCCCGATCCCACCGACCGCAACGTCGCCCGGTGGACGGGCTGGAAGCCCGCCCGGCTCAAGGCGGCCCGCGCCGAGCTGGCCGCGACCGACCTGGTCGTCGAGGCGAGCCGGAGCCGGGCGGCGCGCACGCTGTTCCTGCCCGGCGGGTGGGTGGAGCAGACGGCGCCATTGCTTCCGGTGGAGCAGTGGAAGCTGGCCCTGTTCGACCTGACCGACTATGACGGCATCCCGATCGAGCCCGTCGCCGACCTCTACGCCAAGGCGTGGCAGCGGGTGCGCGACGGCGACGTTCCCCGCTTCGAGGAGCTCAAGGTCAAACGCGGACGGCGACGTTGAGCCCGCACCCCTCCGACTCTCTTAAGGACTTCACCTCATGACCCTGACCGAAGACCGGGCTCCGGCCCGGCAGGTGCTCTCCGCCGAAGAGCGATACGCCGACGAGCTCGCCTTCCTCGCCTCCTACGACGACGGCCCCCGCCCGCCCGGCTGGGCGCTGACCCCGCGCGCGGTGGTGACCTTCATCTGCGGCAGCAACGGAGAGACCCTGCAAGGGCCCACGTCCAGCATGAAGGTGGCCACCAAGTTCGTCGGCGAACGCGCCCTCGTCGAACGCTGCGTGGTGACCCTCGCCGGCGAACGCGGCCTGCTGCTGGTCGGCGAGCCCGGCACCGCCAAGTCGATGCTGTCGGAGCTGCTGGCGGCCGCCGTGTGCGGCACCAGCGCGCTCACCGTGCAGGGCACCGCGGGCACCACCGAGGACGCCTTCCGCTACGGCTGGAACTACGCCCTCCTCCTCGCCCAAGGCCCCAGCCCCGCCGCGCTGGTCGACTCCCCGGTGCTCACGGCCATGCGTTCCGGCCGCGTCGCCCGGGTGGAGGAGATCACCCGCTGCCTGCCCGAGGTACAGGACGCCCTGGTGTCGATCCTGTCCGACCGGCGGGTCAGCGTACCCGAACTCGCCGGCACCGAGGACGCCCAGGTGACCGCCACGCCCGGCTTCACCGTGATCGCCACGGCCAACCTGCGCGACCGCGGCGTCTCGGAGATGTCGGCCGCCCTGAAGCGCCGGTTCAACTTCGAGACCGTCGACCCCATCTCCGACGCCGAGGCGGAGACCACCCTGGTACGCCGCCAGGCCACCGCCGTGGTCCAGCGGGCGGGCGCCACCTTCGGCGTGGACGACGCCGTGCTCGACGCGCTGGTCACGGTCTTCCGCGACCTGCGCTCCGGGCGCTCGGCCGAGGGCTGGGACGTGGAACGCCCCGGCACGGTCATGTCCACCGCCGAGGCCGTACAGGTGGCGGCCTCACTGGGGGTCGCGGCGGCGTACCTGCCCAGTGGGGACATCCTCGACCTGGTGCCGGGACATCTGCTGGGTGTCGTACGCAAGGACGACCCCGCTGATCACGGCCGGCTGCTCGGCTATTGGGACGGGCCGGTGCGACGGCGAGCCGAGGACGGCTCCGCGATGTGGCGCCGCCTCTGGGACCTCCGGGAGAACCTCCGTTGACCACCCAGGACATCGATCCGCCCACCAAGTCCGTGGGTGCGCTACAGACGGGCGAGTCTGTTCGGTCCGTCCAGACCGCGCGGTCCGTTCAGGGGGCTGACGACGGCTGGGGCGATGATCCCAGGCGGGTGGTCGACGCGCTGGCTGCCTCCACCCGCCCGTACCTGCTGGGGGTGCGGCACCACAGCCCCGCACTGGCGGTGGCCCTGCCCGCGCTGCTGGACGCGGCCGACGCCGAAGTGGTCTGCGTCGAACTGCCGGCGGACTTCCAGTCGTGGCTGGCGCACCTGGCCGACCCCGGAACCGTCGCACCGGTCGCCCTCGCGGGGGCACGTGGCGACGGAGGGTTGGGTTTCTACCCGTTCGCCGACTTCTCGCCAGAGCTGGCAGCCATTCGGTGGGCCTGGAAGCGCGGCGCCGAGGTGCTCTGTTGCGACCTCCCGCTGTCCGACCCCGGCTGGCACGCCACCGACCAGGCCCCACTACCGGGCCTGGCCGAGGACTCCGGCACGTCTCAGGGGACGCTGGTGGGTGCGGCCGAGGAGCCTGGCACGTCCTCGGACATGGCGGATCAGTCCGGCGCGGCGGCTGAGGTGGCGGGGGAATCCGGCACTCAGCCAGGGGCGTCGGCGGGTGGGGTGGTCTCGCGAGGTATGTCCTTCGCCGAGGCGCTGGCCGCCGCAGGGACCGGCCGCGATGGGGACGACATGTGGGACCGGGCCGTGGAGGTCCTCGCCCCCGGCTGCGAACCCGAAGCGGTCCGCCGCGCCGCCCTCGGCGTCGGCTGGGCATTGCGCCGGGACGCGGCGCAGGCAGGCGGCGTCCCGGCCATGGACCTGGCCCGCGAGGCGCACATGCGCCGCGTCATCACGGGGGCCGCGACCGGCGGGCGGCGAGTCGTCGCCGTGGTCGGCGCTTTCCACGCACCCGCGCTGACCTGGCCAGACACGGACGGCGTCACCGGCCCGTCCGCAGGTGACGGCAGCGTCGGCTCGTCGTCGGTCACCTCGCTGGTGCCGTACGCCTTCGACCTGCTCGACTCCCGCTCCGGCTACCCGGCGGGGATTCGTGACCCGCGCTGGCAGCAGGCGGTGTTCGCGGCGGGCGGCGATCCCGAGCGGGTCAGGGACGGTGCGGCCCGCGCCATCACCGACCTGTGCCGGGAGCTTCGCGCCGCCGGGCACACGGCGGGCACCGGGGAGGCCGTCGAGACGCTGCGGCTCGCCTGCGACCTGGCCCGGCTGCGCGGCCTGCCCGCCCCCGGCCGGGGCGAGCTGCTGGAGGCGGTGACGACCGTACTCGGCCAGGGCGAGCCCCTGGGCCGGGGACGGGCGCTGGCCAAGGCGCTCGACACCGTGTTCGTCGGCACCGAACGCGGCCGGACCGCGCCTGGCACGCCACGTTCGGGGCTCGGCCCGGCCGTCGAGGCGGATCTCGCCGCGCTCAGGCTCCCGGGCCCGGACGATCCCGAACGCCGTGAGCTACGCCTCGACCCGCTCCGCTCCGACCTGGACTCGCGCCGGGAGGTTCTCCTGCGGCGCCTGCTGGTCTGCGGCGTCGGCTACGGCGAGCCGATCGAGGTGGTGGGTACGGGCGATTCCACCGCGCTCACCACCAGATGGCGGATGGCCTGGACCCCGGCGGTACCGGCCCTGCTCGACCTGGCGGGCGTACGCGGCGTGACCCTCGCCCAGGCGGCGGCCGGTACGTTGCGGGAGACGTTCCGCCGCGAATCCGCGGAAGGGGGACCCACCTGTGCCCTGATCCTCGATGGGCTCCGTGCCGCGGCCGGCTGTGACCTGCCCGACCTGGTCGCGGACCGTCTGGCCGACGCCGCCGTCGCGCTGCCCGCCACCGCCACGCTCACTGAGCTGCTCGATGCCCTCGACCTGCTGGAGGCGCTGCGCCGACAACACCTCCCCGGCACCACGCCGGAAGGCCGCCGGCATGCCACCGAACTGGTCGGCACGCTGCTGGAGGCCGCGGTTCGCGCCCTGCCCGGCCTGGCCGGCAGCGACCAGCCGGAGGACGCGGTCGCCCTGGTCGCCCTCGCCTCGCGGGTCGGCGAAGAGCGTCTCGGTCTGCGGATGGACGACGCCCTGGCGGTGCTGGCCCGTACCGCGTCTCCGCTCATGCAGGGCGCGGCCCTGGCCGCCCGGGTGCTGCTCGACCTGGACAGCGCCGACGCGCTCGGCGACCGGGCCGCCGGCTGGGTCGACACGGCCACCAGCCCGGACGGGCGCCTGCGCCTGGGCCGCCTGCTGACCGGCGTGCTCACGGCGGCGGGGCCGCTGCTCCAGTCGGCGCCGGCCGCGCTCGACCCGCTCATGGACCGCGTGGACGGCTTGCCGGACAAGGAGTTCCTCGCCCGGCTGCCCGCGTTGCGCGGCGGGTTCGACACGCTCAGCCCGGCCGGCCGTACCCGGTTGCTGGGGGCGGTGTCGGAGCGGCTCGGCGACCGGCTCGACCTGTCGCTGGACGCGCCGCCCGCACTCCTCGCCCTCTGGACCGCCGCCGACGCCGCCGGCCTGGCCGCCCTGAACGCACTCCGGCTCCCCATGCCCGGGGCGGTCGGCGCGGCATACGAGGGGCCGGACGGGCGGCCCGTACCGGCTAGGCGGGAGGCGAAGCCAGCTCACCTGGAGGAGGCGGACGCGGTCCTTCCCGAGCCGGGGTCGCCGTTGGGCGGTGAGGTGGACGCGGTTCTAGCCGAGCCTCCGCCCCCAGCCGACGAGGACGGGCGCGCTGAGCGGAGGCTGCTGCCGGCAGACCGGTGGCGGTTGCTGCTGGGCCGCGAGTCCGAGCGGCTGCCGGCCGGTGCCCGTGCGTACGCGCGCGCCCTGGATGAGTTGTACGGCTCGGGGCGCGGGGAAGGCGCCAACGACTTCGGGCCGGGCGGCGACTCCGGCGGCAGGGAGCACCCGTTCCCCAC
Source organism: Nonomuraea sp. NPDC049158 (assembly GCF_040648335.1). Lineage (NCBI taxonomy): Bacteria > Bacillati > Actinomycetota > Actinomycetes > Streptosporangiales > Streptosporangiaceae > Nonomuraea > Nonomuraea sp. NPDC049158. The sequence continues at coordinate 24,831 of NZ_JBEZDM010000020.1, forward strand.
CGCTCGTGAGTGGGGGGAGGAGCTGGAGGCCCTCTTCGGTACCGAGGTGCGGGAGGAGGTGCTGGCCAAGGCCGCCGATGCCGGGCGTATCGACGTGCTCGGCGAGCTCGACCCCGCCTCGGTACGACCGTCCGTCGAGCTGCTGACCTCCGTACTGTCCCTGGCGGGCGGCCTGCCGGAGCAACAGGTCGCCAAGCTGCGCCCGCTCGTACGCCGTCTGGTGGAAGAACTCACCAAGGAGCTCGCGACCCGGATGCGGCCCGCCATGACCGGCCTGGCGACTCCACGCCCGACCCGCCGTCCGGGTGGGCGGCTTGACCTGCCGCGCACCCTTCGAGCGAATCTGTCGCACACGCGCCGCCTGGACGACGGCCGGCTCGTGGTCGTCCCGGAACGGCCGGTGTTCAGCACCCGCTCCCGGCAGGAGGCCGACTGGCGGCTGATCCTCGTGGTCGACGTGTCCGGGTCGATGGAGGCGTCGGTGGTCTGGTCCGCTCTCACCGCTGCCGTGCTGGCGGGCGTACCCACGCTGTCCACCCACTTCCTGTCGTTCTCCACGCAGGTGATCGACCTGACGGACCGGGTGGCCGATCCGCTGTCCCTGCTGCTCGAAGTACGGGTCGGCGGGGGTACGCACATCGCGGCGGGACTCGCCCAGGCCCGCTCGCTGGTCACGGTGCCGAGCCGTACGCTCGTCGTGGTCGTCAGCGACTTCGAGGAGGGCTACCCGATCGGGGGCCTGCTCGGTGAGGTGCGGGCGCTGGCCGGGTCCGGTGTCCACCTGTTGGGATGCGCGGCATTGGACGACAGTGGCGTACCCCGTTATTCGATTCCCGTCGCCCAGCAGCTCGTCGCGGCCGGCATGCCCGTCGCCGCCCTCAGCCCGCTCGCCCTCGCCCGATGGGTGGGCGACCGCCTCAGGGGAGAGAACCGATGAACGCCCCCACTTCGCTACCGCCGGTGGCGCCGCAGGTGGTCGCCGCCGCCGTCGAGAGCCTCACGTCCCGGCTGCGCAAGAAGCTGGACGCGGCGATCGAGCAGTACGCCACCCTGCCCGTCGTCGCCGACGCCGAGGGCATCCGGATCAGCTGTGGCGAGGACGCCGTGGTCACGCTCTCGCCGGGACCGTCCGGTGCGATCGCCGACGACGGCCAGGCGCGGTGCAGCTGCCTCCTGGCGCCACGGTGTCTGCACCGCGCTGCCGTACTGAGTGCCTGCCCGGTGGCGGACCCGGAGCTCACGGAGGCGGACACCTCCGACGGCTCGCTCGCAGGTGCCGACTCGCTCGGCACCGATACGTTCGCGGGGCCCGCGTCCGATGGGACACCCGCAGACTCGGCCGCAGAGCCCGCGCACGCGGCGATCGCGGGACCAGGTGCCGCGCACGCAAGCACCACAGCGCCAACCGCTTCCCCGGCCACAGGCCCGAACGCGACCCAGCCCACAGGCCCGAACGCCGCTCAGGGCACGGGCCCGGACGCCGCTCAGGGCACGGGCCCGGACCCCGCTCAGGGCGCTGCGAGGCCGAACGCCGCTCAGGCCGCAGGGAGGAACACTGCTGGGGGCACTTTGGCACCAGATGTCGCTCAGGGAGCTGCGGGACCAGGTGCCGCGCAAGCACCGGCTGCCGCGCAGGTGGCGGCCGCGTCGAGTCTGTGGGCCGCCGCCGCGGCCATCCTGTCGGCCGGGGTGCCCGCGGCCGGTGCGGTGCCGCAGGCCGAGCTGCTCAGGGCCGCCCACTCGGCCAGGCTGGCCGGGTTGCCCAAGGCCGAGGCCGCCGCTCTGCGGGTCGTACGCGGGCTGCGGGCGGCCCGGGCCCGACACGAGGGCCACCGCCTCGCCGACCTGGTGTCCGCACTGCGCGAACTCCTGCTCACCGCGGGCCGGTTGGCAGGGGCCGACCCTGACCCCGCGCTGGTCGGCAGCGTGCGCCGGAGCTATCAGCCGGGCGGAAGCCTGCGGGTGTACGGCGTCTTCCGGGAGCCGGTGATCAGTGCCACCGGCTATGGCGGTGTGGTCACCCACCTCGTCACGGAGGATGGCCGGTGGTTCTCGGTGGCAGACGTCAAGCCGGGCGGTTCGGCCCGCGCCCGTGGGGCCGCCACCGCGCCCGTCTCGATCGGCCCCGCCATGCTGAATCACGCGCAGCTGGCCGTGGCGGGGCTGCTGATCACCGGAGCCACGATCTCGCCGGACGGGCGTCTGGGGGCGGGCGGCGGCGTACGGGCCACCCCGGTGAAGGGGATGCCGTGGACGGAGGGACCGATGGCGGCCCTGTTCGCCCGCCCGCTGGCGGAGGCGGTCGGTCCCCGGCTCTCCGGGCATGCCTGGAGCGAGTCGGACACGGAAGACAAGGCTCGCGAACCAGTCGGATGCGACCTGGTGATCGTCGGCGCGGCGGGCGACCACGTACTCGCCCGCGAACTGCTACCCGTGAACGACCACCCGGCCACCCGCGAACCGCTACCCGCGAGTGACCACCTAGCCGCCCCCGAGATGAGACCCGAGAGTGATGACTTGGCCGCTCCCGGAGTGAGACCCGAGAGTGATGACCTGGCCGCCCCCGGGGTGAGACCAGACGGCGCACCATCACCCGATCCCCGGCACCCGGTACGCGCGCACGGCCCGCTGATCCGGCTCGTCCCGGCCACCAGCCACCCCGACCTGGCCCATGTCGCCAACCTCCAGCGGCTCGCCTCCCGCCCCGGTCTGCTGGTCCGGGTGGTGGGCAGGGTGGATCCCGACCGGGCGGCCACCCTGCGCCCGCTCGCCGTGGGCCCGGTGCCGGGCGCCGAGGCGACGCTCCGTCTCCCGGCCGACTGGCACGACCGGGCCGACCTCGGGTACGACCGCCTGCAGGGCTCCCACCTCCCACCGCAGGAGGCGTGCCTGCCGGGGCAGCCGGGCGCCGGGACCGAGGTGGACCCGGTGGCGAGCGCACCGCTGTGGCGGGTTCGACGGCTGGTCGAACTGGGCGTCTCCGGCGGGCGGCGGGCGGTGGCCGAATCGGCGCGCAACGGCGACTCCCACGCCCCGCTGCACCGGGCGGGGTTCCGCGCCGCCGCAGACCTGGCCACCACGCTCACCGCCGAGGCCGACCGCAGGTCGCGCGATGTGTTCGGCCGGTTGGCGGACTCCGGCCCCGACCGGTACGCGTGGGCGTGGCTGGCCGCCGCCACCCACCTCGTCACCACGGAACGGGCCATGATCGAAGCCTCCTGGCAGACGGATCACGCCAGGTGATCGGGTGCGTCGCTTTTTCGGTCATGAGCCGCCGATCTGCTACGCGGCGCCGACGTGTGGAACACGACCTCGGGTTCGTCGACCTGATCGGCTCGTGCGCGCCGATGGCAAGCCGGCGCGGGCTGAGGGTCATGTCCGCTCCCAGGTGGGCCCCCCGCCAGCAGCACCGGGCCAGGACGCTAGGGTAGGGGCGGCAGGCATCGCTGAAGGCAACGCCGCCGCCCTGACCATGGGCTCGAGGGGGATCTGAAACCGGTCCTCCTACGAAGAGGCGGCCGCCGTCAACGTGCGTGCGCCGTACTTCCCCGCGGCGGCTCGGGCCCCCCATGCTCGCCGAGGGTAAAGGCAGCATCGTCAGCTCGCTTGCCGCCAAGATCGCCATGCCGGGAATGTCGACATACGGAGCAACCAAGTCCGCGCTGGAAGGACCCACCGGGCGCTGAGCTGCGGCTGCGGCCTGTGCCCGTAGGCAGTGATCAGCCCCCTGCCTACGCCCGATAGATATGTAGTTTGATGAAATGTTCGCAAATGTGGGAGTAGAGCAATCCGGTGACTGATCCGACCATCATTTACACGCACACTGACGAGGCCCCAGCACTGGCGACGTATTCCTTCCTGCCAGTGGTCCGGGCGTACGCCTCGCAGGCGGGTGTCGCTGTGGAGTCCCGTGACATCTCGCTGGCCGGGCGCATCCTCGCGGTCTTCCCCGAATACCTCGACGAAGACCAGCGGATCAACGACGACCTCGCGGAGCTGGGCGAGCTGGCCAAGACCCCCTTGGCCAACATCGTCAAGCTGCCCAACATCTCGGCCTCCGTCCCGCAGCTGAAGGCGGCCGTCGCCGAGCTGCAGGCCAAGGGCTACGCGCTGCCGGACTACCCGGACGAGCCGAAGACCGACGAGGAGCGGGAGATCCGCGCCCGTTACGACAAGGTCAAGGGTTCCGCTGTGAACCCGGTGCTGCGCGAGGGCAACTCCGACCGCCGCGCTCTCGCCTCGGTCAAGAACTACGCCAAGACCCACCCCCACCGGATGGGCGCCTGGACCACCGAGTCCAAGACCAACGTGGCGACCATGGGCGTGGACGACTTCCGCTCTACCGAGAAGTCCGCGGTGATCTCCGAGGCCGGTTCGCTGCGCATCGAGCTGAAGGGTGACGACGGCTCCACCGTCGTGCTGCGCGAGTCCGTGCCGGTCCTCGCGGGCGAGGTCGTCGACGCCTCGGTGATGCGCGTCGCCGCCCTGCGTGAGTTCCTCACCGCGCAGGTCGCCCGTGCCAAGGAGGAGGGCGTCCTGTTCTCCGTACACCTGAAGACCACGATGATGAAGGTCTCCGACCCGATCATCTTCGGTCACGTGGTGCGGGCCTTCTTCCCGAAGACGTTCGCGAAGTACGGCGGGACGTTCGCCGCGGCCGGTCTGACCCCGAACGACGGTCTGGGCGGCATCTACAAGGGCCTGGAGAACCTGCCCGAGGGCGCCGAGATCAAGGCATCCTTCGACGCCGAGCTCGCCGAGGGCCCGAAACTGGCCATGGTCGACTCCGACAAGGGCATCACCAACCTGCACGTGCCGTCCGATGTCATCGTCGACGCCTCCATGCCGGCCATGATCCGCACCTCCGGCCACATGTGGGGCCCGGACGGCCAGGAGCACGACACGCTCGCGGTGCTCCCGGACTCCAGCTACTCCGGCATCTACCAGGCCGTGATCGACGACTGCCGCGCCAACGGCGCCTACGACCCGTCCACGATGGGCTCCGTCCCGAACGTCGGCCTGATGGCACAGAAGGCCGAGGAGTACGGCAGCCACGACAAGACCTTCGAGATTTCCACCACGGGTACCGTCCGCCTCGTCGACCAGGCCGGCAACGTCGTGATCGAGCAGACGGTCTCCGCCGGGGACGTCTTCCGCGCCTGCCAGACCAAGGACGCCCCGATCAAGGATTGGGTGCAGCTCGCCGTCACCCGCGCCCGCGCCACCGGCGACCCGGCCGTGTTCTGGCTGGACGAGGACCGCGCCCACGACGCCGTGCTCATCGAGAAGGTCAAGCGGTATCTGACCGAGCACGACACCGAAGGCCTGGACATCCGCATCCTGTCCCCGGTCGAGGCGACAAAGCTGTCCGTGGAGCGCATCCGCCGCGGCGAGAACACCATCTCCGTCACCGGCAACGTCCTGCGCGACTACCTGACGGACCTGTTCCCGATTCTGGAACTGGGCACCAGCGCCAAGATGCTGTCGAGCGTCCCGCTGATGGCGGGCGGCGGCCTGTTCGAGACGGGCGCCGGGGGTTCGGCCCCGAAGCACGTCCAGCAGCTGGTCAAGGAGAACTACCTGCGCTGGGACTCGCTCGGCGAGTTCTTCGCGCTGGTACCGGCCTTCGAGCAGTACGCGAAGACGACCGGCAACCAGCGTGCCCAGGTCCTCGCCGACGCCCTCGACCGCGCGACGGCGACCTTCCTCAACGAGGACAAGTCCCCGACCCGTCGCCTCGGCGGTACCGACAACCGTGGCAGCCACTTCTACCTGTCCCTGTACTGGGCGCAGGAGCTGGCCGCCCAGACCGGCGACGCCGACCTCGCCAAGGCGTTCGCTCCGCTCGCCGAGACGCTCGCCGCCAACGAGCAGAAGATCGCCGACGAGCTGATCTCCGTCCAGGGCAAGCCGGCCGACATCGGCGGCTACTACCAGCCCGATCCGGCGAAGGCCGCCGCGGTCATGCGCCCGTCGGAGACCTTCAACCAGGCACTCTCGACCCTCGCCTGACCCGCCGTCCGCAGTCCCGCAGATGGTCTCTGGCCGAAGCTCGGGTGATCCGGGCGGCACTGCTGCCCGGTAGAGCCTGGTCGGCCAGAGATCCTTCTCAAGGCGGGTTCCTGGGTGGACGAAAGGACAAGGGCCCGCCGCTCAGCGGGCCGTCCGGCCGCGCCGGATCTACGGCGGCGGTTCAGCGAGGTGATGGGGCGCTTTCGCGGTCGCAGCCAGCCAGATCTTGCCCTGCAGGTCGGCGCCGCGGATGACCTGGACGCGCCACGGGGTCAGCCGCAGGACGTGCAGCTGAGGGTCGGCGGGGCTTGTCCAGAAGTTGCCCAGCTCGTACCCGGCGCCGGGCGGGCTGCCCTCGCGGTAGAGGTTCCAGGCCCGGCGGGTGAGCGCCAGGTCGTCGACCCACTCGGCCACGGTGTCGAGGCTCACAGCGTTCTGCCGGGGACTCCAGTACGAGAACGTGGTGTGCGGGTTGCCGGCCAGGTGCGCTGCCTTTACCGGGGTCCGGTAGGTGGCCAGCCAGCCGATCGGGCGGCCGTCGACGACCTCCCAGATCGGTATCAGGACGCGCGCCCGGGGGCGTCCTTTGGCGTCCACGGTGGTCATGGTGGCGTACACGATGTCGCCGATGTAGGCGGCGAACTGATCCTCGATCTCGCTGAACGAGGTCACCTTGATGGTCATGAGGTCCTCATACCGAGGTCGGGGCGGACACAGGGGTGTTCTGCGGCGCTTCGGGACCGGCGGTGCGGCGGGAGATCCCGAAGGCGGTGACCAGGGCGCCGGCGACCGCGGCCGCGACCGGGACGACGAGGGCGAACCGGAGGGAGTCGAGCATCGCTTCAGGTGTGGTGGCGTCACCGAGCGCCGCCACGCTCATCGCGGTCACCGCCGACAGCCCGAGCGCGGTACCGAACTGGAAGGAGGTGTAGAGCAGGCCACTGGCCAGGCCGTGCTCGTGCTCCTCGATCCCGTCGGTGGCGGCCATGGTCAGCGGGCCGTACGCCAGGGAGAAGGCCAGGCCGAGCAGGAGCATGGTCGGCAGCATGGCGGCGTAGGTCCAGTCCATCCCGATCGGCAGGAAGAGCGCGTACCCCAGGGCGGCGAGCACCAGCCCACCGAACAGCACGCGGGCGTTGCCGAACCGGTTCACCAGCCGCGGGGTGAGCGTCGGCGCGAGGATCGTGTCCATGCCGATCACCAGCATGGCGAGACCGGTCTGCAGACTGCTCCAGCCGCGTACCTCCTGCAGGTAGAGGGTGGCCGCGAACTGAAATCCGGCGAAAGAGGCGAGGAACAGCAGCGCTCCCACGTTGGCCCGGACGAGCGCGCGCGAGCGCAGGATGCCCAGCCGTACCAGGGGGTTGGCCGTCCGCCGTTCGATCAGCACGAAGATCGCCAGCAGGGCGAGGCCCGCGCCGAACACGCCGAGCGTGCCCACCAGGCCGTTGCCGGGGTGCTCCAGGCGGACCACGCCGTACACCAGCAGCAGCATCGCGCCGGTGATGCTGAACGCGCCGGCCAGGTCGAAGCCGCCCGACGGGCGTTCGCGCACCGCGCTCTCCTTGAGCAGGATCACCGCCGCGACGAGGATCACCGCCGCCATGAGCACCGGCGCGAAGAACACCCATCGCCATCCGATCGAGGTCAGCAGCCCGCCGACGACCAGGCCGAGCGAGAAGCCGCCCGCGGCCGTGCCGGCGTAGACCCCGAGCGCCTTGATCCGTTGCGGCCCTTCGGGGAAGTTGCCGGTGATCAGCGAAAGCCCGGCGGGCGCCATGAACGCGGCCGCGACCCCGGTCACGAAGCGGGCGACCAGCAACATCCACCCTTCGGTCGCGAAGCCTCCCAGGCCAGAGAAGACCAGGAAGACCGTCAGCCAGAGCAGGAACATCCGCCGGCGGCCCAGCAGGTCGGCCGCCCTGCCGCCCAGCAGCATGAATCCCCCGTAGCCGAGCACGTAGGCGCTGACCACCCCGCTGAGCATGCCGGTGGACAGGCCGAGATCGGTCCGGATCGACGGCAGCGCCACGTTCAGCATCGCCACGTCGATCCCTTCCAGGAAGACGGCTCCGGCGAGCACGAAGAGCACTCCCCATGCGCGGGCGTTCATGCGGTTGTTCGATGCGGGCATCGATAGGGACATGGTCCACTCCTCTCGAAAAGCACAGGACCGGCCATGGTTCCTCAACCGCTTGCCGGTTCCTTCTTGTAACCGGCCAAATCGTCGTGCATCATGCGATGTCATGGAAGACGGCACTCTCAAGTCCCTCGGTTACTGCGGGGATACCGACGGCGATTACGACGTCCTTCAGTGGGACACGCGGGAGGACTGCGAGGTCCGGCAGATTCTCGACCGCGTGGCGGACAAGTGGTCGCTGCTGGTCATCGCCCTGCTCGACCGGCGCAGCCTGCGCTTCACCGAGCTACGCCGCATGATCGACGGGGTCAGCCAGCGCATGCTCACGCGGACGCTGCGGCATCTGGAGCGCGACGGGCTGGTCAGCAGGACCGTGCACCCGACCGTCCCGCCACGTGTCGACTACGAGCTCACCTCACTGGGCGTGACCCTGCACTCCACCATCCGCGCGCTGGTCACCTGGACGGAGACGCACCAGAACGAGATCGCCGCCGCCCGCACCGCCTACGACGCCCGCGTGCGGGCCGAGGAGCGGGCCGCCGAAGCGGCAGCCGCCGAACGGGCCGAGATCGCCCACAACGCCCTGGCGGGCATCCGCTGACGCCGACGCCGACAGCGGGTCGGTACGGGCGGCGCGACGAGCACGCCACGGCGCAGGTCGATTCTCCAGGGATCTACTTGCACTTAGTGCAGATGCGGCTGACACGCCGAGGTCCTACTGTCTAGGGGTGACCTCCACGTCGCCGGGCGCCCGGACCACAGGCGGCGCGGACAAGATCGAACGCTGGCGCCGGCTGCGTCAGGCCGCCCTGGCCTTGTTCGAGCAGCGCGGATTCGCCGCCGTGTCGATTGACGACATAGCGGCGGCCGCCGGCGTGTCCCGGCGCACCTTCTTCAACCACTTCGACACCAAGGCGGGCGCCCTGTTCGACCCGGCCCCCGGCGAAGCCGCCCAGGTCGCGGACCTGCTCGTACGGGAGATCGACACAGACCCGTGGGTTGCCCTGACCAGGGCTCTCAAGGCATTCCTGACCGCGGAGTTCCGGACGGTGTCCGCGCGGCGGCGCATCCTGGCCGGCCAGCCCGAGCTGAGCCGCTTCCTCCTGGTGGCCAACACTTGTCTCGAGGAGTCCCTTCTCGACTGGCTCGACAGTCGCGGCATCATCGGCCTGAGTGCCAGGACGATGAGCGGCATGGCGCTCTCCTGCGTCCGGGAAAGCGTCATGGCGTGGGACTCCGAGGGCGGCCCGGCACCGCTGTTCGAGATCCTCGACCAGATGTTCGCGCTGGCCGCGGCCGGTACAGCGGCCATCCGCGCGGCGCCGGCGGCGCGCACGGATACCGCCACCGACAGAACCACACCGAAGGCGGGTCAGACCCGGAGCCGGATCCTGCTGACCGCCGAACGTCTGTTCGCCGAGCATGGGGTGTTCGCGGTTTCCAACCGCCAGATCAGCGAGGCCGCGGGTCAGAGCAACAACGCCGCGGTCGGCTACCACTTCGGCACCAAGGCCGACCTGCTGCGCGCGATCGTCGAGCACCACACCACGCAGATGGAGCGGATCCGGGAACAATTGCTGCGGGCCAGGGGTGACAGCACGGATCTGCGCGACTGGGTCGCCTGCGTCGTGCTGCCGTTCACCGAGCATCTGAGCAGCCTGGAAGCCCCGACCTGGTATGCCAGGCTCGCCGCTCAGATCATGACCGAACCGCAGCTACGCGAGCTGGCGGCCGCGGGACTGCGCGACGCGCCCAACTTCTACACGGTCGTCGGCGGCCTGCACCGCTGTCTGCCGGCGCTTTCGCCCGAGCTGCGCCACCGACGTGACGACATGGCACGCACACTGCTCGTGCACATCTGCGCCCATCGCGAGCACACGCTGCCGGCCGACGCGGACGCGGCCAGGGCGGCATGGTCGGACACGGCCGCCGAGCTGATCGATGCCATCGAGGGGCTGTATCTAGCCCCTGCGGCCGACCGTTAAAGCAGTCGTTTGACTTAATTTTCCGCATTCGGTTAGCTTCTCTCAGACGGGGCGATCATCCGCCGCCGCGAACGTGTCTGCCGCCCCGTCCGATCGTCGCTGCGCCGGACGATTTCCCGTGCCCATTTCCCCAGGCGCGGCAATGACTCAGCGGCTCCCGAATCGGAAGGGCATCCATGGACCACTCTTCGACGCCGCCCGCACATTTCACAGCCGCGGAACTGGGCTTCGACCCGGACGTGCTGCGCGCCAGGTACCGCCACGAACGCGATCGCCGGCTGCGGCCCGACGGCAACGCCCAGTACCAGGGCGCCCGCGGCCAGTTCGGCTACTACGCCGCCGACCCGTACACCGAACGCGCCGAGCGGGAACCGGTCCGCGACCGAGTCGAGGCGCTGGTGGTGGGGGGCGGCTTCGGCGGGCTGCTTACCGGGGCCGAACTCCGTGAGGCCGGCGTGGACGACATCCGGATGCTCGACGAGGCCGGCGACTTCGGCGGCACCTGGTACTGGAACCGCTACCCGGGCATCCACTGCGACATCGAATCATCGGTCTACCTGCCGCTGCTCGAAAAGGCCGGCTACCTGCCCACCATGCGATACGCACCCGGCGAGGAGATCCGCCAGCACGCCGTCGCGATCGCCAAACTCTACGACCTGTACCGGGACACGCTGTTCCACACCCGTGTCACGCGGCTGCTCTGGGACGACGCCGCGGCCGAATGGCAGGTGCGCACCGACCGCGGCGACGACTTCCGGGCCCGCTACGTCGTGATGTCCGCCGGTACCCTGACCCAGCCGAAGCTGCCCGGCATTCCCGGCATCGAGACGTTCCGCGGGCACACCTTCCACACCAGCCGCTGGGATTACGGCTACACCGGCGGCGACCAGAACGGCGGCCTGCACAAGCTCGCCGCCAAGCGCGTCGCGGTCGTGGGCACCGGCGCCACCGGTATCCAGGTCATCCCGCACCTGGGGCGCGACTCGCAGCAGCTGTACGTCTTCCAGCGCACCCCCTCGTCGGTCGACGTGCGCGACAACCGCCCCACCGACCCGGCCTGGGCCGCTTCGCTCGAACCCGGCTGGCAGCAGGAACGGATGAGGAACTTCCTCACGGTCGTCACGGGCGGGCCCGCCGAACAGGACCTGATCAACGACGGCTGGACCAGCACCGCGCGGCTGCAACGTCACCTGCTGGCCGGCACCGTCGACACCGACCTGTCACCCGAGCGCCGCGAGTACCTCGACGAGATCGCCGACTTCCAGAAGATGAACCAGATCCGCGCCCGCGTCGACGAGATCGTCGGCGACCCGGCCACCGCGGAACTGCTCAAGCCCTGGTACCGCTACATGTGCAAGCGGCCCACCTTCAGCGACCACTATCTGCAGACGTTCAACCGGCCCAATGTCACCCTGGTCGACACCGCCGACCACGGCGGGATCACCGAGATGACAGAGTCGGCGGTCGTGGTCGGCGAGCAGGAGTACGAGGTCGACTGCGTCATCTTCGCCACCGGCTTCGAGGTCGGCGTCTCCGGCATCCTCACCGGCGCCCTGCCGGTGTACGGCCGGGGCGGCGCGGCCTTGCTCGACACCTGGCGGCGGCAGGGCCCTCGCACGCTGCACGGCGTCTACAGCCACGGCTTCCCGAACTTGTTCCACCTGGGCTCACTGCAGAACTCCTCCGCGGTCAACTTCGTGCACATCCTGCAGGAGCAGGCCACCCACATCGGCGCCGTGGTCACCGAGGCCCGCCGGCGTGGCATCGCTCTGGTGGAGCCGACCAGAGACGCCGAGGACGCCTGGGTCACCACCATCCGGGAGCTGGCACCGGACAACAGCCGCTTCCAGGCCGAATGCACGCCCGGCTACTACAACAACGAAGGCAAACCACGCTCGGTCAGCCAGACGTACGGGCCCGGACCCGTCGCCTTCCACGACCTGCTGCGCCGCTGGCGCACCGAGGGCGGCATGGACGAGGTACTGGCGGGCAACCGATGAACCGCCGGAAAGTCGAGCCGCTGATCCAGGCGCGCCCGCTGTGGGGATCCAACGGCATGGCCTTCGGACCCGACGGACGCCTGTACGTGGCCCAGTTCCTCGCCGGGCAGATCAGCGCCGTCGACCTGGCCACCGGCGACATCGAGGTGGTCGTGCCACCGGACGGGCCACTGCACGCCCCCGACGACCTCGCCTTCGACACCGACGGCGCGATGTACGTGACCGACCTGGTCCCGGGCCGGGTGTGGCGACGTGACCCAGCCGGAGACTTCGTGCTCGTCACGGACGAGATCACCGCACCCAACGGCATCGCCTGCGTCGGCACACGGGTGTTCGCCAACGAGATGATCCCGGGTGGACGCCTGCTGGAGCTGTACCCGGCAGGCGACGAACCTACGCTGCTCACAGCCGACCTCGCCATGGGCAACGCCATGCAACTCGGCCCGGACGGGCAGCTCTACTACCCCCACATGCTCACCGGTGAGGTGTTCCGCATCCCGCTCGACGGTGGCGAGCCGGAACTGGTGGCCGCGGACGTCCCGGACCCGGTCGCCGTGCGCTTCGACCGCGGGGGCGCCCTGCTGATCCTCTCCCGCGGCGCGAGCGGGATCGTCACGCGCGTCGACCTGACCGGCACAGGTGACCGGTCCGCCATCGTCAGCGAACTCAACGCCCTGGACAACGCCGCCTTCGACGCCGACAACCGGATGTTCGTCTCCAGCTACGCCCACGGCGGCGTCGCCGAGCTCGCGGCCGACGGACGTACCCGCCAGATCGTGCCCCGTGGCCTCGGCGGCCCCTTCGGGGTGACCATCGATCTCGGCGGCGGCATCCACGTGGCCGACCACTACCGCCTCACCCAGCCCGCCGACCAACCGGGCGAAGACGTCACCACCACCCAACTGCTGAACTTCGTGCACGGCGTCGCCGCCGACGGCGACCTGCTCCACGCCACCTCCCAGTACGGGCACGTACGCACCTACGACCGGCGCTCCGGCACGGTGCGCACCCGGGCCCATGGCCTGAACCGTCCGCTGGGCATCGCCGTGCGCGCCGACGGCACCCTGGTGGTCGCCGAATCCGGCGCCGGCCGCGTCATCGCCATCGACCACGACGACCAGGTCAGCGTGCTGGCCGAGGGTCTCGGCCGCCCGGTCGACGTAGCCGTGGACGCCGACCAGCGCTGCTACATCAGCGACGAGCAGCTCGCAGCGGTGTACCGCGTCGAGGACGGCGTCCCCGGACTGCTCGCCGACGGGCTCGGCACCCCTCAAGGCATCACCGTCAACGACGGCACCGTGTTCGTCGTCGAGACCACCCACCGCCGTCTGCTCGCCATCGACCTCGCCACCGGCGACGTCGAGATCGAAGCCGACTCTCTTCCGGTCGCGTCCGCGGCCGGCCTGACCCGCCCCGAACCTGACCTGTTCATCCCGCCAGGGCTGCCCGGAATACCGCGACCTTTCGCCGGAATCGCGGCCACGGCGGACGGCTCCCTGATCATCGCCGCGAACGGCGACGGCAGCGTTCTGCGCGTGAACCCCGAAGAGACCACACCATGAGCTCCACCCCCGACAGAACCCACCGGCAGATCCTCGAAGCGCTCAGCGGACTGCTCCTCGCCCTGTTCGTCTCGACGCTGGCCAGCACCGTGGTCTCCACCGCGCTGCCGCGCATGCTCGGGGTACTGGGTGGTTCCCCCACCCAGTACACCTGGGTGGTGACCGCCACCCTGCTGGCCGCCACCGTCGCCACGCCGATCTTCGGTAAGCTCGCCGACCTGTTCTCCAAGCGGACACTGATCCAGATCGCCGTCCTGATCTTCGTCGCCGGCTCGATCGCCGCCGGCCTCTCCCAGAACGCCGGGCAACTGATCGCCGCCCGCGCCCTGCAGGGCGTCGGCGTCGGCGCGCTGCAGACCCTGGTCAATATCGCGATCGGCGCGCTGGTGTCGCCCCGGGAGCGTGGCCGCTACGCCGGATACCTGTCCAGCGTCACCTCGATCTCCACCATCGGCGGCCCGCTGCTGGGCGGCTTCATCGTCGACACCTCGTGGCTGGGCTGGCGCTGGTGCTTCTTCGTCGGCATCCCTGTCGCGATCGTCGCGCTGATCATCCTGCAGCTGACCCTGCGGCTGCCGATCTACCGCCGCGACAACGTGAAGATCGACTACTGGGGCGCCACGCTCATCACCGCGGGCGTCAGCCTCCTGCTGATCTGGGTCTCCTTCGTCGACGACGCCTTCGCCTGGGCCTCCTGGCAGACCGCCGCCATGGTCGGCGGCTCGACACTGCTGCTCGGCCTCGCGCTCTGGGTCGAATCCCGGGTCGCCGAGCCCATCGTGCCGCTGCGCATCATCCGGCAGCGCGCCACCGCCCTCGCGATCCTCGGCAGCCTTGCCGCCGGCACCGCCATGTACGGCGCGACCGTCTTCCTCACCCAGTACTTCCAGATCAGCCGCGGCCACACCCCCACCGAGGCCGGTCTGCTCACCATCCCGATGATGGCCGGCATCCTGATCTCCTCGATCGTCGGCGGCCGGCTGGTCACCCGTACCGGAAAGCTCAAACCGTTCCTCATCACCGGAGCCGTCGCTCTCACCGCCGGATTCGTGATCCTCGGCCTGCTCGACCAGCACACACCCATGCTGCTCATCGGGTTCGCGATGGTGCTCGTCGGCGCCGGCGTCGGCCTGACCCTGCAGAACTTCGTCCTCGTCGTGCAGAACGCCGTCGCGCTGACCGACATCGGCGCCGCCAGCGCCACCGTCGTGTTCTTCCGCTCCCTCGGCGGCACCGTCGGCGTCGCCGTGCTCGGCGCGGTCCTGGCCCGCCAGGTCGGCGCCGGCACGGCCGGCGGCGTGCCACCGGCCACCGCCTACGGCGAGGCCACCGGACATGTCTTCCTCATCTCCGCCGCCGTCGCCGTTGGCGGTGTCGTCGCCGCGCTGCTGCTCAAGCCGATCACCCTGCGTACGAACGTGGACGCGCGTAAGCCGCCGGCCGAGACCACGGCCGCGACCGGCGCGGACGTCGTGAAAAGCGAGAAATGATCAATACGGTGGGCCCGATCGGGGGCATAGGTGGGCCTGGAGCCTCCTGGCTAGCGAGGAACGGCTGTGCCATCGCTCCCCGAGCCCTGGGACGTCAGTATTGGGCAGATGTCGCGATAGGGCGCACCTGTCAGATACTGGTGCCACTCTTGGCGGCTCAGCGTGCGACCCGCCCGTCGGCATACGAGCTCGGCGACGCGGTCCCCGGCGACCGGTATCTGGGCGATGGTCCCCGATTGGTTGCCCGAGACATACAACATGCCGTCGTCGGCGCTGAACGCCAGCCGGTCGAAGATGTCGATGGGGAACGAGCCGAGCCGCTGCCGTGAGGAGACGTCCCAGATCTGGGCGGTGTAGACGTCATCGAAGGTCTCACCGATGGATCTGCTGATCGCGGCGAGCAGCGTGCCGTCATGGCTGAACAGCACGGCTTCGACCTCGGCGTCGCTCGCCACGCGCAGGGCGGGCGACAGTTCGACGCCCTTGGCGCTGTCCCACAGCTCGATCGTGCCTGAGCCGAGGGCCAGGAGCGGCGCTGTGGGGCTGACCGCGATAGTGTTGCCCGCCCGGTTGAACCCGGTGCCGGCGGGCTTGCCGGTGTCCAGGTCGAGCACCCTGCCGGTGGTGGTCATCATGGCCGTGCCGTCGCGGGTCGGGGCGACGATCCCCGTGGCGGTGTCGAGCTTGTGCCGGGTGAGCACGCGGCCGCTGTCGGCGGCCAGGACGATCAGCTCGTTTCCGGCGTCCCGCTGGCTCATCTCCGCGAGCGACAGCACCAGCTTGCCGCCATCGGGAGTGAACGCCGTCGAACTGACGAGCCGCTCTTTGGGAACGGGATGGTGCCAGAGTCGCCTGCCCGTGGCCACGTCCCAGACGGAGACCCCCGAGCCCTCGCCGGTGGCGGCCAGCCTCTTGCCCGCCGGATCGAACAGCGAACCGGTGGTGCCCTCGCTGCCGGCCAACGGCACGCCCAGGCGGCGCGTGTCCCAGACGCGTGTGGGTGCGTCGTCCTTCTCGGCGGCGATCAATCGGCCGTCCTGGCTGAACCCGCCGACCTCGTATCCGCTCGGCAGCCTGCTGCGAGAGACACGGGAGCCGATGTCGAGGGTGATGATCGAGCTTTCGAGCAGGTATCGGATGGTCTTGCCGTCAGGGTCCAGCCAGGCCTCGTCCGGCTCGCCCTCCGCCACGTAGGTGTAGAGCTCATCGCCTTTCTCGGCGTCCCACAGGTGGATCGTCCTGCCCTCGACGCCCAGCAGCCTCCTGCCGTCCCGGCTGATCCGCAGAGACGTGGCCACGAAGTCGTCCGAGGCCGACTCCTGCCAGAACGGCCGATCCTCGTCGGGCAGTTTCCTGGCTGTGCGCAGATCCCAGGCCTCGATGTCGCCGTTGGCGCACAGCAGCCGCCGGCTGTCCGCCGTGAACGTCGCCGCGGTGCCGCACTTCTTCGGCATCCGGGTGTCCACGGTGAGGTCGGGCAGGTGGATCACCTTCAGGCCGCCCTGGTTGATGCCGATCCCCGCGATGTAGGCGCCAGAGGGCGCGATGGCCGGGCCGGAGTCGGCCTCCAGCTTCGGAACGTAGGACCTGCCCGTCCGGGTGTCCCACAGGAACTCCATCGTGTTCTCGCGCATCACCGCGACCAGGCTCTCATGCGCGTCGAAGACGACGTCCACACCGGGGGATCCCGCCGCCACGCGGTGCTCGTGCAGCTTCTTACCCGTCATGGTGTCCCAGGAGTATGCCGTGCCCCGGCTGACGATCACCAGTGTCCTGCCGCTCGGGCTGAGGGCGGCCGCCGACGGCAGCGCGGCGAATCCGCTCGGCCACTTCCAGAAGGTCGTCTGCCGCCGCGAAGGCACGTCGTAGACCCGGACCCCGTCCTCGCCGGCGATGACCCGCGTGCGCCCGCCGGCCGCCGCCGCGGCCGCGGAGACCCCTATGGCGCCCGGGTCGCGGAAGGCCATGCTCTCCGGCATCGTCAGCGAGGTCGTCAGGCTCTGCCTGGTGTCGGAGCCTGAGGCCAGCCGCCAGCCGGCCACGCTGAGCAGCATCGCCTTGGCCGGGTCGGTGGTGCGCAGCTTGTCGGCCTCGGTCGCGACCTGCCGTCCTATGGCCTGATCGCGCTGCTGGGCGACCACGCGACTCTGCTCGGCGACCTGCCTGCCCTGCACCACCGCGACACTTCCCGCGGCCACCGCCACCGCCAGCAGTACGCCCAGCGCCACCGTGGTCAGCCGCCTGCGGCGGATGTTCTTCCTGGTCAGCTCCGTGCCCGCGGCAAGGAAATCGCGCTCCCGCGGGGTCAGCGTGACGTGCCTGCGCCCGGTGGCCGCCCAAGTCAGCGCGTGGTCCAGGCTGCTGCCCCGCAGCAGGTCGCCGTCCTTGCGCCCGTTCTCGGCCCACTCGCGCGCCGCGTTGCTGATCTGACCCAGTACGGCGAGGCCGTCACGGTCACCGTCCACCCACGTCCGCAACCGCGGCCAGGCACGCAGCAGAGCGGGATGCGACAGCGTGACCGCGTCGTCCTTCTGCGTCACCAGGTAGGAGAAGGCCCGCAGAATCCGCTCGATGGCCTGGACCTCCCGCTCCGAGCGGCCGGCGAACAGCTCGTCCTTCAGCACCCAGCGGACGCTCTCGTGCCCGTCATCGGTGACGAACACCATACGGAGGAAGACCTCGGCGGCCAGCTCCCGTACCTCGGGCGCGAGCGCGCCGTAGGCGTCCTCGGCGATCGTGCCGAGCGCCGGATCGGCGGTGTCGGGCACGTGCACGCCACTGGCCGCACGGCTGCCCGCGGTCAGCAGCCCGCGCATGTCCGAGCCGTCGCCGCTGACCAGCGCGAGGAGCAGGTCACGTGCCGAGGGCCGGGCCGAAGGGTCCTTCTCCAGCGCGGCGGCCACCAGCGAGGTCAGTCGCGGCGGCAGCCCACTCAGGTCGGGCCGCGTCGACAGCACCCGGTGCATGACCCCGCCCAGGTTGTCGGCTTTGAACGGGTCCTCGCCCGTGGCGGCGAACACCATGATCGCGCCCCAGGCGAAAACGTCGGCGGGCGCGCCCGCCCGCTGCCCGGTGAACACCTCAGGCGCCATGTAGGTGGGTGTGCCGGACACCTCACCGGTCTTGGTCAGCGACATGTCCATGGTCCGCGCGATGCCGAAGTCGATCACCCGTGGACCGTCGGGGCTGAGCAGCACGTTGTCCGGCTTGAGGTCTCGGTGTATCACGCCCGCGTCGTGCACCGTGGTCAGTGCGGTGGCGATCGCGGTGGCCAGCCTGTGCAGGTCGTCCCCGGCGAACCTGCGCCCCTGGCCGACCGCCTGGCGCAGGCTCGGCCCCGGCACGTACTCGCTGACGATGTACGGCTTGCTGCCCGACATGTCGGCGGCCAGCACCCTGGCCGTGCAGAACGAGGCCACCCGGCCGGCGGCGGTCGCCTCCTTGGCGAACCGGTCGCGGCCCTGGTCGCTGGCCGAGTGGAGCACCTTGAGCGCGACCCTGCGCCCGTCACGATCGTAGGCGTCGTACACCACACCTTGGCCTCCGGAGCCGAGCCGGCCCGCGAGCCAGTACTCCCCGATGTGCTCCGGATCTCCTGCGATCAGCGCTTCCACGGCGTGTTAGATGCCTGACCGGTCGGCAAAGTTCCCGCGTTGGAATCAGGGCCACCAGGACGGCGCCAAAGACCCGATGATCAGTATGGCCGCGAGTCCGAGCGCCACGGCCGAACGGCGGGTCAGGTTCATCGCCACCGCGGCCTTGACGACGCCGAACGCCACGGACGGTGAGCTGATGTCCAACTCCGCGGCCCTTTCGCCGTCGGCGAGCCACTGTTCGAGATAGCGCTCGCGCCGCGCCCTTCTTCGGTCAGCGCCAGCCAGGTCCGGGGGCCGTTGACCGACGAAGCCCTTCGTCGCCCGCCCTCTCCAGCGTGTTGATGTGCTTGGACAGCATGCCGTGGATGGCTCACCGGTCACCCGTGGAGCGGAACATGCGCACCGCGCCATACAGCAGAGGGCGCTCGCGATCAGTGCGACCAGTACATCGGCCGGCGGGCCTGGCGCCTGCGGATGCAGGAACATGTTGTAGATCGCCCCGATCACGGTCGTTCCCACGAACGCCAAGGTGATGGGGAACGAGAGCCGGGACTGCAGCCGATCGTAGGCCCGCCGGCGGAAGATGTAGACGCCGCCGATCACGGTCAGGACGCCGAGCGCCAGATCGGCGTAGTTCGTGATGAGGTCTATTGCATCCGTCCGTGTCAGGCGGGTAATATCCTGCGTCACAGTCTGTAAAACGTTCTACACGACGCTCCCGAACAACGCATTCAAGCCGTCAGAGTTGCTGACGACGTTCAACGAACTCGTCGCGGCCGGTCGCGTCGGCGCGTTCCCCGACACCGGATGGCCCAACGCGGAGATCCAGAACGCTCATCTCGTCGGCATCCAGAACCTGTTCCTCGGAGAGGCGACTCCCGAACAGGTGCTGACGAACATGCAGAACGCCGTCAAATAACGCTTGCCGCAAAGGGCGGCTCCGGGCAGAATCGGCGCCGCCCTTCCCTGAAAGGCCATTGTGACCCCTCCCGACGCACCCCGCCATCTGCGGGTCAACGGCTCAGCCCAGCCCATCGACGCCGGCCCGGACGCTCCTGTCCTGAGCTGGCTCCCCGATCCCGCTCAGCGGGCGGCTCACCTCGTCGTCCATGACCCCGCCGGCACGCTGGTCTGGGACTCCGGGTTGGTCCCCACGGCCCTGCCCGAGATGCGCTTCGCCGGCCCCGAGCTGATCAGCAGAAGCGCCTACCTGTGGCGCGTCCGGATCGGCGACGCCGACGGACGGCTCTCCTCGTGGAGCGAGGAGAGCCGATGGGAGACTCCGCTGCTCCGGCCCGAGGACTGGA
This sequence comes from Nonomuraea sp. NPDC049158, assembly GCF_040648335.1. Classification (NCBI taxonomy): domain Bacteria; kingdom Bacillati; phylum Actinomycetota; class Actinomycetes; order Streptosporangiales; family Streptosporangiaceae; genus Nonomuraea; species Nonomuraea sp. NPDC049158. The sequence goes on from NZ_JBEZDM010000020.1 coordinate 44,923, forward strand.
GCGCCGCGTGGATCGCGCGCCGCACCGCGCCCGACAATCGCATGGTTCGCTCGATCGTCTCCGACCACGTCGCCTGGATCGAGCCCGGTCACTGGGTAGGACAGACGTTCAGCACGACCGGCCCCATCACCACCATCACCGCCGACCTGGTCGCCGAACTCGGCGAGACTGTCGGCCATTTGGAGCTGTGCACCCTGGACGGCGCGGTCCTGGCAGAACGCCGCCTGCGCGCGGCGCTCTTCCCCTGGGACCGATTCACGCACTACCTCGAACCGGACCCCGCCCCACCGGCCGGCGACTACCTGCTGCGCGTCCGCGCGGAACGAGGCCGGATCGGCTGGCGTTCACACTCCCGCCGCCCCGACCCCACGACCGACGAGATCTCGCCGTTGCCCGTCCTCGGCACTCCACTACGTGACGGGACTCCCGAAGCCGGTGTCCGTACGATCGGCGTGGAGACACACCCCGCACCCAACCCGATCTTCCGCGTGTCCTTCGACCTGCCCTCCGCCCCGGCCCAGGCTCGGCTCTACGCGGTAGGGCTCGGATACGGCACTTTCCACCTCAACGGGCAGGCGGTGACCAACGCCGTCCTCGACCCGGCCACCACCGCCTACGACCGCTCGATCCTCTACCGCAGCCACGACGTCAGCGACCTGCTGCGCCCCGGCGTCAACACCATCACCGCCGCCCTCGGCCGCGGCTTCCACTCGGCACGTGGTGGCAACACCTGGGGCTGGAATCTCGCCCCCTGGCACCGCGAACCCGTCCTGCTCGCCCAACTGGAATATCTCGACGAGGCGGGCGAGCGGCACGTCGTGAGTTCCGGGGCCGGGTGGCAGGCCGCCATCGGGCCGGTCGTGAGCGATCTGCTGTACACCGGAGAACACCACAACCCCGCGCTGTCGGCGGACCTGCCGTGGGAGGAGGCCGTCATCGTCCCCCCGCCCGGCGGAGTCCTGCGACCCGCCGGCCTGCCGCCCATTCGGCGTTTCGCCCCCGTCCTTCCGGTCACCAGCGTTGCTCTCAGCGAGAGCACGACCGTTCATGATTTCGGCACGGTCATGGCCGGACGCATCCGGTGCACACTCCGCGGGCAGCCCGGAGCGGAGATCATCGTCTCGTACGGAGAAGATCTCGCGGCGGACGGTTCCGTCGTTTGCGACAACGTCCTGGCCGCAGGTGAGACACAGGTGGATCGGTACGTGCTGGCCTCGGCGGAGGCGACCTGGGAGCCGGAGTTCAGCTACAAGGGCTTCCGGTACGTCGCCATTCAGGCGCTCGGCCCGGTGACCGTCCACGAACCGGCGGCGATCCCCGTGCACACCGACGTGCCCGAAGTGGGCGAGTTCGCGTGCGGCGATGACCTGCTGACCTGGATCGACACCGCCACCGGCCGTACTTTCCGCAACAACCTGCACGGCATCCCCACCGACACTCCCGTCTATGAGAAGAACGGCTGGACGGCCGACGCCCATCTGGCCACCGAAGCCGTGCTGCACCACTTCGACCTGCGCGCCACCTTCACCAAATGGCTCGACGACCATGTCGACGCCCAGAAGGAGGACGGCGTGGTTCCCCAGATCGTCCCCTCGCCCGAGTGGGGCTACGGCCCCGACCCCGCCTGGAGCGCGTCCATGGTGCTCATCCCGTGGAATCTCTACTGGGAGTACGGCGACCGGGCCATCCTGGAACGCTACGCCGAGGCGATCTTCAGATACACCGATCGCATGCTGGACATCGCGGGTGACGGCATCTGGCCGCTGCACAGCTGGGGAGACTGGCTGCCCCCAGGTCATCAGTTCGCTCCGGAAGGCCCCATGCCCACGGCGACGATGATGCTGCACCACCTGACCACCCGTACCGCGGACATCTGCGGTGAGCTGGGGCTGAACACCCGGCGCAGCCGATATGAGCAGGCGGCTCAAGCGATCGCCGCCGCCTACCACGAGGCCTTCTTCGACGCGGCCACCGGCACCTACCGCTCCCCGCGGACCGGGTACCGGCAGACAATGAACATCCTGCCGCTCGCGTTCGGCACGGTGCCCCGGGAACACCTCGCGAAGGTCGCCCAAGGGCTGTTCGACGACATCGAACTGCGGACCGGTGGCCATCTCGACTGCGGGGCGGTGGGGGTGAAGTACCTCCTGCCCGTGCTGAGCGACCACGGTCGCGACGACCTCGCCATCACCGTGGCCACCCAGGAGACACGACCCGGCTGGGGAGTGTGGCGGCGAGCGGGTGCACAGACCCTCCTGGAGTCGTGGGACGAAACGGCCCGCTCGAAGGATCACTACTTCCTCGGCTCCGCCGCGGGCTGGATCCAGCAGCGCGTCGGTGGGCTGCGGGCGACCAGTCCCGGATGGGCGTCCTTCGACATCCGCCCGGTCGTCGATGACCGCGTCACCTGGGGCCGCATCTCCCATGGCACGGTCCGCGGTGTCGCCACGGTCGAGTGGGCGCGCACGGGCGATCAATGGGATGTCAACCTGCGGGTCCCCGCCGGTGCGACCGCGAACCTCATACTTCCCGGCGACCACAGTCGCCAGTTCGGCAGCGGCTCACACAATTCTTGACTGATCTGTACAGAAGCCGCTAGCTTCAGCCCATGGGCAGACCCCGGGAGTTCAGCGATCATGCTGTAGTGGACGCCGCGATGGAGGTGTTCTGGGAGAAGGGCTACGAGGCGGCCACCACCCAGGACCTGTGCGCGCGCACCGGGCTCGGCCGCGGCAGCCTGTACAACGCGTTCGGCAGCAAGCACCGCCTGTACGAGGAGGCGGTCCGCCGGTACGCGGAGACCAAGGGCGCCGCCCAGCTGGCGATGCTGGCCGAACCCGGATCGGTGCGGGAGCGGCTGCGAGAGATGATGCTGGGCGTCATCGACGCCGACCTGGCCGACCCCGGCCGGCGTGGCTGCCTGGCCCTGAACGCCGCCACCGAGCCGAGCGGGCGCACCGGCGACGTCGCCGCCCTGGTGCGGCGGCAGTTCGCCGACCTGGAACAGGAGCTCTGCCACCTGGTGACGCTCGGCCAGCGCACGGGCGAGCTGCCCGCCGACCGGCCGCCGCTCCAGGTGGCGCGGACGTTCCAGAGCGCGTACTACGGCCTGCGGGTGCTCGCGAAGGTGACCGACGACAGGAACGCCCTGCTGGATGTCATGGAGGGAGCGCTCGCGGCCCTGTAAACCCCCTCGGCCGGCGGCGCTCGTATCATGCCGCCCATTTTTTGTACTGATCAGTCAACTATTTAGAGGTGAACCGCGTGCCTGTCCTGTCCCTCATGCTGTGCGTGTTCGGCATCACGACCGGCGAGTTCGTGATCGCGGGCATCCTGCCGGACATCGCCGACGATCTGGCCGTGTCGATTCCGGCGGCCGGACTGCTGGTGACGGCCTATGCCATCGGAATGATCATCGGCGGTCCGGTGCTGACGGCCCTCACCGCGCGCTTCGACCGCCGGCCGCTCATCCTGGTCCTCCTCGCGGTGGTGATCGTCGGGAATCTCGCCTCGGCGCTCGCGCCGACGTACGCCGTGCTTTTCGCGGCCCGGATCATCACCGCGCTGGTGACCTCCACCTTCTTCGCCAACGCGATCGTCATCGCGGCGTCGACCGCTCCGCCGGGCAGGCAGGCGTCCACCGTGTCCAAGCTCGTTTTCGGGATGAACCTGTCGATGATCCTCGGCGCGCCCATCGGCACGTTCATCGGCAATGGTTTCGGATGGCGGTCCACCTTCGTCACCATCGCCGTGTGCTGCGTGCTCGGGTTGCTGCTGGTGTTGCGCTTCGTACCGGATGTCCGGAACGCCACGCCCGGCACGTCCGCGCTGGCCGAGCTCCGGGTGTTGCGCGGCCGTGAGGTGCGGCGCGCCATCGCGGTCACGGCGGTCGGCAACGCGGGGCTGCTCATCGTGTTCACCTATTTCGCGCCGCTGCTCACCGGCGTCACCGAATTCGCCGCCGCCGCGATCCCCGTCTTGCTGCTGGTGTACGGCGTCGGCGCCGCGGTGGGCAACTTCGCCGGCGGCTGGCTGTCCGACCGGGCGCCGATGTCGTCACAGCTCGGTCTGCTCGCCGTCCTCGCGGCGACGCTGGTGCTGATGTGGGCGGTCAGCGGTGGTACGGCGATCACCGCGGTGCTGGTCTTCGTGATCGGCGCGCTGGGCTTCTCCGTCATTCCCGGCATGCAGACCCGGGTCCTGACCACCGCGTCCGCGGCACCGACCCTGGCCATGGCGGTGAACGCGTCCGCCTACCAACTGGCCGCGGCCTTCGCCGCCTGGCTCGGCGGCCGGGTCATCGACGGCGGGTTCGAGCTGCGGTCCCTGTATCTCGTCGGCGCCGCCGTCACCGTGACCGGGATCGTCGTGAGCTGCTACGCCTGGTTCCGGGACCGGACGAGCGGTGGGGTTCGCGCCGTCGAACAGGTCTGACCTTCGGGCGCGGGTCAGACGAGGTCGCGGCGGCTGGCCTGGGCGCCGGCCTGGAAGCGGGTCTCGGCGTTCAGCTGGTCCAGGAGGTGGCGCAGGCGGCGGCGCAGGCTGCGCGGGCTGGTGCCGAGCTGGCGGGCGATGGCGTCGTCCTTGAGCCCGGCCGCGAGCAGCGCCAGAAGCCGCCGATCCTCGGGGCCGAGCTCCGCCGCCTCCGGCCCTCCGCCGGAGGGCTCCGCCTCGACCCGCTCCCCGCCGACCCGCTCCCGGCCGGCGCGCTCCGCCGTGTTCCCCGCCTTGTCGGCGGGCTTCGGCGGCGCGGGCGCGTCGTGCCACAGCTCGGGGCGTACCGGCAGCGCCTCCCGCCACAGCCGCTCGAACAACTCCACCAGGGCCACCACCATGGTGGAGCCGCTGATCAGCACGCCGCGCGTCAGCGGCGGGTCCATGTGCATCGGCATGACCGCCCGCCACCGGTCGACGATCGCCATCTTGAACGGCAGCCGGGGCAGGACCCGCGCCTCCTCACCCGCCTTGATCAGGCTGCCCACCTCGTCGAGCGCCCCCGCGTGGTCGAACGCCTCCGGCACGTAGATGGTCCGATAGCGGACGCCGCTGCGCAGCAGGTCGGTCTGCAGCGGGTTGTGATAGTCCAGCACGTACGGGGGACAGTCGAAGGTCAGGACCTCCTCCTTGGCCTCCTGCTGCAGCCGCACGTACCAGCGGGCCTGCTCCTCGGGACCCGCGAGGACCTCGAACTGGCCGCCCTCCTCCGGGTCCTGGCCGACGGTGCGGAAGGCCGCCTCCAACTCGTCGGCCGTGTCGGTGAGCTGGTCCAGCTCGCTCTGCAGGCCGCGCACCAGCGAGCGGATCGCGGTCCCCGGGTTCGTCACCGTCCACCGGGGCGAGCGGCCCCACAGGCGGCTGACCAGGCCCTTGGCGCGGAGCCTGCTCAGCGACGCCTGGATGCGCCCGGCGCCCTCCCCGCTCCGCATGACCAGCTCCTGCACCGTGATGCCGGGGCAGGCCAGCACCCCACGGTAGATCCGCTCATCGAACGCGCTGATCCCCACGACCTCCAGCGCCCGGCTGTCCTCAAGCATGCTCATGATCTTGGCCACTTCCGGCAGTTGCCGCAATAGGCCACTTAAATCACCTTGTCATCAAAAGTCACAAAGAATTAGAAATCGGAGGTGCTTCAGAGAACCGCGCTCCTGGGTGTCGTGATCACGGCCCTGATAGCGGCCGCCGCTCCGGCCCAGGCCGCACCGACGCCCGCCCCAACCGCGGCCCAGCCCGCCGCGAAGGCCGGCCCGCCCAAGACCATCACCCTCATCACCGGCGACAAGGTCGTCCTCCGTACGCTTCCCGACAAGCGGACCCAGCTGGACGTCCGGTCCGGCCCCGGCCGGGAGAAGATCAACTTTGTCCACCGCCGGGCCAAGGACGGGCTCAGCATCGTCCCCGTCGATGCGATGCCGCTGCTGGCCGCGGGCCGGCTGGACCCCCGGCTGTTCAACGTCACCCGGCTCGCCGCCCTCGGCTACGACGACGCCACCAGTTCGGCGCTCCCGCTCATCGTGACGTACCCGGACCAGACCGCCGCCGCCACGCTGCGCGCCCCGGGCGGACGCCCGCTGCCCGCGATCAACGGGGTCGCCCAGAGCGAGCCCCGCGCCGCGGCCGGCACGCTCTGGAAGTCCCTGACCGGGCAGGCCAGGGCGGCGGCCGCGCCCGCGAAGGTCTGGCTGGACGGCAAGGCCAAGCTGTCGCTCGACGTCAGCGTCCCGCACATCGGCGCGCCCAAGGCGTGGGCGGCCGGTCACACCGGCAAGGACGTCACGGTCGCGGTGATCGACACCGGCTACGACCCTGACCATCCCGACCTCCAGGGGCTGGTGGCCAAGTCGGCGAACTTCACCTCCGAGCCCGACGTCCGCGACCTCAACGGCCACGGCACCCACGTCGCCTCCACGATCGCCGGATCCGGCGCCGCGTCGGACGGCCGGTACAAGGGCGTCGCCCCCGGCGCCAAGCTGCTCATCGGCAAGGTCTGCCTGCAGAGCGGGGACTGCCCGGACTCGGCCATCATCGAGGCCATGACCTGGGCGGCGGAGAACGGCGCCCGCGTCGCCAACCTCAGCCTCGGGGAGGCCGACACTCCCGGCGACGACCCGGTGGAGCAGGCCGTCAACAGCCTGTCGGAGAAGTACGGCACGCTGTTCGTCATCGCCTCGGGCAACGACGGTCCGCAGACGGTCGGCTCGCCCAGCACCGCCGACAGCGCGCTGTCGGTCGGCGCCTCCTACCGCGACGACGACACGGTCGCGCAGTTCAGCAGCACGGGTCCGCGCACGAGCGACGGCGCGGTGAAGCCCGACCTGATCGCGCCGGGCGTGGACATCGTCGCGGCGAGGGCCGCGGGCACCTCCGCCGGCTCCCCGGTCGACGACTCCTACACGGCGCTGAGCGGTACGTCCATGGCGACGCCGCACGTGGCCGGAGCGGCCGCGATCGTCGCCGGGCAGCACCCCGACTGGAAGGCCGCCCAGATCAAGGCCGCGCTGATGGCCTCCACCGCGCCCGGCGACGAGCTGGGCGCCTACATCCAGGGCTCCGGTCGCGTGGACGTCGCCCGCGCCGTCACCCAGCAGGTCACCGCCGAGCCCGCCGCGCTGAGCATGGGCGACATCGAGCTGCCCAGCCCCGCGCCCAAGGAGAAGACGCTCACCTACCGCAACGACGGCGACGCCGCCGTCCGGCTGAACCTGAGCGTGCTCGCCAAGGACGAGAAGGGCGCGGCGGTGACGCCGTTCAAGCTCGGCGCCACGACGCTGGAGGTGCCCGCGCACGGCACCGCCCAGGTCAAGGTGACCGCCACGGCGGGCCCGACCGGCCTGTTCAGCGGTACGGTCATCGCCGCGAACGCCGACGTCTCCGTACGCACCGGCATCGGCATGCGGGTCGCGCCGGAGAAGCGCGGGCTCAAGCTGCGCTACACCGGCTCGGACGGGCAGCCCGTCCAGAACGCCTTCGCCGGGGTGATCGACCTAGACACCGAGGAGCAGCGCAACTACGACATCTCCGGCGGCACGCTGGACCTGAGGCTGGACAGGGGCCACCGCTACACCGTCGTCGGCCTCATGTTCGACCACGACGGCACTCTGGTGATGTCCTCCGATCCGGAGTTCACCCTTGACGCCGACCGTACGGTCGCCGCCGACGCCCGCAAGGCCAAGCCGGTGGACGTGCGTACGGAGGAGCCGACCGCGCGGCTGGCCATCGGCATGCTCGGCATGCTCCAGCTCATCGACGGCCAGCCCCTCGGCGTGGACGTCGACCTGGCCGGCATGTGGGGCGCGGACCGCGTCGAGGGCATCAAGGCCATCCCGACGACGCGTACGGTGAGCAAGAAGTTCGCGTACTACCGCTGGACCCAATGGGCCAAGCCGAAGGGCGACGGCGGCTACGACGACAGCCCGTACTTCTACCACCTGATGAAGGCCGAGCCGCGGATCCCCGCCGACCCCGGCTACCGCCCGCGCCGCCGCGACCTCGCCGAGGTCAATTCCACCTATGCCACGCAGAACGACGTCAAGTTCGGCGAGCACTTCGCCCTGCCCGTGCTGTACGGGACCGAGCTGGCCTGGACGCCGTACGGCCAGGTGTCCCGCTTCCCGCTCCCGTTCCACCGGACCGAGTACTACACGCCCGGCGACACCGGCTGGTATCCCTCCTTCATCCAGTACCGGACGCCGCCGGACGGCTGGAACGACACCGACCAGTTCTTCTTCGGGAAGACCACCGTCTACCGCGCCGGCAAGAAGATCGACGACCAGTGGAACACCGGCGTCTTCGCCGCCGCGCTCAACCCCGGCGGCGACTACACCTGGCGAGAGGAGAACACGCTGCAGTTCGCGGCCGGCCTGTTCGAGGACGGCACGTCCGATCGCATCTCCTACGGCGAGTACGCCGCTCCGCAGGCCCGGCTCTACCGGAACGGCAAGGAGATCTACGCCGCCGACTACCTGCCCGGCACGGTCGACGCGCCCGCGGAGACGAAGGAGAGCGACTACCGGCTGACCATGACGGCCGACCGCGTACCGGCCCAGACCCAGGTGTCCACGCGGGTCAGCGCCGAGTGGACATTCAGCTCGAAGACTCCCCAGCCGGGCAAGCGGCAGGTGCTGCCGCTGCTGACCCTCACGATCAATCCGGAGCTGGACGACCGCAACCGGGCCGCGGCCGGGCTCGCGCGCATCCCGCTACGCGTCCAGCGTCAGGACGGCTCGCCCGATCTGAAGCTGCGTACGCTCACCGTGGAGATCTCCTACGACGACGGCCGCACCTGGCTGCCCACGCTGGTGCACCCGTCGGCGCAGGGCACCTGGGCCGCCGACACCTGGCACCCGATCAGCGCGCGCGGCAAGTTCGCCTCGCTGCGCGTCAGGGCCGTCGACACCGGCGGCAACGGCTTCGCCGAGACCATCACCAGGGCCTACAAGATCAAGTAGCCCGCGAGCGCGCCCCGCCCGGACAGGCGCGGCGGGGCGCCCTCGTGTCGCGGTCAGGCGGCCTCCAGCTGGAACTGGTCGACCCGCTGCGGTACGACCATCGCGATCAGCGCGCCCAGCACCGTGGTGCCGATCAGCAGCCCGAACGCGGCGGTATAGGAGTAGTGGTCGACCAGCCAGCCCATCAGCACCGGCGCGAGGACGCCCGCGACCTGCCCGCCGACGTTGACCACGCCCATTCCCGAGCCGATCACCGCGGGCGGCAGCGCGCGTACCGGCATGCCGAGGATCCCCATCATCGACAGCCCGGCCACCGCCATGGCCAGCGTCTGGAACAGCGTGAACCCGGCCGCGGTCTCCGCGCGCAGCATCAGCGCCAGCAGCACGGCGGTGCAGAGCAGCAGCGGGATGACGTAGAGCCGGCCCCGGTCGTGGAAGTAGCGGTCGAACAGCCAGCCGCCGAGGATGATCGTCACGGTCATCACCAGCCCGGGGATGGCCGCGTACAGGCCCGTGTTCAGCAGGGAGACGCCGCGTGCCTCCAGCAGGTAGCTGGGCACCCAGGTGATCATCCCGTACCCGAGCATGTTGGTCGCGCAGAACAGCGCCGCGAACTTCCACACCGCCGGTGCCCGCAGCGCCGACGCGGGCGGGGGAGCGGGGCGGGACAGGTCGCCGGAGCCGTTCAGCTCGGCGGGCAGGGGCGGGGGGAGCAGCGCCCACAGCAGCAGGCCGATCGCCACGCCCGCCGCCGCCGTCACCCAGAAGGTGGGCCGCCACCCGAACGCCAGCAGCAGCGGCGCCATGACCAGCGGCGCCAGGCCCGCGCCCAGCTGGGTGGCGGCCAGCATCGTGCCCGCCGCCGTGGCCCGCCGCTCGGGCGTGGTCCGCTCGGACAGCGCCTTGAAGGACGCGCCGGGGAAGATGCCCTGCCCCACGCCGAACAGCGCCCGGATCACCAGCAACGCGCCCAGCCCCCACGCCAGGCCGGTCAGCGCGGTGAACGCCGACCACAGCACGAGCGAGACGACGAGCAGCCTGCGCGCCCCGACCCGGTCGGCCAGCAGCCCGCCGGGGATCTGGCACAGCAGGTAGACCAGGGCGAACACGGTGATCAGCGCGCCCTGCTCGGTCTTGGTGAGCGTGAACTCCGCCCCGATGAACGGCAGTGCGACCGCCATCATCACCCGGTCGATGTAGTCGACGACCCAGACTCCCATGAGCAGGCCGACGGTGAGGGTCGCGGTCTTCCTGACGTCGAGCGTGTTCGTACTCCCCAAGGTGACCTCCGGTGATGCGGGCGTTCCGCATTCTTCATACAGACCGGCCGGTGGTACTTGGGGCGGTTCGACGATTCGTCCGGAGAGGCTACCTCAGGTGGCTTCGGTCAGGGATTGGGTCATTCGGCCGAGCGTACGCTGCAGGTCGGCCAGCTCGCTCATCCGCAGCCCGGTGGCGCCGAGCACGTGCTCGGGCACCCGCAGGGCCGACTGCCGCAGCTCCGCGCCCGCCCCGGTCAGCCGCACCACCACCGAGCGCTCGTCGTCGGCATTGCGCTCCCGTCGCACGAGCCCGGCCGCCTCCAGTCGCTTGAGCAGCGGTGACAGGGTGCCGGAGTCGAGCCGCAACGCCACTCCCAGCTCCTTGACCGTCACCGGCTCCCGCTCCCACAGCACCAGCATCACCAGGTATTGCGGATAGGTCAGCCCCAGCTCCGCCAGCTCGCGCCGGTAGAAGCCGTCGAGCGCGCGGGACGCGGCGTGCACGGCGAAGCACACCTGGTTCTCCAGCAGCAACGCGTTCATGACCCCAGCATACCTGGGGTTGACGGCAAGCAATTAAATTGTGCACAATCAAGTTGTACGCAATCGATTAGGAGCGATCATGAGCACCCTCTACACCGCCATAGCCACCGCGACGGGCCGCGAGGGCCGCGCCGTCTCCTCCGACGGGCGCCTGGACGTCACGCTGTCCCCGCCGAAGGAGCTGGGCGGTGCCGGCGCCGGCACCAATCCCGAGCAGCTGTTCGCCGCGGGCTACGCCGCCTGCTTCGCCAGCGCCCTCGCCCTGGTGGCCAAGCGCATGAAGGTGGAGGCCGAGCAGGCGTCGGTCACCGCCGAAGTGGGCCTGGCCCCCAACGGCGACGGCGGCTTCACCCTGGAGGTGGCGCTCCGCGTCGAGCTCCCCGACCACCTCCAGGGCGAGACCGGCCGCGCCCTGGTGGAGGCCACGCACCAGGTGTGCCCCTACTCCAACGCCACCCGCGGCAACATCCCGGTCACCCTCGTCATCGAATAGGTCCTAACGGCGATCCCCGTCCTTGGCGGGCCCGAGCAGCACCGGCAGCACCGTCGGTCCTTCGGTGATGAAAGATGAGCTGTAGACGATCTGGTCCTCCCCGACTGCCAGGCGCAGCTCGGGGAACCTGCCGAACAGCGAGGACAGCGCGATGCGGGTCTCGAGCCTGGCCAGCGGCGCGCCCAGGCAGAAGTGCGGCCCGCGGCCGAAGCCCAGATGCGTCTCCTGGCCGCGCGCGATGTCGAACCGCCCCGCGTCCCCGCCGAACCTGGCCGGATCCGTCCCCGTGCCGCCGATCCCGACCACGATCGGCTCCCCGGCCGGGATCGTCACCTCGCCGAGGCGCACGTCCTTCAGCGGGTAGCGGAACATCACGTTGATCACCGAGTTCCGGCTGCGTAAGGCCTCCTCGACCACCTGCGCCCAGGCGTCCCCCGTACCTGCCCGATTGAGCTGGTCCCGGTCCGCGCACAAAGCGATGACCGTGTTGGCGAGCAGGTGCACGGTGGTTTCGTGACCGGCGATCAGCACCAGCCACAGGATCCCCACCATCTCGCTGTCGGTCAGCCGGTCCCCGTCGTCCTCCTGCGCCCGGATGAGCCCGGCGGTGAGATCGTCAGCCGTGTCGCCGCGCTTGCGGTCGATGAACCTGGCCAGATAACCGAGCAGGTCGGACCCGGCCGTGCCGGCTTCCTCCGGGGTGGCGGTGTGGGACAGGAGCACATTCGTCCACGCGCGGATCTGGTAGCGCTCCTCCTCGGGCACACCGAACAGCTCGCAGATCACATTGACCGGCAACGGCTCGGTGAAATGGCGGACGAGATCCACCACCTCGCCGTCGTCGGGCAGCCGGTCGAGGAGTTCGTCGGTCATCTCCTGGATGCGCGCGGCGAGCCCCTGCACGCGTGCCGGGGTGAAGGCCCGGTTGATGAGGCCCCGCAGCCGCCGGTGGTCCGCCCCGTCCTGGGTCAGCAGGTGATCGCCCTCGATGACCTGCCGCAGCGGCCAGTCAGGAGGGATGGTGCCGTCGTGCAGCGCGGGGCAGTTCCGGGCGTTCTTGCTGAAGAGCGTGTCGTCGTTGGCGAGTACCTCGTTCACCATGTCGTACGAGGTCACGGCCCACGCTTTGACCTTGCCCGGGAGCTCGATCTGCACCACTGGCCCGTGCTCATCCCGAAAGCGGTGAATCGTGCTGGACGCCCGCTCACCGGGAACCGGGAGCCGCAGAGGAGAGGTAGTCACTGAGAGGCCTCCAAAAAGTGAAATGTCCTCCCAACTCTCCGCGATGGGCAAGATCCGGAAAAGACGAGTTAGACGTCACCCCAGGACCCGCAACACTTACCGACCGCGCCATACCGTTCTGACCGGTGAAACGGCGTGGCTCGGCACGGCGGCGTCCACCCCCACCCTTAGAAACGCGTGCCACTCGTCTTACCGCGGGATCCTGGCTCGACCCGCTGCGGCTGGTCAAGGTCCGGAATGCACGTCCAGCGACGGTCTCTCCCAGAGCCGGTGCCCTGGAGGCGTATGCCACCAGATCCATGTTGGCACTGTCGAAAACGCTGATCATTTGGCTCTCCGAGGGGGCCGGGCGACGATGTTCGCACACGACCGGATCGCCACTTCGGTGACGCCAACGTGGCCTTCCATGACGAGATCACGGCCATCGCCGGCAACCACCTCCTCGGCACCATCCTGGAGCCCCTGCACGGTCGGCTGGACTGGCTGTTCCGTCAGGTCGACGACCCCGAACGGCTGTGCGCCGAACACACCCGGCTGTACGAGGCGATCGCGTCCGGCGATTCGGCGGCAGCCGTCGCCTTCGCCGTCGAGCACGTCACCAGTAGCAGGAAGACCGCGCTGCGCATCCTGTTCGGCACCTCGCCGACCGCCACCGGCGGCCCCTCCCCGAACGCAGCCCGCGCCGACCCGGCCAAGGGCACCCCTGCCGCACCCGGAACGACGAGACGCGACCACGACAGGTACGACTCTCACGATCCCCCCTACGGGGGCACAGACAGTCGAACAGGAGGTCGCGATAATCAGTAGGGGGCATGCATCAGCAAAGTGATCATGTCCGCCGGGCTGGGGGAGGCACAGCTGACGGTGTTGATCGCGCAGCGGGCGGGCGGCAGGGACGGCGACACTAACCGCGGCATCGGCCGTGGCGTTCGAGCGCGGGGTGCCGCGTGAGTATGAGCTGCGCAAGCACACCTACGCCGAGTTGATCCAAGCCGATCACCTCAAGTTGACAGTCGGTTGGTGAGGTGGGTCAAGGTCATGCCGAGGGGTGCGTCCAGGGTGAGTGCGGCTTGGGCGTCTCCGCCGGTCGGTCCCTGGTTCACGATGGCGATCGGGATGCCGAGCGTGGCGGCCTTGCTGACGAATCGCAGGCCGGACCGTACGGTCAGCGACGATCCGAGGATCAGCAGCGCCCGCGCCGCCGCGACGCGGGCGAAGCACTCGTCCACCCGGGTCCTGGGTACGTTCTCGCCGAAGAACACCACGTCGGGCTTGAGAAGTCCGCCGCAGGCCGCGCAGTCCACCACCTGAAACCCGTCGACCTGATCGTCGGAGAGCACGGTGTCGCCGTCGGGGTTGATCTGCCCGCTGGCCGCCCAGCCGGGATTGGCCGATCGCAGGCGGGTCTCCAGCTCGGTGCGGCGGGTCCGCTCGCGGCAGGACAGGCACACGACCCGGTCGAGCCCGCCGTGCAGCTCGATCACCCGCCGCGCTCCGGCCGCCTGGTGCAGGCCGTCCACGTTCTGCGTGACGATGCTCTCGATCAGCCCGCGCTGTTCCAGCTCGGCCACGGCGCGATGCCCGGCGTTGGGTCTGGCCAGGCCGATCTGCCGCCAGCCGGCGTGGCTGCGCGCCCAGTATCGCTGCCGCGCCTCGGCGCTGCCGACGAAGCGCTGGTACGTCATGGGCTCGGCCTTCCGGGCACGGCCTGTGGGTCCCCGGTAGTCCGGGATTCCCGATTCGGTCGACAGTCCTGCCCCGCTGAGCACCACCACGCCGCCTCTGGCCATCAACTCGATCAGCGAGTCGAGCGCGCGGCTGCGGGTTCCCACACTTTCGGTCACAGCACTATGGTGCCCGACGTGCCGTATTGCGGTAACCGGAAAGGGCCCTCCGGTTGGGCTAAAGTGAGAGGCATGTCCTCCGAGCCGTCTCAGATGCCGTACGCGCCCGCCGACGCACCCGGGCTGCCCGCCGAAGCGCCCGGGTTGCGAGCCGACGCGCTGCACAACCGCAACCGCATCCTCGAGGCCGCCCGCGAGACCTTCGCCACGCTCGGACTGGACGTGCCGATGGTCGAGATCGCCCGGCGCTCCGGCGTCGGGATCGCCACCCTCTACCGTCGCTTTCCCACGAAGGAGTCGCTGGTCGTCGAGGTGTTCGCCGACGACCTCCACGCGTGCGCGAAGGTCGTCGACGACGCGCTCGCCGACCCCGACCCGTGGCGCGGCTTCCGCACCGTCATCGAGAAGGTGTGCGCCATGCAGGCCGTCGACCGGGGATTCACCACGGCGTTCCTCTCGGCGTTCCCGGACGCGTCCGCCTTCGAGCACGAACGCGAATGTGCCGAGCGGGGTTTCGCCGAGCTGGCGCGGCGGGCCAAGGAGGCCGGGCGGCTGCGGGCCGACTTCGTCCAGGACGACCTCACGCTCCTCCTCATGGCCAACAGCGGCATCGTGACCGACTCGCCCGAGGCGGCGCTGGCCGCGTCCCGGCGGCTGGTGGCCTTCCTGCTCCAGGCGTTCCGCGCCGAAGGCGCCGACCCCCTGCCGCCGGCCACCCCGCTCGGCCTGGACCAGGTGCGCCGCCCGCCGGCGCCCTGAGCCCAGGCGGAGCCTAGAGGCGGAGCTCAGAGGCGGGCGGCCTCTTCCAGGGCGTTGATGTCGATCTTCCGCATGCCCAGCATGGCCTTCATGACCTGCTGCGCCTTGGCCGGGTCGGGGTTGCCCAGCAGCTCGGGCAGCGCCGTGGGGATGATCTGCCAGGACAGGCCCCACCTGTCCTTCAGCCAGCCGCACTGCGATTCCGCGCCGCCCTCGGTGAGCTTGGCCCACAGCTCGTCGACCTCTTCCTGCGAGGCGCAGTCGACGTACAGTGAGATCGCCTCGGTGAAGGTGAACTGCGGGCCGCCGTTCAGCGCGAGGAACCGCTGGCCCGCCAGCTCGAACGACACCATCATGGCCGTCCCCGCCGGGCCGGGACCGGCATCGCCGTAGCGCCGCACCTCCAGGATCCGCGAGTCCTCGAACAGCGAGGTGTAGAACTCGGCCGCCTCTTCGGCCTGGTTGTCGAACCACAGGTACGTGGTGATCTTCTGCATGGTGCGCTCCTCCGAGTGCGGGAGTCCGGAACGGTGAGTCCCTTGTTGTCCTGTCAGCAACGCGTCGAACGCGCCGTCGGCGGATCGACACGGCGGAGCGAGATTTTTTCCCTGATGTCGAGCGAACATGTCATCGCAGCTCAGGGCATAGATGCCTGGGCTCCGGCGATGATCAGTTCGAGGCCGGCGTGGAAGGCGCGGTCGCGGAGCTCTCTGGGCCGGACGCC
Organism: Nonomuraea sp. NPDC049158; assembly: GCF_040648335.1. NCBI lineage: Bacteria > Bacillati > Actinomycetota > Actinomycetes > Streptosporangiales > Streptosporangiaceae > Nonomuraea > Nonomuraea sp. NPDC049158. The sequence goes on from NZ_JBEZDM010000020.1 coordinate 60,735, forward strand.
GATCGCACGGGCCTGTTCCTCGGTCGTGTAGCCGTTGACGTAGGCCATGACCGTGTCCACGGCTGCGGCGGCCGTGTCCGCGGGAACGCCCGCGGCGGCCAGGGTGGCGATGAGGTCGTGGTAGAAGGCGACGGCCTCGCTGCCCGGGTTCTGGAAGGTGGACATGAGGCGCGCGCCGTCGCGGTGGGCCAGCATGAGCTCCCGCGTACCGATCGCCAGGCCGCGCAGCCGTTCGTCCCAGGGGCCGTCGAGCGGCGGCACCGCCTCGCCCGGCGGGACGACCAGGTGCGCGACCATGGCGTCCAGCAGGGCCTGCTTGCTCGGGTAATGCCGGTACAACGCGCCTGCTCGCACGCCGAGCCGGCTCGCCAGGAGCCGCATGGTGAGACCGTCCAGGCCGACCTCGTCGAGCAGCTCGATCGCCGCCTGAAGCACCTGGGCGCGTCGCTGACTCATCGAATCCTCCAAGCCGTGGTTGACAATGCGGCTTCTCGTACGTGAACAATGTACACGTGAACGTTGTTCACGTCGGAACGGCGTCAGGAGACGGAGGGTTTCATGACCGAGCAAGGCGTAGGACGCGTGCTGGTGATCGGGGCGGGGCTCGGCGGGCTGACGCTCGCCCACGCGCTCGTCCGGGCGGGCCTCGACGTGCACGTGTACGAGGCGGACGACGGCAGCGGCGAGCGGTTCCAGGGACACCGGATCGGGCTGGCGGAGCCGGGGCTGGCCGCTCTGCGGGCGAGCCTGCCGCAGCGGCTGCACGAGCTGGTCGAGGCCACCAGCGGGGGCCTGACCGGGCCGGGGCTGCTGTTCGACGAGCAATTGACGGAGCTCAGCCGCGACCTGGACGGGCCGCAGGAGGGGAGCAGGGCGGTGGACCGGCAGGTTCTGCGGCGGATCCTGCGCGGCGGCCTGGGCGACCGGGTCACGCACGGCAAGCGGCTGAGGGGTTTCGCGGAGGGGGCGGACGGGACTGTGACCGCGCGCTTCGCCGACGGTACGGAGGCCACGGGCGCGGTGCTGGTCGGCGCCGACGGCGGCAACTCCGTGGTGCGGCGGCACCTGGTGCCCGAGGTCGGGCTGGTCGACTCGGACCTGTGCGGCGTGATGGGGCGCACCACGATCACCGACCGCTTCCTGCGGCTGGTGCCGGGGCGCGGCACGATGGTGAAGGGTCCCGGGATCACGCTGATGCTGGGGCGGATGCAGTTCGACAGGGAGCCGTCCGCGGCCGCCGCCGAGCTCGTCCCCGGGCTGGACATGCCGTACCGGGACAGCTACGTACGGTGGGTGCTGCTGGTGCCGCCGGAGCACCCGGCGGCCACCGACCCGGGGTCCGCCAGGGAGGACGCGCGCGAGCTGGTGCTGGAGCTCATCGAGGGCTGGCATCCCGACCTGCGGGATCTGGTGCGCTCCGCCGACATGAGCGGCGTCGGCCGGTCCAAGATCTATGACCGGCCGATGCCGCCCTGGCCGGTGGGCCGGGTCACGCTGCTCGGCGACGCCGCGCACCTGACACTGGCCAGCGGCGGGAACGGCGCGAACACCGCCATGCAGGACGCCGTACGGCTGAGCGCCCGGCTGGCCGAGGCCCACCGAGGCGAGCGCGACCTGCTCTCGGCGCTGGGGGCGTACCAGGGCGACATGCTCGAACGCGGGAACGCGGCGGTGCGGTTCGGCAAGGAGGCGCTGAAGAGGTTCGTCCCGCCGCGACCGCAGGAGACGCGCTGATCCCTATCACAGCCGTTCTATCGCAACTCGAAGTGCCGGGGGAGCGGCAGTAGCTGCGACGCCTCACCCTTGATGCCCTGCGTCGGCCAGAGCCGGAGACGGGCGGTGTCGAGCTGGAAACGGCCGCCGGTCAGCACCGAGGTGGGAGACGGCCGGTCTTGTTTACCTGCTTCTGGAGACTCTTGTCCGGGGTTCGATTGACCTGTCTGGATCACTCCTGGTCAGGTGGTGATTACGGAGCGGAGGGAACGACATGGCGGACAATGTGATCGCTCGCAAGCCTGGGGAAGGCGACGCGTTCTGGGTGCTCGGCGGTCTCTACGAGGTCAAGGCGGCGAGCGACGAGACGGGTGGCGGTGTGACGGTCATAGAGATGACCGTCCCGGCCGGAATGGGTCCGCCGCCGCACACGCATCCGGGAACGGAGATGCTCTACATCCTGGAGGGAACGGTCCGCGTCTACATCGACGACGAGGTGGTCGAAGGCGGCCCGGGTTCGTTCTTCTACATCCCCGAGCGGACCTGGGAGCGCTTCGAGCCCCTGACGGACGCGCGCATTCTCGTGGCCTACGCGCCCGGCGGGATCGAAGGGTTCTTCACGGAGATAGGGGAGCTGGCGCCGACCCGGCAGGCCCCGCCGGCGGACCATCCCTTGCCCAGCCTCAAGGCCGTGACGCAGGTCGGGCTGCGCTACGGACTGGAGATGAAGCTCCCGGACTGACCCGACCGGGCACCAGCGTAAGAATCTCGTCAAAGCCGGGCTCCGGCGCGTATGGAAGGCGGCAAGAAACGAAGAATCGCCCGAATCTCGGGATTCGCTGGCCTGGTGGCCACTTGTCCTGGTGGTCGGGAGCAGTTCCGGATTTGAGGAGTGGGATGGCCGCGCCGCTGTTCATCGCCTCTCTCATCCTCGCCCTGGCCCTCTGTTACCGGCCGCTGGGCGACTACATGTACCGGGTCTACACCGGCACCCGGCACAGCGCGGTCGAGCGGGTGATCTACCGGCTGCTCGGCGTCCAGGCCGACGCCGAGCAGCGCTGGGGGGCCTACGCGCGCGCCGTGCCGGCCTTCTCGGTGGTCTCGATCCTGTTCCTGTACGGCCTGCGGCCCGCCGCCGTCAGTCACGACCTGCGCACCCCGCTCGCCTCGGTCAAGGCGGCCGTCGAGAGCCTGCGCAACACCGAGATCGCCTGGTCCGAAGCCGACCGCGCCGAGCTGCTGGCCACCGTCGAGGAGTCGCTGGCCAAGCTCGACGCCCTGGTGGTGAACCTGCTGGACATGAGCCGCCTGCAGGCCGGCGTACTCCGCCTCACTTTGCAGCCGGTGGCGCTCGACGAGGTCGTGCCGCGGGCGGTCGACGATCTCGGGACGCTGACCGAGGCCATGGGCGGCACCCTCGTACCCGAGGAGACCCCCGGGGGAGGGCTCACCATGACTCTCACCTTGCCCATCTCGACGTGAGCTATTTCTTGGGCTTCTCATTGCCGCGGCGGCCGGGCAGGCGCATGGTGAGCAGCCGCGCGCGGGGTGCGACCCGTTCGGCGAGGTTGAACAGGGCCTCGGTCCGGGTGCGGTCGGCGTCGAGGTGGGTGAAGAGGTTGACGCCCAGGTAGAACGTGATCGCCGCGTACGCGAGATCGCGCGGTGGCAGCAGTTTGGCCAGTGGTGATCCGCCGATGACCCGCTCCAGGGCCTGCTCGATGAAGTCGATCCAGGGATCGGAGCGCGCGGTGATCTCCGCGCGGAGTTCGGGCCGGGCGATGCTCGCGCCGACCATTTCGGAGAACAACGTGATGTGGCCGCCTTCGAGGTCGGCCCGGTAGATGGCGCTCGCGGTCTCGACCAGTTCCTCGAGGTTCTTGGCCTTGTCCACGGCCTGCCGGTAGGCGGCCATGCGCTGTTCTGACGAGCGGTCCAGCGCGGCGAGCAGCAGCGCGTCGACGCCGCCGAAGTGATAGAAGACCAGCGCCGAGTTGACCTCCGCCGCCTTGGCGATGGCGCGCGCGCTGGTGCCGGCGTAGCCCTGGCTCCTGATCGTCTCGGCCGCGGCGTCGATGAGCCGGTCTCGGGTCTCCGCACCCTGCTGTTGCTTCTCGGCCACCCGCACCCCCTGCTTGACAGAATCCCGCGTCCTCATCGTACAGTTTAATCGTTTGATTAAATCTACTGGTTAAGGGGGTGCCTGTGGAGCCTGAACGTCAGCCGCAGCGGAAGGCGCGGTGGACGCTGGCCGGGGTGCTGGTCGCGCTGTTCGCGGCGATGTTGCTCGACCGAGTCCTGCACGAGGGGCACTTGGAGCAGACGGCGCTGTTCTACGTCGGCATCCCGGCGGTGATCGCCGTCACCGTCGCCCTCACCGCCCGGCCGCGCAGCACCATCGGCATGATCATGGCGTCCATCACCGTGGCCCTGGCCCTGGCCGGTCCGCTGCTCGGGGAGGGGATCGTCTGCCTGGTCATGGCCGCGCCGCTGTTCTACCTGGTCGGCCTGCTCGTCGGATTGCTCGTCGACGAAGTCCGGCGGCACCGGGGCAAGGGCCGGATGAACCTTCTCCTCGCGCCGCTTCTCGTCGCCGCCACGCTGGAGGGCACGGCGGTCTCGCTGCCCCGGGACAACGAGGTGAGCGTCACCGGGGCGATGGCGGCGGCGAATGTCGAGCGGGCGCTGGCCGCCGAACCCCGGTTCGGGCCCGTGGAGTCGCGGTTCCTGTCGCTCGGCTTCCCCCGGCCGTTACGGGCCGAAGGCACCGGGCTGGCCGTCGGCGACACGCGGAAGATCATCTTCACGCCACGCCGTTCGCTGGGCATCGGCGCCCCCTTGGAACCCCGGTCCATGACCCTGCGGGTGAGCGAACGGATGCCGGGACGGGTGGTGTTCGCCGTGGTCGAGGACACCACGGTCGCCCGCTGGCTGGACCTGCGCCGGGCGACGTTCGACTGGCGCAGCGGCCGTCTGACGGTGGCCTTGGCCTACCGCCGTACCTTCGATCCGGGCTGGTACTTCGGCCCGCTGCAGAGCTACGCGGTGTCCGAGGCGGCCGGTTACCTGGTCAAGACGTTCGCCGGATGAGCGATCCCACGCTCATCCGGGGCGTCGCGCTCTTCGTGCCGATGGCCGCCGTCTGGATCGCGGCGGCCGTACGGCGGCCGGGGGAGCGGGACCTCGCCGCGATCATCCTGGCTACGGCCTGGAACCTGGTCGCCCTCGCGCTCGTGAACGCTGTCGCCGCGTACGCGGGCTGGTGGCGCTTCGCCGCCGAGGGCGCCGTGGTGGCGGGCGTCCCCGTCGACCTTTTGCTGGGCTGGGTGTTGCTGTGGGGGGCGCTACCCGCGTGCGTGGCGCGGACGTACCCGTTGCCGCTGGTCCTGGCGGGGTTCGCCTGGCTGGATCTGGGGGTGATGCCGCTGGCCGAGCCCGTCGTGGTCCTGGGGCAAGGGTGGCTGTACGGGGAGGCCGTCGCGATCGCGCTCTGCCTCCTGCCCGGCCTGCTGCTGGCCCGCTGGACCGCCGCCGATCGTCGGCTCACCTGGCGCGTGTCGCTCCAGGTGGGCCTCGTGGGCGGGCTCATGCTCGGCGTACCCATCGCGCTGACCGGCGTCTGGCGGCAGCCCGAGTGGGTGATCGGGCTGCTGGGACAAGTCCTGGTCGTGCCGCTGCTGTTCGGGCTGGCCGCCGTCCGCGAGTTCGCCGTCGCCGGGGGAGGGACGCCGGTGCCCTACGATCCGCCCAAACGCCTCGTCACCAGCGGGCCGTACGCCTACCTGCGCAATCCCATGCAGTCCTCGATGGCGGGCGCCTACCTGTTGCTCGCGGTGCTCGACCTCCGGTTCGCCGCCGCCGCGGCGAGCTGCGTCGCCTACGGCGCGGGGCTGGCCGCCTGGCACGAGGGGACCCAGCTCCTGTCGCGGTACGGCCAGGAGTGGACGGACTACCGTGACCAGGTACGCGCCTGGCTACCCCGCATCCGCCCCTACCCCGGCCTGCCACCCGCCGACCTCCACGTGGCCGCGACCTGCGAGCGGTGTGACGCGGTCGGCCGTTGGTTCGTCCGTCGCCGGCCCGTCTCGCTGCGGATCCAGCCTGCGGAGCGGCATCCGCGGGGCCTGCGCCGGATGACCTATGAACGCGCCGACGGGCTGCGCGCCCAGGGAGTGGCGGCCTTCGCCCACGCGGCCCAGCACCTCCACCTGGGCTGGGCGCTGCTCGGCTGGGTGCTCCTGCTGCCGGGGGTGGGGTGGTTCGCCCAATTGTGCGCGGACGCCTTCGGCGCCGGCCCCGCCCGGCCCGAGCCACCGGACCGGCAGGGACCTGACGCCGGTATTCGAGTCATGCTGCTGGGCCGGGTCACCTGGCAGCTGTTCTCGCGCATCTGGGGCACCCAGGGAGGACGAGTTCTCCCAGAAGATGAACGCCATCCCCAAACTCGTCGCCTCACGCTCGCCGGACCGCGTCGACGGGTGGCGCAACTCCACCCTGCTGCGGGGGGACCTGACCGACGAGGTGGCCAAGCGCCGGCAGAGCCAGGATGTCGTGGTCGCCGGCAGCGCTAGCATCGTCGATGCGCTGCGGACCCACGACCTGATCGATCAATACCGGCTGCTGGTCTTCCCGGCGGTGCTCGGCGCGGGCCGACGCCTGTTCGACCAGCCCCTCGGTTTGGACCTCGCGGCCGCCGAGAAGGTCGGCCAAGCCGTCCGTCTCGTCTACGACCGCACGTCCGCGAACGGAGATCAGCGAAAGGAGATCAGCGAAAGGAGATCAGCCGGTGAGATACGCCCTGCTGATCAACGAGCGCCCCGGGGCGTATGACGGCCTCAGCGAGGACCAGCGTGCCGCCATCAGCGCCGAGTACATCACGCTCATGAAGGACGAGCGCATGCTCGGAGGCGAGCGGCTGCAACCGGCCGACACCGCGACCACCGTCCGCGTCCAGAACGGCGAGCCGCTGCTGACCGACGGGCCGTTCGCCGACACCAAGGAGATCTTCGGCGGCTTCTACATCGTCGAGGCGAACGACCTCGACTCCGCGCTGGAGCTCGCCGCCCGGATCCCGGCCGCCCGCCTCGGCGGCTCGGTCGAAGTACGGCCGCTGGCGGAGCGGTAGGCCGTGCTCGAGGAGGTCTTCCGCGACCAGTGGGCACGCGTGTTCGCGGCCCTGGTGAGCTTCCTCGGCGACGTCGACCTCGCCGAGGAAGCCGCGCAGGAGGCGTTCGTCATCGCCGCCGAGCGCTGGGCCCGCGACGGGCTCCCGGACAACCCGGGGGCCTGGCTCGTGGTGACCGGCCGCAACCGGGCGATCGACCGCCTTCGCCGTGACCGTACCCGGGCGGAGAAGACCCGGCTGCTGGACCGCCCCATGCCTGAGGAGGTCACGATGGAGGAGACGTCGATCCCCGACGAGCGCCTCGAACTCTTCTTCATGTGCTGCCACCCCGCCCTGGCGACCGAGGCCCAGGTCGCGCTCACGCTGCGCGCGCTGGGCGGCCTGTCGACTCCGGAGATCGCCCGCGCGTTCCTGGTGAACGACGAGACGATGAAGCGCCGGCTCTCCCGCGCGCGCAACAAGATCCGGGCGGCGGCGATCCCCTTCGCGATTCCGCGCGAGCACCTGCTGCCCGCCCGCCTGAGCGCGGTCCTCGCGGTGCTCTACCTGGTCTTCAACCAGGGGTACGGCGACGGCCGGGCCGACCTCGCGGCGGAGGCGATCCGGCTGGGCCGGACCCTCCTCGACCTCATGCCCGACGAGCCCGAGGCGGCGGCGCTCCTGGCCCTGATGCTGCTGCACGACTCGCGTCGCGCGGCCCGTGTGCGCGACGGCGAGACGATCCTGCTCCACGACCAGGACCGCAGCCTGTGGAACACCGCCCAGCTCGAGGAAGGGCGGGCACTGCTCGACCGCGCCGTCAGGTCGGGCGCTTCCGGCGCTTACACGGTGCAGGCCGCCATCGCCGACCTGCAGACCGAGGAGCGCATCGACTGGCGGGCCGTCGCCGCGCTCTATGACCGCCTGCGGCAACTGACGGGCTCGGCGGTCGTCGAGCTCAACCGGGCCGTGGCGATCGCCGAGGTCGAAGGGCCGCGGGCGGCTCTGGCGATCGTCGACGCGCTCCACCTCGACGACTACCGCTACTTCCACTCCACCCGGGCCGAACTCCTGCGGCGTCTCGGGGACACGGTGGCGGCGCGGGCGGCGTACCTCGGAGCACTCGACCTCGCCACCACGGAGGCCGAGCGCCGCTTCCTCAGCCGTCGCCTCGCCGAGCTGTGACTGGCCGCGCGGTCTTGAGCGGTGGTCGGTTGCTTGCGCGTCTATCGTGTGCGGAGCGAGGTCAGGGTCGACGGCGGAGGGCGGTGGTGAGGTCGTCGAGGTGCGTGGCGACCGGGCCCAGGGTGAGCAGCCCGCTGCCCGCCCCGGCCAGCTCCGCCGCCGCCGGAATGAGCTCGGTGTGGGCGCGTTCCATCGTCTCCCGGTCACCGACGGCGATGGCCGCCCGCGCGGTCAGGCACCACAGGGCCTCATACAGCAGGTCGCGGGGCGGGTCCGGGACCAGACGCAGCGCAGCCGCGGCCGCGTGGCGGCGATTTTGGGCCAGCAGCACCCAGGGGCGCGCCCATGGCTCGTAGGGTCCCCAGTCGGTGTGCTCGTCGGCCAGGTCCGGCGGCCGACGCTCACCGGGTCGTGCGTACTGCTGGCGCAGGCACAGCAGCGCGAGCGGCAGTATGCCGGTCCGCAGTCCGGGCATGCCAGCGCCGTCCAGCCGCGCGGCGGCGTCCCGATAAGCCACCTCCACCAAGGACGCTTGCGCGGAGGCGGCCTGCGACGGGGATCCGTGTCCGGGGGTCGCCTCCGGCGAGAAGGCATGTGCGGAGGCCGCAGCCTCCGCCGCTGATGCTGGTCCGGCCGCGGCGAATGGCTGCCCGGTCGCGGCGAGTCGCAGCGCCCGGTACCACTGGACGAACACCCCCACCAGCGGCAATTCATGCCGCCGGGCCAGCAGCTCGGCGGCGCTCGCGTGCCCGTCGGCGCCGGGGAAGTCCGCGAGCGCGCTACGGGCTTGGAGGCGGATGAGGTGCCCGAGCACCTCGAAGGTGACCAGCCCGTGCCGGGCGGACAGGGCGACAAGCTCGGCGCCGATCTCGTCGCGGCGCGGCGCGAGCCCCGCCCGGTGGAAGGTCTGCATGAACACCCCGTTGAGGGTGAACGCCAGCAGCGCGGGATCGTCCAGGCTGCGGGCGATCTCCTCGGCCTGCCGGGCGGCCTGCGGTCCGCGTGTCCCACGGGTGCCGCGCGACTCCAGGGCGATCGTGGCCAGGAGCCGCGCCCGCGCCGCCTGGTGTGTACCGGGTGGGAGAGCGGTGAGGGTGCGTTCGGCTGCCGCCACGATCTGTGCCGCCTGCGCCGGGTCGTCCGAGCGGGTCCAGATCGCCGGTACGTCGTACGTGCCGATCACGCGAGCGGTCAGCTCCGCGTCGCCCAGTTCCTCCGCCGCCGCGACGGCCGCCCCACGGTAGCGGCGGGCCTCCTCCAGACCGCCACCCCCGGTCACCGCCAGATTGCGCAGCAGACCCACCGTCGACTCCAGCCGCGCTCGCGCACCGGACGCCACAGTACGGTCATAGGCGGCCGCCGTCTCCGCCCACACCCGGCCCGTGGCCTGGGTCGTCTGTGCCTGCACCGGGCTTGTGGGCTGGGTCGTCTCTGCCCGCACCCGCCCCGTGGCCTCGGTCGTGTCGAGGTGGGCGGCTTGGTGGAGGATGTCCGTCTCCAGGCGGCGCAGTCCCGGGCCTGGATCCACTCCCAGCTGCTCGACCAGGAGCGTACGCGCCCGGCGCAGCACCGCGAGCGCGTCGCCCTGGCGGCCGGTCCGGTACAGCGCCAGCGCCAGCAGCCGCCACGCGTCCTCGCGCCAGGGATGCTCGGCCACGTGCGCGTCCAGATCCGGCACAGCCTCGGCCGCGAGGCCCAGGGCCAGGCGCGCCTCGGCCCGACGTTCCACCGCCTGTAGCCGTAGTTCCGCCAGGCGGGAGCGTTCCGCCCGGGCCCAGTCCTCGTCCGCGAACTCGGCGTAGGCGGGCCCGCGCCACCATCCCAGCGCCTCCTCCAACCGCGTGAGCACACCCTCGGGCGGCAGCGTCGCGGCCACCGCCTGCTCGAAACGCCAGGCGTCCACCGCGTCCGGCTCCGCGCGCAGCGCGTACCCCGGCCCCTCGGTGACCAGCAACCGGGCCGCGGCGCGGGGTGGGCGCTCGGGCTCGAGCGCGCGACGCAGAGCGGCCACGAAGGTGCGTACGGCGCCCACCGCGCCTGGAGGGGGATCGATCCACAGGTCCTCGACCAGGCGGGAGACCGGGACGACGCGGCGGCGGGCGACGATCAGCCGGGCCAGCACCGCGCGGTGCCGCGGCCCCTTCAAAGCGACCGCGCCCCCGGCCTCGTCCCAGGCCGCCACCGGCCCCAGCACCCCGAACAACCTTTGTACCACCGGTCCCGACACCCCGAACGTCTTCCGCGCCACCGATCCCGGAGCCTCGACCATCCTCCGTGACACCGGTCCCGGCACTCCGAACGTCTTCCGCGCCACTACCCCACTCTTCCGCGTCATCGTCCCCCCGGGCCTCCTCACGCTATAGCGCGCTCATCCGATGCTCATCCACGCCCGGCAGGCTGGAGGCACCTCATCGGAAAGGACCGAACCATGACGCCTGCCATCGCCGGCTTCGACTATCAGCGCGTGCCTGTCGCCGACGGCGTGTCCCTGAACGTGGCCATCGCGGGCTCGGGCACGCCCATCGTGCTGCTGCACGGCTTCCCGCAGACCCACCTGATGTGGCGGCACGTCGCCGCCGACCTCGCGGCCGACCACACCATGATCTGCCCCGACCTACGCGGTTACGGCGCCAGCGACAAGCCCACCGAAACCGACCACGCCGGGACCGACCACACCGGAACCGACCGGACCAGTCCCACCGAGACCGGTCCCACCGAGACCGACCACGCCGTGTACGCCAAGCGCACCATGGCCGCCGACATCGTCGCCCTGGCCCGCGCCTTGGGTCATGAGCGATTCGCGCTGGCCGGGCATGACCGTGGCGCCCTGGTCGCCTTCCGCGCCGCACTCGATCATCCTGAGACGATCACCCACCTGGCCGTCCTGGACGTACTGCCGACCCTGGACATGTGGCAGGTGATGCGCGGCACCAGCGCCGCCGTCGGCTTCCACCTCTACCTGATGGCCCAGCCGCCGGGTCTGCCCGAGCAGATGATCGCCGCGAGCTCGGACGCCTTCTTCGGCCACTTCCTCGACATCTGGACCAACGATCCGCAGGCGATCCCCGCGGATGTCCGCACCGCCTACCTGGACGCCTGCCGCGCCGCGGTGCCCTCGATCGTCGCGGACTACCGCGCCTCGGCCGGCATCGACGTCGTCCACGACCAAGCCGACCGGGACGCCGGCAACCGGCTGCGTATGCCGGTTACGGTCCTCCAGCAGGACTGGGGCGCCGCCCTCGGCTTCGACGCGGCCGCCCTGTGGCGTGCCTGGGCGCCTGACCTGCGGCATGAAACCGTCACCTGCGGTCACTTCATGGCCGAAGAAGCACCTGCCGACATCGCCAAGGCCCTCCGAGCCCTGCTCACCCGCTGAACGACCAGCCAGAGCGGAGCCACCGAAGGCACCCGCACCGGTGGCGGCGACCTCCACTCGGCCCGGACGGCGAGGAGCGCCCACGTACGTTTGCCGGGCATCTGGAGGGGTGTCTCTTCCGCAGCACTTCGCCGCGCACGTGGGCGGCCGGAGAGGCCGACGTGCATGTCCTATTGGTCGCGGACGGGGATCGGCTCAGCCAGCGCGGCCCGGTTGGGCGGCGCGGGGAAGGGGTCGGCGAAGTATTGGGTCTCGTGCGTCACGAGACCATCGGTGATCTCCATGACGCTGAGCGAGTGTGTGGGCACGCCGTCATAGGTGATCACGCACTCACTCACCCAAACGTCGCCGCCGCCCAGGATCCGGCGGATGGTGAAGTGGCGTTCGGCCGGGTGCCCGCCGCGTTGCGCCTGGATCCTCGCCCGGCCTCTGAAGCGCTCGCCCGACTGCGGGTAGTCCAGGATCGCGTCCGCGGCGTAGATCGAATGCTCGGCGTCGACGTCGCCGCGTTCGGAGGCCGCCCAATGCTCCTGGAGCCGAGCCCGGATCTCGGCTTCGGGATCCCTTGCGCTGTTCACCCGTTACACCCCTTGTGGCCAGTAGAAATGCCACTCGGCCGTACGACGGATGCGCTCAGTCCAGGGCGGAGATCTCGATCCGGGTGTGGTCGGTGGGGGCCACGAGGCAGGAGAGCACGGCGTCGCCGCGCTCCAAGCGTTCCCCCATGGACGAGGTGAGCCGGGCCGTGCGCTCGATCTCGTACGGGCTGCCGGACCGAGGGGTCACGCGGAGCCGCAACATCCAGACGTAGCGTCCGTTGAGCTTGTTGGACGTCTCCTCGGCCCCCAGGACCGCCGCGTCGCACGGCACCGCCGCCGCGCGCTCCGCCGGTGTGAAGGTCCGCAGCGCGGCGGCTTCCAGACTCGCGATCGAGATGGAGCCCATGGCGAGCACCCCCGCGCCCAGGAACAGGAACATGGCGCTGACGTACGCCCCGACCCGGGTCTGCGGCTTGCGCCTCAGCCGGAGGAACAGCACCACACCCACGACCACCGCGATTACGGCGAGTGTCCCGAAGACGGTCGATGCCATCGCTCTTCCTCACGCTGAAGGCGGACCCCGGCGGGCCGGCCCTGTCCGTTCCGATGCCGGTAGTTGATCAGGTGGCGCTTGCATGGCGACTGCGGCCCGCATGATCGCACCGCTAGTCGCGCGACACCTCGGCAGGACCGGCCATCGGGCCGGTGCCAGTAGCGCATCAGGTCGGCGGGGAAGAAGATCGGCGGCAGAAGTGGACCTTCCCCTTGGGTGAAGGCGCAGCATCGTGGTGCCGGTCGCTCTGGCCGGCGCGAGGAGGGCGGGTATGGGGCTGCTGACGATCGGGGCGTTCGCGCGGGTGGCGCGGTTGTCGCCGAAGGCGTTACGGCTGTACGACGAGCTCGGGCTGCTCCGGCCGGCCGCGGTGGACGGGGAATCGGGGTACCGGTTCTACGATCCGGCGCAGTTGGAGCGGGCCCGGTTGATCGTCTGGTTGCGGCGGCTGGGGATGCCCTTGGCCGGCATCCGTCAGGTGTGCGATCTGGAGCCGGAGGCGGCGGCCGAGCAGGTCGCCGGCTATTGGGCGCAGGTCATGGCCGCCACCGCCGTACGTGAGCAGCTGGCCACCTTCCTCGTCGACTACCTGTCGGGAAGGGGCAGCGCCGTGGAGGACGCGGAAGCGATGATCGGGATCCGTTATGCGGCCCGGTCGGAGTCGGGGCTGGTTCGTACGAGCAATGATGACTCCGTGTACGCCGGCACCCGGCTCCTGGCGGTGGCCGACGGAGCCGGGCCGGGCGGGAACCTGGCGAGCGCGGCGGCGATCGAGGCCCTCAAGCCGCTGGAGCTGGCGGCCGTACCCGCCGGCGAGCTTCTCGGCGCGCTGGCTGATGCGGTGACCCATGCCGATCGGGTCCTTCAGGGCATCGCCGAGTCGACATCGTCCGGTGAGGCGATCACGACGCTGACCGCGATGCTGTGGTCGGGCTCCCAGCTGGCGCTGGTGCACATCGGTGACACGCGGGCGTATCTGCTGCGTGACGGTGAGATCTTCCAGATCACCCACGATCACACCTATGTGCAGGCGCTGGTCGACGAGGGCCGTCTCAGCCCGGAGGAGGCCGCCTCACACCCGCAACGTTCGCTGCTGGCCCGTGCGCTCATGGGCAAGGGAGGGGCTCAGCCGGACCTTTCGCTGCGTACGGCCGTCGCCGGCGACCGTTATCTGTTGTGCTCCGATGGTCTGTCCACGGTCGTTCCGGCAGAGTCCCTGTACGGCGTATTGAGCAGTACGGAGGGGCCGGAGCAGGTCCTCGACGAGCTGGTCGGGCTGGCGTACGCCGCTGGGGCGCCGGACAACGTCGCCTGCGTGGTGGCCGATGTGGTGATGCTGTGACCGGCGTGGCCCCTCGCTCCCATAGCGGGTCGGTGGTCCGTTCCTTCGGCGCGTACACGCTCGACCGGCGGCCCCTGGCGATCCCCGCCTTTCGGCGGCTTTGGGTCGCCTCGGCCGTTTGCGCGGTCGGTGGCTCGTTCAGCGTGATCACGGTGCCTACGCAGCTGTTCACGTTGACCGGCTCGTCCGCGGCCGTCGGCGGTGCGGCCGCGGTGTCGTTCGTTGCTCTGGTCGTCGCTTCGCTGGGGGCCGGAACCCTCGCCGACCTCGTTGACCGGCGGTTGCTGCTGCTGGCCGCCCACTGCGGACTCGCGCTGACCTACCTGGCCTTGTGGGCTCAGGCGGGCCTGGGCAGTCGCTCCGTCGCCGTCCTCCTGGTGCTGGCGGGGTGCCAAGGGCTGGCCTTCGGGGCGATCATGGCGACGATGGGCGCCGCGGTGCCCCGTCTGGTGCCCGCCGAGCTGCTGACGGCGGCCAACAGTCTCAGTTCGCTGGCCCGGTACACCGGATCGGTCGTGGGGCCGCTCCTGGCCGGTGTGCTGATTCCGGTGGTGGGGCTCGGCACGCTGTACTTGTTCGACGCCGTCTCGTTGGCGGCCGTCATATACGCGGTCGTCAAGTTGCCGCCGATCCTGCCCGACCCGGCCCGCTCGGCGTCGCGGGGCGGGCCGTACGGCGCCTCCAAGTCCTACAGCAGCTCAAAAGCCTCGACAGTGCGGCGGCCGTCGATTCTCGGGCAGACGTTCGCCGGGTTCCGCTACCTGCTCGGCAGCCGGGTGCTCGTGGCCGTGCTGGCGGTGGACCTCGCCGCGATGGTCTTCGGGATGCCGGTGGCACTTCTTCCGGAACTGGCGCAGCGCACCTACGGCGGGCCCGTGGGAGGAGGCGTGGAGCTGGGTCTGCTGTACGCCGCCTATCCGGCCGGTGTCTTCGTGGCCGGGCTGATGTCGGGGACGTTCACGCGCGCCCGCCGTCACGGTGCCCTGATGGCATCGGCCGCCGCTGCCTGGGGAGGAACCGTCGTCGTCCTCGGGTTGGCGCCGCGGCTCTGGCTCGCGCTGACCGCCCTCCTGCTCGGCGGTGCGGTGAACTTCGTGCTCAGCACCTTCCGCAACGCCATCTCCCAGGCGTACACCGACGACGCCATGCGCGGCCGGATCCAGGGATCTCTCACCGTCGTCCTCATCGGTGGCCCGCAGCTGGCCAATCTGCTGCACGGGACCGGCGCGGCGGCGTTCGGCCCGCGGGTGACGATCTGCGTCGGCGGGCTGCTCACCGTGACAGCCGTCGCCCTGATCGTACGGGCGGCGCCTCGGCTGTGGCACTACGCCGCCCCAAGGACAGGACAGGTCACCGTCTCGCCAGGCGGTTGACCGGGCGCATATAGTTAGTTAGGTGACTGACTCGAAAGACTCCCGGGCGAAGACGGCGACCGCGAAGCGGCAGCGGCTGATGATCGCCGCCGCCCGGGTCGTGCACCAGCAGGGCGCGGAACGTACCACCATCGCCGACATCGCCCGCGCCGCCGACGTGCCCGTGGGCAACGTGTACTACTACTTCAAGACCAAGGACGAGCTGGTCTCGGCCGCGCTCGGCGAGCACGTCCGGCAGCTGGGGATGCTCACCGAACACCTGGAGAGCCTCGGCGGCCCGCTGGAGCGGCTCAAGGGCCTGGTGGAGGCGTGGGTCAGCCAGCGCGAGCTCGCGGCCCGCTACGGCTGCCCGACCGGAACGCTGGCCGTCGAGCTGGACAAACGGGACGAGGGTGGCCTGGACGTGGAGGCGGGCAAGGCCATCCGGCTGCTGCTGGACTGGGTCGAACGGCAGTTCCGCGACCTCGGGCTGCCTGATCCCGACGGGCTCGCCCTGACCTTGGTGGGTGCCTATCAGGGCATGTCGCTGCTGGCCAACGCCCTGCGCGAGCCCGACGTCATGACGCGGCAAGGCGCCCGCCTGGTCGCTTGGCTGGACTGCCTGCCGGGCGACGGCTGCCCAGAGCGGCCCGGCGACCGTTCTCTAGGGTCTGCATCCGAGCGCCGATAAAAGGCATAACTATAAAGACATGTCGATAAGAGGCATATCGCTAAGGACGTGCTAATAGCGACATTTCGCGGGTGGAGGGCAGGCTGCCGGATTCTGTTTATCGAGTAAGTAGAGCGTAACCACCAAGCGCCAATAGATCATGACAAAGGTGTAACCAGTTGCGCGTAGGACGCGTTTCCGGACGTTTCGTGCAGAGAAGGAGGTGATCGACATGTTGGCGCCCTGGGGGCGGAGCGAATTCGATGGGGGGTCGGCCATGGGAATGAGCCGATTTAATGCGCTACGGGCGGGTACGGCCGCTGCGATGGTCACCACGGCGCTGGCATGGGCGGCATCCGTCCAGGCGGACACGTGCCCAGCGTCGACCACCTGCTCCACGACGGTGACGTTCACCGTCAACGAGGGCGAGGGCCTGGAGATCAGCGTGCCCGACGGGCCGGTCAGCCTCGGCAGCGGTCAGCCCGGCAGCCAGGTCAGCGGGCAGCTCCACGTCGTCACGGTCATGGACCAGCGGGCCGCGCTGAACGCCACCTGGACGGCGAACGTGTACGGCACTCCCCTCACGACCGGCGGCGGCACGAGCGCCGAGACCGTGCCGCTGAGCGCGCTCAGCTACTGGTCGGGGCCCGCGACGGCCACCACCGGTGCCGGGACCTTCGTACCCGGCCAGCCCACCGCCGGCGACGCGGAGGTGCTCAACGAGGTGTACACGGCCTTCAGTAAGATCAACGGCGCCGGCGACAACTCCGCCAGCTGGAACCCGACCATCGTGATCGACGTCCCCGCCCAGGCGGTGGCCGGTACCTACACCGGCACCATCAGCCACTCGGTCGCCTGAGCCGATGACCAGACGCCCACGGCCGCAGCGGAGCCGATCGCCGCTCAGCGGCTGGAATCAGCTCCGGTGGCGCTCTTACGGCGTGCGCGAGAACGCCTGAAGGCGATGATCAGGATTGTCCCGGCGGCGAGGGCCGCGAGCCCGGGGAGGACGAGGATCAGCGCCAGCGGGGCGTCCGACACGGCGGCCAGACCCCACGATCCCGCCTTGCGCGGAAAGGTGAGCGTTCCGGTCTCCGTCTTGTCGATCCGGCCGCTCCTGAGCGTGAGGCTGAACTTCCACGGCCCGTCGGGAAGATCCTCTCCCAGATGTACGGAGACATCCCCCTGCTGGCCGGGGGCCAGGGTCGTGCCCCGATCGATCGGGAAGGGGCCCGCGCTCAGAGAGCTCGGCCCGTCCGTGAGCGACAGCTGCCCTTCGAGGTCGATGGCGCGTTCGCCGGTGTTGGCGATGGTGGCCACGATCTTCGGCTGCCCATCCTCGGTCCGCTGGGGCAGGATCTTGGCGATCTTGAAGTCCGAGGGCGGTTCACCGCCCGGACCGACGTCGAGGTAGGCGCGGAGCCCTACGCGGTTGACGAGGGTGATGCCCTTCTCCCGCCCCGCGCCGGGCGAGGAGATCTGTGCCCAGATGACGGCGTATCGCTCGCCTTTGGGGGCCCATGCGGGAATGCCGACGGTGGCCTTCACCGACGTCCGGCCATGTGGCGGCAGGTCGGTGGCGGCCTGGTTGAGCTTGATCCAGGAGCTCAGTTCGTTCGACGTGCGCTCGGGCTCGAAGGTGAAGCGGCCGTGGCTGATACCGGCACCTGCGGTGTACAGCTGCACGTGCTGGGGCTTGTCCGAGATGTTGTACACCTCGAAGCGCCGGGTGAACGTGGTGCCGGGATTGACGTGGTCGACGATGAAGGCGTGCGCGCGGGGGTCGTCCATCCGGTTGGCGGGGATCTCCAGCAACCGGATGCCGATGCTGTCCTCGCCGGAGGGGCGCGCCGCGCCCCGGCTCGAGTCCGCGATCGCCGGTGCGCTGAGCATCGCGTACGCGAGCAGCGTCACGGAGACGAGCCGGGGCAACAGTGAAGTGGGCATGTGGGCTAGGCGACGGAGTGGTTCACCGTACCGGTGTAGACGCCCGCCACCGCTTGGGCGGGGACGTTGACCACGATGGTCGGGTTCCAGGTGGCGGAGTTGTCGCCGGAGCCGGTCGTCTTGCTGAAGGCGGTGCGTGAGGCGTCCAGCGACTGCGCGGCTGCGGCGTTCACCTGACCGGGAACGAAGGTGCCGGTCCCTGTGGTGGCGGTCGCCGGGCCGGACCAGTACAGGACGGCCGTGGTGGGAACGGTCTCGGCGGCGGTGCCGCCGCCCGTGGTGAAGGCCCCCGCCGCGGCGACCACGGACGCCACCCAGGTGGCGGTGAGCGCGGCGCGCTGGTCGGACACCGTGACCGGGCCGAGCTGCGCGCTGATCTGGCCGCCCGAGTTGCCGCTACCGAGGCTCGCCGTGTCGGGTACGGTGATCTGCAGCCCGCCCTCGGCGGCCACGGTGAAGGTCACCGTGGTTGAACAGGTGGTGGACGCGGCACAGGTGCCGGCCTGTGCGGGCGGGGCCACAGCCACGCCCGCCATCATGCCGGCGATGCCTATCAGGGGAACGCCCAAGCGGCTTTTGAACACTACTGTCTCCTTCATAGCATTTCCCGCCCTCTCTGGGCCGTTCTCAGCACATTCTCCTCAGTGATCAGATTGTGGAAACCATTCCAGAGGGCCCCTGGGACACTTTTGGTGATCAGATGACGACTATCAGAAATTGGCGATTCACCGCGGGGAGTCATGTGTGAGGAATAACGGTGATTATGCCGATTTGCCATTTCGCTCTGGTCCAGAACGACGTTGGACGCCTCCGTATCCGAGGGCCCTTGTCGTTGTCTTTATGGGGGAATGGCCGCCCACGGATCTGGCGGGGGAACGAACCAGCGGCAAGTGATCTACGAAACCATCGGTTTGCTGCGCGTCGCCCAACAGTCGCAGGACATGAGCGCGACATGCTTCACGCGCATGGTCGATAGGTCACCTGTGAGGACGCGGGAATGCGGACGAGCCGTGCGAGTAACCCCGTTGCGCGAGCCTGCCTGAACGGCGCGCCTGCCGACACGGCGCGCGTGCCTGAAGGGCCAGCCTGCAGACACGGCTCGACGGCCCGCAGTGGTGGCTGCCGATGAGTTGGCACTTCCGTGACCAGCCACGAACGCGGATGGCCGAAGGCGAGCCACGACCGCGGGAGATATTGAGAACGCCGAAGCGGACATCGAACGCCATTGTCCGGCTCGGCCCACGGGTATTTGCGCCGATGCCGCGGATCCCCTGACGGCGGCCCGCCACCGCGAGCCTCGATTCACCGAATGGCGCCCGGCTCGCGGTCCTTTTTCGTCTTCTGGAAGGGATGTCATGTCTCACTTGACTCGACGCCTGGGGTACCCGCTCGTGGTCATGGCCCTGGCCATGGCGGCAAGCGCGCCCATGGCCGTATCCGCGTCGGACTCCCCGCCCCGCCCGCCCCACCCGCCCCGCCCCTGGGTGAAGCTCTGCCTCAAGCTCAGGCAGATGCCGCAGCATCGGCGGATCAAGTGCCACTTCCCGCCCGCACCCCGCAACCCTAGGGCTGCCCGGCTCGCAGCGGAAGCCAGGCGGACGCCGTCGATCAGTGAGGTGTCGATACCGACCTACCCCGCCACCCCCGTCGGGATCACGGCCGGCCCGGACGGCAATGTGTGGTTCACCGAGAACTACGCCGACAAGATCGGGAAAGTGACGCCGGGGGGGCTGTTCACCGAGTACTCCCTTCCCACCGAGGACGCCGAGCCGGCGCACATCACCACCGGCCCGGACGGCGCGGTGTGGTTCACCGAGGCGATCGGCAACAAGATCGGCCGGATCACCACCTCCGGGACGATCACCGAGTATGAGCTGCCGACCAGCGACGCCTACCCGTGGGCCATAACCGCGGGGTCGGACGGCGCCCTGTGGTTCGTCGAGACGATCGGCAACAAGATCGGCCGGATCACCACCTCCGGGACGATCACCGAGTATGAGCTGCCGTCCGGCGAAACCTACCCGATGGGCATCACCGCGGGTCCGGACGACAACCTCTGGTTCACCGAACCGCTCATCGGCAGCGTCGGGCAGATCACCACCGGCGGCACGATCACCGAGTTCGCCGCACCGTCCTCCAGTGCGATGCCCATCGGAATCACCACGGGGCCGGACGGCAACCTGTGGTACACCGACGCCACCGGCAAGGTCGGCAAGACCACCACCACGGGCACCTTCACCGAGTACACGCTCTCCGACCCCAACAGCTTCCCGTGGGGCATCACCGTCGGGTCGGACAACAACCTGTGGTTCACCGAGCAAGAGGTCAACCAGGTCGCCAGTAGCACCACTTCCGGGACGATCAACGAATACGAGCTGCCGACCACCTCCTCCGGACCGATCGACATCGCCGCCGGGCCCGACGACAATCTCTGGGTCACCGAGGACAACATCTCGCAGCTGGCCATCGTGACCCCCTGACCGAACCTCCCGGCCTATGGGCAGGCGGGCCCCTCCTCGGATCCAGGAAACAGATCCAGGAAGCGGCCCGCCGCGCCGCGGCCGGGCCGGTGTGGGCTCTTGCGCCGCACGCCGGGATCTCCGCCTCACCCACCAGCACCCTCACGCCAGGGCCGCCGCCCGCGCGGACGTCGACGGCAGCGAGACGGTGACCCGCAGGCCGCCGTCGGGCCGCGCCCGCAGCTCCAGGCCGCCGCCGTGCGCGGCGGCGATGGCCGCGACGATCGACAGGCCGAGCCCGGCACCGTCGCCCGAGCCGGTCCGGTCGGTGCCGAGCCGCTCGAACGGCTGGGCCAGCCGCGCCACCTGCTCCTGATCGAGAACCGGCCCACCCGTCTCCACGACGAGCAGCGCGGCCGCGCCGTCGGCCGTGGCGGACAGGCGGATCCAGCCGCCGTCGTGGTTGTGCGTGATCGCGTTGTCGATCACGTTCTCGGCCAGGCGGGACAGGAGCGTCCGGCTGCCCCGTGTCCACGCGTTGCCGTGCACGTCGCCGTCGTGGACGGTGAGGTTCTTGGCGCTGATGTCGGCGGCTCGGGCGGTCAGGGCCGCGGACACCGTACGGCCGAGTGAGACTTCCGTCTGGTCGGCCAGGGCGCCGTGCTGGGTGCGGGCGAGCACGAGGAAGCCTTCCAGCAGCCGGTCGACCCGGTCGAGCTCGGTGCGGAGCCGGTCGGCCAGGGCGGCCGTCCGCGCGGGTACGGGTTCCGGCTTGGCCAGGGCCACGTCCAGCGACGCGCGCATGGTCGCCAGCGGGGTGCGCAGCTCGTGGGAGGCGTTGGCGACGAACCTGCGCTGCGCGGCGAAGGAGCCCTCCAAGCGTTCCAGCAGGTCGTCGATGGTGTCGGCGAGGTCCTTCACCTCGTCGGCCGGGCCCGGCACCGCCAGCCGCTCGTGCAGGTTGTCGGCGGAGATCCGCCGGGTGGCCGCGGTGATCGTCCGCAACGGGCGCAGCACCCGGCCCGCGACCACCCGGCCCAGGACGAGCGACACCACGGCCATGACGGCCAGCGCGACCGCCGAGCCGATGAGGAGCTGGCGTGTTTGGAGCGCCTGGATCTGCGACAGCTGACTCTGGAGGCGGGCGATGAGCTCCTGTGCGGCGCCGGGCGTGAGCTGCTCGGCTGGCGGTGTCTCCATGGGGGAGGTGACCCGCGTGCCAAGGCTCACCAGGTTGGTGATGGCCAGCAGCCCGACACCGGACAGGAGGAACAGGACGCCGTACAAGGCGGTGAAGCGCAGCCGTACGGTGCGATCCCGCAGCTTTCTCATGCCTCCAGGATGCCGTCCGGGACCTAACAACGACGTGACAGCCTCCGTTCGGCCCACGTTATGGCCTGGTGCGTAGAACCGAACCCATGCGAGCAACCATCGAGGTCGCCGGGCTGTGTAAGCGGTTCGGCCAGACCATGGCGTTGGACGGGATGTCCTTCACCGTGGAGCCGGGGCAGGTCACGGGCTTCGTCGGCCCCAACGGAGCGGGTAAGTCCACCACGATGCGGGTGATCCTCGGCCTGGACGCGGCCGACGAGGGCACCGCGCTGGTGGGCGGGCGGCCGTACCCGGGTCTGCGCGACCCGCTGCGTCACGTCGGCGCGCTGCTGGACGCCGCCGCGCTGCAACCCAGCCGCACCGGACGTAACCACCTGCTGTGGCTGGCCCACTCCCAGGGGTTGGGCGCCCGGCGGGTCGATGAGGTGATCGAGCGGGTGGGGCTCGGGTCGGCGGCCGGGCGCCGGGCGGGCGGCTTCTCCCTGGGCATGCGCCAGCGGCTCGGCATCGCCGCCGCGCTGCTCGGCGACCCGCCCGTGCTCCTGCTCGACGAGCCGTCCAACGGCCTCGACCCCGAGGGCATCGTGTGGATGCGCGGCTTCCTGCGGGGACTGGCCGCGCAGGGCCGGGCCGTGCTGGTCTCCAGCCACCTGATGAGCGAGCTCGAGGACACCGCCGACCATCTCGTGGTGGTGGGCCGCGGCCGGGTCGTCGCCGACACCAGCGTGGCCGGCCTGATCGCCGCCGCCTCCACCGGCCGGGTCGCGCTGCGTACCACGGCGCCGTCGCAGGCGATGGCGGCGCTGGCGCACGCGGGCGCCGTCGTGGCCGCCACCGGCCGCGACACCCTCACGGTTACCGGACTGGAGGGCGAGCACGTCGTGGCGGTACTCAACCGGTCCGCGGTGCCGTTCTCGGAGGTGTCGGCGCACCGCGCGACGCTGGAGGAGGCGTACATGGAGCTGACCCGCGACGCCGTCGAGTTCCGCGCGGCCGGGCAGGAGGCGGCGCGATGAACACCACCACCACCCGCCGCTCCGGCTTCGCGCGGCTGCTGCGCGCCGAATGGACCAAATTCCGGACGGTCCGCGGCTGGGTGCTCGCCATGGCGGGCGCGGCACTGATCACCGTGCTGCTGGGGCTGCTGTCCGCCTCGGGCAGCCACACGTCGTGCGACGGCGCCTGTCCCGCCGTGCCGGTGGGTCCGGGCGGTGAGGCGGTGGAGGACAAGTTCTACTTCGTCCACCGGCCGCTGAACGGAGACGGCAGCATCACCGTCCGCGTGACCTCGATGACCGGCCAGAAGCGCCTGCCCGACAGCACCCCGGGATCCCGGCGCGTCGCCTCCGGCGTCGTGCCCTGGGCGAAGGCCGGAGTCATGATCAAGGAGAGCATGAAGCAGGGCTCCACGTACGCGGCGGTGATGGTCACCGGTGCGCACGGGGTGCGGATGCAGCACGACTTCACCCAGGACGTGGCCGGTCGGCCCGGCGGCGTCTCCCAGCGGTCCCCGCGCTGGCTGCGGCTGACCCGCTCCGGCGCGGACCTCACCGGCTACGAGTCCACCGACGGCAGGCAGTGGAGCCAAGTCGGCACCGCGCACCTGGCCGGATTGCCGGACGCGGTACAGATCGGGCTCTTCGCCGCCTCCCCGGGGGACCTGACGGTGACGCCGGGCGACTTCGGCGGGTCCAGCGCGGCCTCCCGCTTCGCCGCGGCGACCGCCGTGTTCGACCAGGTCAGCTTGCGAGGCTCGGCCGCCGATGGCGCGTGGCGCCCCGACGACGTGGGCGTCACCCTGAACCCCGACGGGTCGCCCCACCATCCGGGCGGCTTCAAGGAGTCCGGCGACACGTACACGGTTACCGGCGTCGGCGACATCGCGCCGCTCTCGGACGGCCAGCAGATCGAGAACACCCTCACCGGAGTGCTGGCCGGGCTGATCGTGGTGATCGTGGTGGCGGTCATGTTCATCACCACCGAATACCGGCGCGGCCTGATCCGCACCACCCTGCTCGCCGGCCCGCGGCGCGGCCGGACGCTCGTGGCCAAGGCCCTCGCCATCGGCGCGGTGACCTTCGTCATCGGACTGGTCGCGGCCACGGCGGCGGTCACGCTCGGCAAGGCGATCCTGGTCGCCAACGGCAACTACGTCCTGCCGGTGGCGCCGTTCACCGAACCGCGCGTCATCGTCGGTACGGCGGTGCTGCTCGGCGCCGCCGCCGTCCTCGCCCTGGCCGTGGGCACGTTGTTCCGGCGCAGTGTCGCGGCGGTCATCACCGCCATCGTGCTGATCGTCGTCCCCTACATCCTGGCGACCGCCTCGGTCCTGCCCGCGGGCGCGGCGCAGTGGCTGATGCGGCTCACCCCGGCCGCCGGCTTCGCGATCCAGCAGAGCATTCCGGCGTACGCGCACGTGCTCGGCAACTACACCCCGTCGGGCGGCTACTACCCGCTGGCACCCTGGGCCGGCCTCGCCGTGCTCTGCGGATACGCCGCGCTCACGCTCGGCCTGGCCGTCTTCCAGCTCCGTCGGAGGGACGCATGAGACGACATCTGCTGGCGGAGTGGACGAAACTCCGTACCGTGGCCGGCACCGGCTGGCTGCTGCTCGGGCTCGTCGCGCTGACCGTCGCCGTGAGCGTCGTGGCGGCCGCCGCCGTGTCCTGTACGTCGGCGGGCTGCGCCTACGATCCCGCCAAGATCAGCCTGTTCGGGGTCCAGGTAGGCCAGGCGATGGCCGCCATCCTGGCCGTGCTGGCGATCAGCGGCGAGTACAGCACCGGCATGATCCGCACCACCCTGGCGGCGATGCCGCGCCGGGCCACCGTGCTGGCCGCCAAGGCGGCCGTCGTCACCGGGCTGACGCTGGCCGCGGGGACCGTCGCGGTGCTCGCGTCCATGCTGGTCGGGCGGCGCATCCTGCTCGAGAACGGCTTCACCCGCGGTCCCGGCACCCCGATGCTGTCCCTGCTCGAGGGGCCGATGTTGCGCGCGGCGTTCGGCTCGGTCCTGTACCTCGCGCTGATCGCCCTGCTCAGCCTCGGCATCGCCGCCGCCGTACGGGACTCGGCCACGGCCATCGGGGTCGTGCTCGGCCTGCTCTACGTCCTCTCGATCCTGCCCTTCATGATCGCCGACCCGGATTGGCAGAAACTCCTCTGGCAGTTCTCCCCGATGAACGCCGGGCTCGCCATCCAGGCCACCACCCATCTGTCCACCCTGCCCCTCAGCCCATGGGCGGGACTCGGCGTCCTGGCTCTCTGGGCCGCCGTGGCGCTCCTGGGCGGCGGGCTGTCATTACGGCTGCGCGACGCCTGAGCGACACCGGCCCGCCGTGTGGAACGTGGTGGAACGCCCCAAAGAGCACAGAGAGGTGCCGCAAGGAGGCGGCACGTTTCATGACGGGGCGGAGGAAAAACCCCATGGAGAATCTCTTTCGATTGATGCTCACACGGCCGGCCGTGGCGCAGGATCCGGATAATCCCAGCATCCCGCTGAGCCAGGACACGCCGTTTCAGCAGTCGCTGCGGGAGGCCGTCGAGGCACCCCAGCGGCGTACTGCCATAGAGGAGGCCGCCACGGCGTTCGTGGCGGGACCGGAGTTCATCGGCGACCCGGCGGACACCCCGCTGGGCGCCGAGCTCGACGAGCTGGCCGACCGGCTGGACGAGATGGAGACCGTCGACGGGAGCGCCTCACCGGAGATGGTGCGCGAGGCCATCATCGACGTGTTCGGGATGGACCCGGACGACGTGATCGAGCTGGCGGACTTCAAGAACGCGGTCAGGAGGCTGCGGGACAGCCTGGTGGCGATCAAGGTGCTCCAGGAGGAGCACTCCCGGCCCATCGAGCAGCTCGCCCGGCAGTTGCGTACCGCCGAGGTGATCAGGCGCCACGTGGCCGACGACAAGTTCCCCAAGGACCTGGACGAGCTGCGGCGGTGGCTGCGGCGTTCGCTCCGCCTGCCCTTCGACCTCGGCCTGACCTCCAGGCTGTCGACCCGCGAGGCGGAGCAGGCGCGGCGGCAGCAGCACGCGGCGGCGGTGGCCGCGCGCCAGGAGGAGATCGACGGACTGCTGACCCGGCACGCGAGCCTGCGCACCGGGCTGGAGGAGCTGGGCCGGCTGAACTCCGAGCACTTCCACGTGACCTCCCAGTCGGGCAGCGAGTCGGTGCAACCGCCGGAGCAGCTGCGGCTGACGAACGTGGCCACCGCCCTGAGCGCCTTCCACGGCAACCTGCGCGAGCGGGTCGCCCCGACCTCGGTCATCCCCATCGCAGGTGCGGAGGAACCCGACGCGACCCCCCAGGCCGCCGAGACCACCGATGAGATCAACGCGCCGGTGGCCCAGGCGCTGCTGCAGACGGCCGCTCCGGTGCTGCGTGGCCGTACGGACTTCCAGCCGACGCCGCTGACCGAGGTCGGCTTCGTCCTGCTGCCGACGGCCAACGAGCAGCTGTCCGCGGCCACCCGTACGCTGCTCACCGACCGCGGCCTCGACCTGACCGCGGTGCCGCTCGACCGGCTCACCCACCGGCTGGAGACCGACCTGGCGGCGACGGCGGCCCGGCTGGAGGCGGTGGCCGGACACCCGGTGCGCCAGTCGCTCCTGCGCGTCGGCGACGCCCTCGTGACGGTGCAGACGCCCGTGACGACCGGCTGGGGAACGCTCGGGACCGGCGGCTCCGTACCCCTGCCGACGCTTCCGCTGGACGGGCGCGTCCCGCACACCAAGGGCGAGGTCGCCCCGGCCGGCATCGCCGACCTGCTGGTGGTCAAGCAGCAGCTGACCGGATACGAGTCGGCCGACGTCGCGCACATCGAGAGCGTGCTGCGCGGCGAGCGCAAGCTACGCGACCACAGCCGCCGCGACACCACCGAGCTGATCACGATCAACGAGCAGGAGACCAACACCAGCGAGGACCGCGACCTGCAGACCACCGACCGGTTCGAGATGACCCGGGAGACCGAGCAGACGGTCAAGGAGGACGTCGCGCTGAAGGCCGGGCTGAACGTCTCGGGCAGGTACGGCCCGGTCGTGGAGTTCGCCGCCAGCGCCGAGGGCTCCTTCGCGCGCAGCAAGCAGGAGGCCACCAAGTCGGCCGCCCGGTTCTCGCAGGACGTCACCGAGCGGACATCCCGCAAGAT
This sequence comes from Nonomuraea sp. NPDC049158, assembly GCF_040648335.1. NCBI lineage: Bacteria > Bacillati > Actinomycetota > Actinomycetes > Streptosporangiales > Streptosporangiaceae > Nonomuraea > Nonomuraea sp. NPDC049158. The sequence continues at coordinate 87,459 of NZ_JBEZDM010000020.1, forward strand.
CGCCGAACGGGTGCTCACCCGGACCCAGCTGACGACCACGACCGAGACGATCGAGAAGAACACCCACGAGCTCGACAACACCCACGGCAACGAGAACATCTCGGGCGTCTACCAGTGGGTCAACAAGGTGTACCAGGCCCAGCTGTTCAACTACGGGCTGCGGGCGATGTTCGACTTCATGGTGCCCGAGCCGGCCGCCTTCCTCATCGCTTCCATGCAGCAGACCAACGCCGCCGCCCGGAACCTGATCAAGCCCCCGGACTTCCCCCTCAACCCGGCGCAGATCAACGAGATCAACTTCGCTTTCTGGGTCAAGCAGACCGGCGCGACCGACGTCCAGCCGCCGCCCGAGATGTTCAAGACGAAGTCCCTGGACTTCAAGGCCGGTGGTGGCGACAGCGACACCAACTACAACCACTCGGCCCAGATCAGCATCGACGAGGGCTATCGGGCCGTCTACGCCTCGGTGGGCGTGGTGCGCAACATCTGGGAGAACGACAACACGGTGGAGGTCGTGGTCGGGCGGCGTACGCAGCGGATGCCCGGCGGCGACCGGCTGTGGACCACGACGCTGGACGACGAGCGCGACACGGTGGCCGTGGCCATCGACACCTTCCACGTCGCGCAGGTCGCGGTGGCCGTGGAGGTCAAGGTCCAGCGTACGGACCGGGCGATGGACAAGTGGCGGCTGGAGACGCACGCCAAGCTGGAGACGGCGCACAAGGCGGCGGTGGCCGACTACGAGGAGAAGCTGGCGGCGCTGCAGTTACGGGCCGGGGTGGACATCCAGGGCCGCAACCCGGCCGCCAACCTCGCCCTCATGCAGACGGAGCTGAAGAAGAACTGCGTCAGCATCCTGACCGACCAGCACTACGACCTGTTCGACTCCGTCGAGATCTCCCCGGCCAACGGGCTGCCGGAGATCAACGTGTTCGAGGCCGCCGGTGAGGGCCCGTACGTGCGCTTCTTCGAGCAGGCCTTCGAGTGGGAGCACGTGACGTTCGTGACGTACCCCTACTTCTGGGGGCGCAAGCACCAGTGGGAGGAGCGGCTCGGCTTCGACGACCCGGACCCGGCGTTCGCCGACTTCCTCCGGGCCGGGTTCTGCCGGGTCTCGGTGCCCGCCCGGCCGGGCTTCGAGGGCGCGATCGACCACTTCCTCACCTTCGGCGAGATCTGGAACGGCGGCCCGCTGCCGACCATCTCCAACCCCCTGTACCTGCCCATCGCCGACGAGATCGCCGAGCGGCTGGACCGGCCCGGCACGGAGGTGCCGCAGGGGGACCCGTGGATCGTGCGCGTGCCCACGTCGCTGGTGAAGCTGCGTGACGACGACCGGCTGCCCCGCTGGGAGCAGGACGCCGACGGCGAGTGGGTGGAGGTCTGAGCGACCCCTCATGGACCGGCGGCCTGTCGCCGCCGGTCCTCGGCCTGATCGTCCGCGCACATGAATGGAGGATTGCGGACATGGCAGATCCAGTCGTGCCGGCCATCGCGACCGGCCCGCTGCTGACCGGGTACGTCGAGCCGGGGGTGGGGAGGGGCGTGCTGACCTTCTTCTCCGACATCGCCGACCCGGTCTCCGGGGCCACCATGGAGATCACGCTCACGGCGCCCCCCTGGAACACCACCGGGCACCAGCCCTTCACCTGGAGGTACCTGCCGCCCACGGCGGAACGGGCCTTCCCCAAGATCTGGCTCGCGGTCGGCCGGCAGGTCACGGTGACCACCCGGCGAACGGGCAGGAGAAGCGCGGCCGCTCTCCTGGCGCTCGGCCCGCGCAACCCCTTGATCGAAATCGTCCGTCCTCAGGACGACGACCTGATCCCGCAGCCCGACGCGTCGGTCATCGAGATGTGGCGGTTGCTGCCCCAGCCCTTCACGGTCGGGCCCTTCACCGATGACGAGCGCGGGCGCCGCGACGACTTCTTCTCCCAGGCCGCCACGGTCAACGTCACGACGAAGCCGCTCGGCGTGGTCATCCGGAACGTGCTCAACGGCTACGTGGTCACCATCGACATCGACAACAGGAAGGACGGGAAACCGGCGGCCTTCGTCTACGACATCGTCGTCGATTCGCGCGAGGACGACGGCAACATCTTCGGAGACCACGTCACGGTACGCGTGGTGCACACGCACAACGTGACCGTGCGCGCCACGGCGTCGCAGGACATGGCCGGATTCATCGATGTGCAGACCCTGCGGCTGGATGATTCGTTCATACCGTCTTTCCCGCCGCAGGGGACCGTGCTCGACAACACGACCTTCCAGCCGCAGGAGGTCGAGGTCCACTTCGCGCCCGAGCATCCGACGCTGATCTTCCTTTTCGAGCTCGCGATCCAGTTCGTGCCGTACGTCAACGTGCTCTACGACCTCTCGCAGCTGACCTTCGAGCTGGCCACGGGACGCGACTTCTGGGGCAACGAGGTGAGCGGGGGGCAGATCCTGGCCTACGGGATCACGTCGGTGCTGCCGTTCGCCAAGGCGCTGCCGCGCTCGGTGCTGCAGTCCGTACGGACCGAGCTGAAGACGACCAAGCTGGCGCGAGTCCTCGAAGAGGACGTGATCAGCGAGGTGGGCCGCGTCGCGGAGCGGGAGTTCCTCGAGGCCGTGGGCACCATGGACGTCAAGGGCGCGACCGACCTGGCCCGGACGCTGACCCGCTTCGCCACGGGCAAGCTGTCGATGGACCAGGTGCTCAGGCGCTTCCACGACCTCGTGGGCAACGCCTACCTGCGGGAGCTGGACCGGCGCGTCGTGGAGCGGCTCCTGACGGCCAACTTCAAGACCTTCCGCAACCCCCGCCTGGCGGCCGGGTTCAACGCCTTCTCCGTCAAGAAGCTGAGCCGGGGGATCACGCGCTCACTCGACCCGATCTCGTGGGCGCTGAGCCAGCGCGGCAAGTCCCGCTTCATCCAGGAGCTGGAGAGCGAGCTGGGCAAGGACTGGGCCGAGGTGCTCAAGAACGCCAAGCGGACCGACAGCCGCCTCAGGCAGCTCAGCACCGCCGACATCGAGCACTACGACCGGCTCGCCGGCCGGGTGGAGGACTTCCGCTCACTGTCCAAGCTCAACCGCGGGCGGGGCGATCTGTACGAGGTCGACCACATTCTCGAGCAGCGTTTCTGGCGCAACGATCCGCGGGTCAGCACGGCGTTCGACGAGAAGGGCGAGGGCATGGCCATGGTGATTCCCAAGAACCCGGCGGTGGCGGCGAAGATGCCGGGAAAGACCATCGCCTATGTGCACACCCTCAAGACGCGCCTGCTCACCGAGCTGATACCGAACGGGCGGGAGGCGGAGTTCACCGTCCAGCAGATCTTCGACGCCCACATGTGGGTGCTGGAGTCGTTGCGGGTCGACCGCTCGGTGACGGTGGGGGATCGCCTCCTGGGCGACTTCCGCCTGCTGGCCAGGGCGCGGCGTGAGCGGCTCGAACTACGCATGCCGTCCGTCGCCACCTTCACGCGGCAGGGCGGATGGCCGGTGCTCGTGGGGGTCCAGTGAGATCAGCCGCCAGGCCGCTCGCCTGCGGCGGCGGCTGATCGGCCGAACGCTGGGCGGGGGAGCAGCGCCGGGCGGGGAGCAGCGTTGGGCGGGGAGCAGCGCGCATCGCCTCTAAGGCGCCTGCTTGCCCGCCCGCCACTCCGGTGCGAGCACCGACCAGACCTCCATGTCGAGCCGCTTCCCCCGATACGGGTAGCTCTCGCGCAACACACCGTCCTTCGTCATCCCGAGGCGCCGGGCCACCGCGATGCTGGCCGCGTTCTCCGCCGAGACCACCCACTCCACGCGGTGGATGCCCCGCTCCTCGACGGCCCAATCGATGATCACCCGCGCGGCCCTGGTCACCAGGCCCTTGCCCGCCGCGGCCGGCTCCAGCCAGCAGCCCACCTCGGCGTTGCCGAGCTCGACGTCCATCGTCCGGAAGAGCACCCCGCCGACCAGCTCGCCGTCCGCCCAGATGCCGTAGATCCGGCCCACGTCGGCCGCGGCCTTCTCGGCGTACGCCCGCAGGTAGGAGCGGCTCGACTCCAGGTCCGTGACGACATCCGGCAGCGCGATGTGCTGCCCGATGAACTTCCGTCCCCGGTCCATGTGGGCGAGGAACTCCGGGGCTCGCCACGGCTCCAGCGGGCGCAGCTCCGCGCCGTCGTCGCCCAGGGATATCGCGTACATAGCCCACCTCAACGGTCGAAACCAGCACAAACGGTGAACGGATCTTCTCACGGGTGGCGCGACACTATCTCCCGGCCCAACCAGCGACGTCATCTTTCGGTGCCGTCAGGCGACGTCATGTCCCGGTGCCGTCAGGCGACGTCATGTCCCGATATCGTCAGGCGACGTCGCGGTCGCGACAGCGTGGGCCGCGCCGCGTCCGCGGGCTCGGGCGACGATCTTGCCCGCCTGAACGCGTACCGCGGCCTCCGTGGCGTCGCCGGCGTCCGGGAGGCCGACGGCCGAGGCGACGGTGGCGTGGTCGTCGAGGACGAGCCGGAGGCCCGGCCGGGCCTCCGGCGCGAACACCCGCCGCAGGCACCCGGTGAGGTCGCCGACCCTGAGCCGGACGAGACGCCCGATCTCGGCGGGATCGCTTGTCACCACGGCCACGGTGATCCGGTCGCCCGGCCGGGCGGCGCGGACGGCTTCCTCCGCCGCCTCCAACCGGCCGGCCCCGAGGACCACGATCACGCCGTCGGCGTCGAACCCGACCCGGCGGCCGGTGATCTGATCCGGCAACTCGGCGGGCGGCTCCCAGAGATCCTGGACAGCCTGCGCGGGGGCGACGAAGGGCAGGTGCGGCGGGTCCCACGTGTCGGCGAGGTCGAGGCCGGCCAGGTGCTCGCAGGCCCGTGCCACGTCGAAGGGGTCGGCGAATCCGGGCGCCGTATCGGCCAGGTGAGCGGCCCCGTTCAGCAGCGTGAGGACCAGTTCGGCCAGTCGTACGCACCGCGGGTGGCGCGGCGCGCGTGACTCCGGCGGCTCCAGCGACTCCAGTGCGAGAGCGAGCAGCAGCGCCTCCAGCCTGGTGACCTGCGCCAGCGCGGTGCGGCCCGGCTCGTCGTCGAACACCCCGGCCAGCGAGCGCAACCGCAGACTCCCGTCGGCGGCCGTGTCACCGGTCAGCGGCAGGCGGTCGAGCCAGCCACGGGCGAACGCGCCCGTCGCCTCGGCCAAGCCGGATGACGACGGCGCCTCAGGGGCGTCCGCGTGCTCGATCGAGTCGCTAGGGACGTCCGCGTGCTCGATCGAGTCGCTACGGGCGTCCGCGTGCTCGATCGAGTCGACCAGGACCGCCAGATAGAGCGCGCGCTTGCTCGGGAAGTTCGAGTAGACCGCGCCACGGGTCAGCTCCGCCCGCTCCGCGATCCGGTCGACCTTGGCGTCGGCGTATCCACGCTCGCCGAACTCCTCCCGCGCGGCGGCCAGGACGGCTCCTCGGGTGCGTTCCTGCTGCTGCGCCCGGGTCAGCCTGACCATCGCCACCTCTTCGTCCCCACCATGGACACAGGATACTAACAACATTCGGATGCGTACATCATCTGACGGCGCGTTCACCCCCTGCCGTCGGCGACCCCGGCCAGCCCGCCCACGGCCGCGCTGTCGCAGGACGGCCGGATCGAGGTCGCCTACCGCCGGGCGGGCATCGCCGAGATGGCCGTCAGCTACCAGGTCGCGGCCGGCGGTGCCTGGAGCACCACCATCACCGACCAGCGGCGGGTAGCCCGCGGCTACCCGCTGAAGGCGGCACGGTCGAGGTCCGGCAGCCACTGGTGCCGCGGGTCGAACGGCCGAAGATCGCGCGCGACGAAGCGGATGAGCCTGGCCAGCACCGGGTGCTGGTTGCGCGGGTGGAAGAGCAGCGACCACGGGTACAGGGGCGCCGGGTCGGCGATCGGGATCTGGACGGTGCGCGGATGCCAGGGCAGCCGGCACCGCTCGCCCACGAACCCGATGCGTTCACCGGAGCCGATCTCCTCCACGAAGTAGTCCCAGCCGAAGTTCGGCCCTGAGGTGTCGATCCGGATGTCGAACGCGGCGCTCAGCGAGCGGTAGAACTCGGCCCACTCGCTCTCGGGGTGGTTGCCGGGCATCCACACGGTCGACCCGGACAGCCGTTCCATCTCGACCTTCCGCAGGTCGGCGAGGGGGTGGTCACGGCTGACCAGCAGATGCACCGGTTCGAGGTAGGCCGGTACGTGCCGGAGGTCCTCCTCCAGCGCGCCGCCGACGCGGGCGAAGGCAGCCCGGATCAGGTCGATGGAGGCCAGCCGGGTGTCCAGCACGTCGGCCCGGAGCGCGCGGCGCCGGCCGCGCAGCACTTCGAGGGCCTGGTCGGCGATGCTGACGAGGGCGCGCGCGTGGTGGAGGAAGGCTCTGCCGTCCTCGGTGAGGTCGGTCCCGCTGCGTGAGCGGGCGAACAACCTCGCGCCGAGGTCGGACTCCAGCTTCGCGATCCGCTTGGAGACGGCCTGCTGGCTGATGCCCAGCCGGGCCGCGGCTTCGCTGAAGTATCGCTCCTCGGTGACGGCGACGAAGGCGCGGACCGTGCCGAGATCAAGATCCGCCGCACCTCTTTCCACAACCGTTGATTGTGGGGGATCGGTGTGTTGATTGTTGGACAACCCCGCCTGCTCTCGGGTCGAATGCTCGGGTCGTAAACGAGCCTACAACCAGGAGGCGTGGTCGTTCGTGGAGTCCTTCGTCCATCTGCACGTGCACACCGAGTACAGCATGCTCGACGGCGCCGCCAAGGTCGGCCTGCTGATGGAGGAGGTGTCGCGGCTGGGGATGCCGGCCGTGGCGATGAGCGATCACGGCAACGTGCACGGGGCGTACGAGTTCTACCATGCGGCGCGCGCGGCGGGCGTCAAGCCGATCATCGGCATCGAGAGCTACGTCGCCCCGGCCTCGCGGCACCACCGGCGGCCGGTGTACTACAGCGACAACCTCGCGCTGCGCCGGTCCAACGACGACACCGGTGAGGGTGGTGACGTCTCCGGGCGCGGCCTGTACACGCACATGACGATGTGGGCCGCCGACGCCCAGGGCCTGCGGAACCTGTTCCGCCTCCAGTCCCGGGCCTGGCTGGAAGGCCATGTCCAGAAATATCCGCGCATGGATGATGAGTTGCTGGCCGAGTACGGGCAGGGCATCGTCGCCACGACCGGCTGCCCGTCCGGGGAGGTGCAGACCAGGCTGCGGCTCGGCCAGTACGACCAGGCGGTGGCGGCGGCCGCCCGCTACCGCGACATCTTCGGCCGGGACGGCTACTTCCTGGAGCTGATGGACCACGGCCTCGCCATCGAGCGCCGGGTCCGCGAGGACCTGCTGCGGCTCGGCAAGGAGCTGGCCCTGCCGCCGCTGGCCACCAACGACTCCCACTACGTCACCGAGAGCCAGTCCCAGGCGCACGACGCGCTGCTGTGCGTCGGCACCGGCAAGCGGCTCGCCGACGCCGACCGGTTCCGCTTCAGCGGCAGCGGCTACTACATCAAGTCCGCCGAGCGGATGCGGGCTCTGTGGGACCTCGAGGTTCCGGGCGCCTGCGACAACACGCTGCTGATCGCCGAGCGCGTCGACGACTACGGCGAGGTCGTTCACCCACGTCTGACCGTTCCAGCGGAACAAGTCGGGGCAGACCACACCCGGCGGCGGGTACGGCCAGCCCTCCATCCGCACCTGCCCCACAGCCCAAGCCTGGGTGCCGCTCAGCGCGGCGACATCGTTGAGTTCCTTGAGCTGCTTCACGGATTCGACGTACCCGTAGGGAAAGGACAGGTTGTCCCAGACCGGCGCGAGTGTCGCGCCCGCCGGGGCCGCGGTCGCCAGGCTCGCGGTCGTCAGGCTCGCGGTCGTCAGGCTCGCGGTGAGCGCGACCGCGCCGAGAATTCTGCCGGATGTCAGGGATAATATTCTTCGCTTGGTCACGAACGCTTTCGTACCATCGCCGGTCAGCCGCGCCCATGGTCCAAGGAATGCATAGGGGACCCTGGAGGAACCATAGGGGTCCTAGGGGGTGCACCGCTGGCGTCCATTATCGATAGGCATACGCGTAAGGTGGTCGGCTGGTCCGTCGCCGACCATGTGCGAGGAGAATTCGTCACGGAAGACGGCCATCGAGCGCCGGTGAACGCGCTTTACGGGCACGAAAACTTGACCGGAACCGAGGGGACCTATTTCCGGATAATACGCCTGCAACTACAGCTTGAAAGGCGCGATGAACGTCTCCCGGACCGCCGAATTGCTTCGACATAACCAATGTAGCCTCGGTCTGACAGGTGGCTCGGAAAGCCGCCCGACTAAAATGCTCCAAACATAGGCGCCCAATAGTCCGGTGTCCTCGCAGCCACATGTCGCGGACGTATCAGCGCAGGGCTGGGGCGCCGCCCGGGGGGTGTTCACCAGTGGGTATGGCCCGCACGAGATGTGATCGTTTTCCAGCACGATCGGCGTCGCGTACGGAATCAGCCTCACGAGCGGGCGTCAGGCGGCCAGGCCCTCTCGGCGGCGGGCCCAACGGCGGGCACGGCAGACCGCCAGGACGCCGAGGCCGAGGTTGAGCACGCTCAGGGCGGCCGGCCAGGGGTCAGCGGTCAGGGTGAAGGGCGCTGCTCCGGCGTTGGGGCGGCCTTCAATGGGGTCGATCAGGCCGTTGGTGATGAGCGGCGCGTCGTCGCCGGAGATCATCCCTGTGTTGGTGCTGACCACGCCGAAGGAGCCCTTGAGGAACCACTTCGGATGGGCACGCTCGATGACCTGTCCATAGGCGCGGACGCAGGACCGGAAAGCCCTCGCCGACCGAGAAGGTGCCTTGCGCGGTGCGGGCCTGGGCGGGTGCCGCTGTGCCGACGAGCGCGCCGATCGCTGCGGTGGCCGCTGCCGTGGCGGCCAGGCGTGCGTGGTGCGGCGGGTCGCCACGGCAGTGAAGGACGGTCCTGTCCGGCGGGCCGGTGGTTTCGCGGTCGGTTGTCGGTGAGGATGGGGGTGTGTCCGCGCGGCTGCCCTGGTTGGCTTCGGTGCGACGCTCGCGCGGGGTTCCGGCCGGGGTCGCGATCGTCCTGGTGGTGCTGGGCGTCGTCGCGACCGCCGTCTCGCTGGACGCGCCGTCCGACGGCAGCATCGTGCGGCTGGGCTGGTCGACGTGGCGTCTCGACGGCGTCGTGGTGGACATGCCGGCCGACACGATGGGGCCGGGGCTGCGGACCGGGGACCTGGTGATCGCCGTCGCGGGCAGGCGCCTGGCCGACGGGCTCGGCGCCGTCTCTCGTCCCGGCCTGGGCACGAGCGTCCCGTACGGGGTGGCCGGCAAGGACGCGGTCGTGGCGGTGCGCGTCGATCGGCCCGATCCGTACCCGCTGCTCGTGCAGGGCTGGGGCAATCTCGTGTTCGTCCTCGCGCTGGCGGGGCTGGCGGCCGCGCTGTACCTGCGGCGGCCCGAGGAGCCCGCGACGGCCCCGCTGCTCGTGCTCGCGGCCGGGCTGCTGGGCAGCACGCTCACCGTCGCCGTCGGGCTGCCCGTACTCGCGCTGGCCACCGGCGGCCCGCAGCTCTGGCTGTTCCACATCAACGCGATCGTGTCGTACTCCATCGGCTGGGGAGCGTTCCTGGCCTTCGTGCTCGCGTTCACGGCTCGCCAGCCTCTGTCGCCCCGTACCCGCAAGACGATCGCCGTCGCGTACGCCGCGCCCCTGGCCGCGATGGCCGCGTGGAGCGGGGTCGCGGCGCTGGTGGCGCCGGACGCGCTGCGGTGGCTCGGCCTGCTGCACAGCGGTCAGACGGCGGTGGTGGCGCTGTTACTGGTGGCCGGGACGGTCTGGGGCGTGATCAGCTATCGCGGCAACCCGGATCCGCTGATGCGCGGGCGGATGCGCTGGATGCTGGGCGGCGGCGCGGCCACGGCCGTACTCGGCATCGCGGGCTGGCACCTGCCGGAACTGATCACCGGAACGCAGCCGCTGCCATGGGGCGCGCTCGGCCTGTCGGGACTGCCGTTCGTGGCCGGGATCGGGGTCGCGCTGCGCCGCCACCGCCTGTTCAACGTCGAGAGGCTGGCCAACCGCTCGCTGGTGTACGCCACCGTGGTCGCGCTCCTGGTCGCCGGGTACGCGGCCGTGGTCGCGCTCCTGGTCAGCGTGCTGCGGCTGTCGGGCACCGTGGCCGCCGCGCTCGCCGCGGCCAGCGCGGCGCTCGCGCTGGCGCCGCTGCGCAACGCGGCGCAGAGCACCGTCAACCGGGTGATGTACGGCGACCGCCACGACCCGGAGGGGGCGCTGACCCGCCTCGGGACACGGCTGCAGGCGGTGCTGCTGCCCGCCGAGATGCTACCGGCGATCGTGGAGACCGTGGCCCGGTCATTACGTGTGCCGTACGTGGGGATCGACCTGGTGGACGGCGCGGGCGAGCGCCACTCGGCGGCCCGGCACGGCGTCGCGGCGGGCGAGGTGCACGCCGAGCCGCTGCGCTACCACGGGACGCTCGTCGGGCTCCTGCTGGTCTCGGCGCGCGGCTCGGACGACCCGCTCGACCCCATCGACCTCAGCCTGATCGCCTCGCTGGCGCAGCAGGTGGGAAGCGCGGTGCAGGCGGTGCGCCTGCACGACGACCTGACCCGCTCCCGCGCCGAGGTGGTGGCCTCGCGGGAGGACGAACGCCGCCGATTGCGCCGCGACCTGCACGACGGGCTGGGACCGACGCTGGCCGCGATCGGGCTCAAGGCCGCGCTGGCGGCCCGCGCCGTACCGGGTGACTCGGCGGCGCGGTCCCTGCTCGGCGAGATATCCGCGGAGGCGAGCGCGTCGCTGACCGACATCCGGCGCCTGGTCGAGGCGCTGCGCCCGCCCGCGCTGGACGAGCTGGGCATCGTCGGAGCGGTACGCTCCCGAGCGGCGACCCTGGCGGGAGCGATGCCGATCGAGGTCATCGGCGAGGAAGGCCTGCCGCCGCTGCCCGCCGCGGTCGAGACGGCGGCGTACCGGATCGCCGTCGAGGCGATCACCAACGCGGTCCGGCACAGCGGCGCGACCGGCTGCACCGCCGAGATCGCGCTGGCGGCCGGCGGCGTCGAGGTGACGGTACGCGACGACGGCCGCGGGCTCGATCCTGAGCGGGCGCCCGGGGTGGGGCTGCGTTCCATGCGGGAGCGGGCCGACGAGGTCGGCGGGGAATGGTCGATATGCTCCCTGCCCGAGGGGGGCACCTGTGTGCGCGCCTTCCTGCCGGCGGATCTGGGCGAGTCTGGGAGGGCACGATGATCCGGCTGATCCTTGCCGACGACCACCCCGTGTTCGCGTCGGGCCTGCGGGCCCTGCTCGACTCCGAGGAGGACATGACGGTGCTCGCGGTCGCCATGACCGGCGAGGAAGCGCTGCGCTCGGCGATCGAGCACCGGCCCGACGTCGCGGTGCTCGACGTCAACATGCCCGGCGGCGACGGGCTCACGGTCACCTCCCGGATGCGGGCCGCCGCTCTGCCCACGCGTGCGCTGATCCTGACGATGTACGACGACGACGAGAACGTCCTGGCCGCCCTGCGGGCCGGCGCCCACGGCTACGCGCTCAAGGGCGCCGGCCCCGAGGAGATCACGGCCACGGTCCGCGCGGTCGCCCGCGGCGAGGCGGTCTTCGGCGCCGGCGTGGCGACGCGGCTGCTCGCGCACTTCTCCAAGGCCGTCGTGGCTTCCCCGTTCCCGCAGCTCACCGAGCGGGAACATGAGGTGCTCGGGCTGGTCGCGCGGGGCCTGGACAACACGGCGATCGCGCGGCGCCTCGGCGTGAGCGGCAAGACCGTGCGCAACCACGTCTCGAACGTCCTGACCAAGTTGCAGCTGGCCGACCGGCCCGCGGCGATCGTACGGGCCCGCGAGGCGGGACTCGGCGGAGCGCCCGAATCCTCCTGACGCCCCCCTTCGCCCGGCGCCCGTGCCCGGGAACAACCTCCCGGATCGACTGGGACCCGGGACCCATGACGACGGGACACGGTGCCGCGCACCCTGAGGGTGACTGATCGACGAGCCACCTTCAGGAAAGGACGATCCCATGCGCGGGACCCAAAGGATGCTGGGCGCCATATCGACCACGGCGGCCCTGATCGCGGGGCTGGCCTTCGCCACCACCGGAACCGCCCACGCGCAGGACACCACCGCGCTGGCCACCAAGACCTTCTACTTCGGAACGATGCGGGCGGGCGACTGCACGATGTTCTCGGGCGCCCGATGGACCTTGACCTCCACCGGCAAGGCCTCCTTCGACGGCATGGTCACCAGCAGCGATGACGACGACGCCTGGCTGATGTGGGCGAAGATCAAGGACGAGAACGGCGCCGTGCTCGGCTGGCTGCGACACACCCGCTCCAACCCGACGAACCTGACGAAGTTCGTCATGAACATGCCCAGCCACGCCGAGCCGTACCGGTGGCTGATCAAGGACACCGAGGCAGAGTTCAACCCGGAGCTGTTCCCGCTCATCAAGCATATGTCGCTGAGCAAGCACTGCTGAGCGCGCACCGGCCCTGACGACGGACATGAGAGCGCGGGCGCTCGGCGGGCTGGGGCTGCTGGCCTCGGCGATGCTCTGCCTCGCCGGGACGCTGACCGCATCCGCCGAGGTGATGTGGGGGGCCGGCGCATGGGCCGGGGTGGCGGCGACCGCGACCGTGTACCGCGACGTCGCGCGGCACGCGAGACGGGGGCGGGCCGCCGTCGCCCTGGCCCTGCTCGGGGTGGTCGCCTCGGCCTGGATGGTCGAGGCGACGCTGCGGGTCGCCGGCGGGCGGTGCGTCGCGGCGCAGCCCGTCCCGCGGCTCGCCCTGGCCTGTGCCGCCGCCGTCGGCATCGCGCTGCTGGCGTACGGGCTGGCCCGCGCCGGACTGGTCCGGCCGGCGGCTGGAGCGGTCATCGCGTTCGCCGCTCTGCTCGGCCCGCTCACCGGCGATCCGGGAGCCCCCTACCTCCTGGGTGCCGGGCCCCTCGGCGCCGCTCTGCTCGCCGGCGCGATCCGAACACGCATCCCGGCACGGAGGTCGCACGACGACCCGGCCTGATCCATACGATACGAAAGGAAAGATCGTCATGACCAACCCGAACTTCTCATCGTGGCAGAGCCAGCAGAACGCCGACCAGAACGCGGCCAGGGCGGCCCAGTGGGCGCGCCAATCCACTCAGGACTCGGCGCGGCTGGCGCGCCGGTCCGGCCGGTCGAGCTTCGTCGGCAACGTGATCGCGCTGCTGATCGTCATCGCCGTCCTCGTCGTCGCCGCGCCGTTCGTGCTGGAGATCATCGCCAGCGTCGGCTTCTGAGGGCGCTCAACGGCCGGGATCCGCCCTGAGGTTCCAGGCCGGCCCGTCGCGGACTTCACCTGTGCTCGCCGACGTCGCCCGGGGTCCGGCCGGGGCCGGAGCGAGGCCGCGCGCGGACGGTCGTCCCTGTTGCCCGCTGATCAGCGTGGTGGGGCCGTCCATGGGGCCGGGCTCGGCGATGATCGCCCGGTGCACGTTGACGGTGACGTCCGCGGTGGCCAGGGCCCGGGTGAGCACGACCGCGCCCGCGGAGAATCCGAGGACGTCGACCGGGCCCTTGCCCAGGCGATCGATGAAGGCGGCGAGGTCACGTACGGACCTGGAGATCGTGTACTGCTCCATGGGCAGCAGGTCGCTCCGTCCGCCGCCGGGCTGCTCGTAGGCGTACACGTCGTAGCCCCGTCCGGCCAGGAGCCGAAGGAATCGGTGGTCGAGCACGGAGATGTCGCGGACGGGCCCTCCGTAGAGGTACACGAGCGGCGTGGGGTGCCGGGGGAGGCCGGCGGCGGGGGGATAGTGGTAGACGGCGACCCGGCTGCCCGTGCTCAGGCTCCAGTGTCTCGTCGCGACGAATGACAGGTCGGGCGGATACCGCCGGGTCGTGGGGGCGGTGGGGACGCAGACCGACGCCGTGAGCGCGGCGGCGACGATCACCGGCGCGAAGGGCCACAGCCGGCCCGGCCAGGTACGGCCGCGGCCTCGCCACAGCGCGGCGATGACTCCGGCGCCGAAGGCGGTCAGCCAGGCGGCGAGCCCCGCGCGCACGCCATTTGTCAGAACGATGAGGGCGAGGAACAGCCCGGCCAGCCCGGCGACGGCGAGCACGGCGAGGATCTCCACGGGAATCGATCACCATCCGCGCCCTGGCCGCCGCCGCCGGGACCGCGACAGCCGCCGTCTATTCGCTGTTCGACGGCAAGGACGGGCTGATCGCCGAAGTGCGCGGCAGAGCGGTCGCCGGGCTGTCCCAGGAACTGTCGGCGGTGGCGGCCTCGGATGATCCCCTCGCCGATCTCTACGCGCTCGCGGTCGCGTACCGGCGGTGGGGACGCGAGCACCGCCACCTCTACACCGTGTTGTTCGGCGGCGTGCAGAGCTTCGACCCATCCGGTGACGTGGGGGTCGGCGATCCCGTCAGGCCGCTCATCGAGGCGATAGACCGCGCTCTGTCGGCCTCCGCGCTCTCGGGCGACGCGACCTCCATCGCGCTCTCACTCTGGGTGACCCTGCACGGGCTGGTGACTCTCGAACTGGCCGGGGCCCTCGACACCGCCACGGCCGAGACCACGTTCCGCTCGACGATCCCCGCCGTGCTACGCGGCTGGACGGCATTCAGTGGTAGTTAGTCGGTGTTGAGCGGCTGGTTCACCGCGTTGCGCGGGCGTAGCCCGCTCAGCGCGGCACGGACCTCGGCGAACACGCCATGGGTGAGGTCCGTCAGCGACTCCTCGGAGTAGAAACCCGCGTGCGGGGTCACGATCACGTTCGGCAGACCAAGAAGCTCCTCGTGGACCCGCGGAGGTTCGGCCGCCAGGACGTCGAGGGCCGCGCCCGCTATCCGGCCGGCCCGCAGCGCCGCCACCAGCGCCTCCTGGTCGACGAGGCCGCCCCGTGCGGTGTTGACCAGGTAAGCCGTGGGTTTCATCGCCGCCAGCCGCGCGGCGGAGATGACGTGCGTGGTGGCGGGCGTCAGCGGGGCGTGCAGGCTGAGCACGTCGGCTTCGGTCACCAGCCGCTCGAGCGGCACCAACTCGGCGGCCCCCGCGCGCGGATCTCCGGGGTCGATCACCGGATCGGTCGCCAGGACGCGGAACCCGAGCGCGGCGGCCCGGACGGCGACCGCATGACCGGCATGACCCATACCCAGCAGGCCGAGGACCTGCCCCCGGGTACGCCGGAGCGTACCGGCCTGGCGGTAGTCCCATCCGCCACCCCGTACGTGATCGTGATATCTGACGATGCCCCGGGTCGAAGCCAGGATCAGCGCCACGGCGTGGTCGGCCAGCTCCTCCACACAGTAGGACGGCACCCGCGACACATAGATCCCGGCCGCCGTCGCGGCGGGCACGTCGATGTTGTCGACGCCCACGCCGTACTCGCAGATCAGCCGGCACCGCTCCAGCTCCGCCACCAGCGCGGCGGGCACCGGAACGGTGTCGGTGACGATCACGTCAGCCGAGCGGCACAGCTCGAGGACGTCGTGACGCCCGGAGGCGTCGATCAGCTCGGCCTCCGGGCCCACCAGGGCGGGATCCAGCCCCTGCGGCTCCGGGTGGTCGAGCACCACCACCCTTTTGAGCGCTGCCATCATTGTCCCTTCCAAAAAAATTGTCCCTTCCAAAAAAGCCGCTGCTCAGAGGATCTCGTGCTTGCGGAAGGCTTCGACGATTCCCATACCGTTCCGCAAGTCGTGACGCATGGCGTCTTCGCGTGCCAGCTTGGCCCGGACCGCCGAGACGATCGGCTCGATCACCTCGGCGGGCACCACCACGATCCCGTCGGCGTCGGCGACCACCAGGTCGCCCTGACGCACGGTGACCCCGCCGCACTCGACATCCGTGCCCAGGCTGTCGACGTCGAGACGGCCCAGGCTGTCGAGCGGGTTGAATCCGGCCACGAAGGACGGGAAGTTCATCTCGGTCAGGGCGTGCGCATCGCGTGCGTAGCAGTCGCCGACCAGTCCCACCGCGCCCTTCCTGGTGGCGGCCGTGGCCAGCAGTTCACCCCAGAACCCGGCCTTTCGAGCGTGCGAGACGACCAGCACGTCACCTGGGCGCAGCCCGTCCACCGCCGCCAGCTCGTTCGTGTAGTAGTTCGCGGTGTCGTCGGGCTTGGCTTCGACCTCCACCACGTGCATGGTGGCGGCGAAGCCGGCCACCCGGAAGTCCGGGGACACCGGCCGGATGTGCGGCGCCATCACCGCACAGGGGAGCCCGGCCTGGTCGAGGCAGTCCGCGACGGGGGCGGAGCGCAGCTCGGCCAGCGCCGCCAGGAACGCGCTATCTCTGGTCATGGGCAGTTCTTCTCCTTGCGTCGGGGGCGGAGACGGGGGCGTCGTGATCGGTCTCATCGCAGCGGGTCGATGCCGGGCGCCGCTCCCATCTCCAGGGCGCGCCCGACGACTTCCGCCAGATCCTTGGCATCCTGAACGGCGATCGTGGCGAGCGAGGGGTCATGGCCACTGCGGTCCCGGTCGATCCACACGCGCGGCAGTCCGAGCCGGGCGGCGGACACGATGTCGGCCATCCAGCTGTTGCCGACGTGCACCCAGTTCGACGGCCCCGCGCCGGTACGGTCGGCGAACTCGCGGAAGTGGTTCAGCACCGGCTTGTAGGAGCGGACCTGCTCCGCGGTGACCACCTCATCCAGCGGTTGACCGAGCGTACGGGCCGAGTGGGCGAACAGGTCGTCGTCGCAGTTGGTCAGTACGCCCGGCCGCCATCCGGCCGAGCGCAGCCCGGCCAGGGCATCGGAGGCGTCCGGGAAGGCCGGCAACCGAAGCCAACCGTCCGCGAGCAGATCGTGCTGCTCGGCGGTCAAGGGGATCAGCTCCCGTGCGGCGGCCTGCTGAAGCGTTTGTGAGAGCACCTGCCGGTAGGACAGATGCGGCTGCCGCGCGGCGATCGGCGGTTCCAGGTAGGCGAGCGCATCGACGAGCGCGTCGGTGCGCTCGCCGGCGAGTGGCTGGACGATCTCGGCCAGCCCTGCCTTCCAGTTCATCAGGGTGCCGTAGCAGTCGAAAGTAACCCAGCGATCCATCTCATCTCCTTTTTGGTTCCCGCTCGGGACGTGCTCGGCCGCGCGGCTGTCAGGCGGGTGCCGTCGCGGCCACGAGGGGTCAGTGAACGGTGTGCGGCTCGGTTTCCATGCCCGTGATGAAGGCGCGTGTACGCGGGTGCCGCGGGTTGCCGATCACCTCCTGGGCGTCCCCCTCCTCGACGATGACGCCGTCGTCGAAGAACGCCACGCGGTCGGCGACGTCCCTGGCGAAGCCCAGTTCGTGGGTGACCACCACCATGGTCATGCCGTCCGCCGCCAGCTCCTTGATGACGCCCAGAACCTCGCGGGTGGATTCGGGATCGAGCGCGGAGGTGGGTTCGTCGAAGAGCAGCGCGACGGGATTCAGCGCGAGGGCCCTGGCGATGGCCACGCGCTGCTGCTCCCCGCCCGACATGGTGTCCGGGGTCCGCAGCGCCTTGTCCGCCAGGCCGACCCTGTGCAGCATCCGCAGCGCCTGTTCGACAGCTTCGGGCTCGGGCACCTCGGCGCCGTGCACCAGCGGCAACACCACGTTCTCGGCGGCCGTCAGGTGGGGGAAGACCTGGAAGTTCTGGAAGACCATGCCGACCCGGCGGCGCAACCGGACGAGTTTCTGGCCTCGAACAGCCTCGCCATCGGCGAAAATCGTCTCGCCATCGATCTCGATCGTGCCGCTCGTCGGGCGTTCCAGGAGATTGACGCAGCGAAGGACGGTGCTCTTGCCTCCGCCGCTGCGGCCCAGGACACTCATGACCTCGCCATGGCGGATGTCCAGGGCAACGCCCTTGAGCACTTCGTGGCCGCCGAAGCTCTTGCGCAGAGCGCGCAGCCGGATCGCCGGCGACTCGCTCTCCACCACCGGTCGGGAAGGGGACGTGCTCATCACAGCTTCTTTCGTGTGGATTCGGTGTCAGGACCGGCTGGAGGCGTACAGGGCCGTGCCGTCCTGTCGCACCTGCCGGATCAGGCCACACACCCGGCGGCGGCTGGGCGACAGCGCGTCACCGGCGTGCATTCGGCGCTCAAGCCGCAGCATGAGGCGTGACAGCGGAGCGCACAGGGCGAGGTAGATCAGGCCGATCACGATGTAGACCTGCAGGGCGCGGAAGGTGTCCGACGCGATGAGCGTGCCCTGGGTCATCAGCTCGCCGCCACCGATCGCGACCATGAGCGAGGTGCCCTTGAGCAGGTCGACCATCATCGTGCTGGTACCGGGGACCGCGATCCGCGCGGCCTGGGGCAGTATCACGTGCCGCAGCGTCCGGCCGGATGACAACCCCAGCGCGTAGGCGGCCTCACGCTGGGCCTTGGGTACGCCACGCAGGCCGGCTCGGAAGATCTCGGAGAGGTAGGCGCCGTAGAACAGGGCCAGCCCCAGGCTCCCCGCCTGGAAGGCGCTGAGGTTGACGCCGACCGAGGCCAGGCCGAAGTAGAGGATGTAGAGTTCGGTGATCAGCGGGAGGTTCTTGAACGTCTCGGTGTAGATCTGCGCTGCCGCGCTGACCGGTCTGAACTTCGCCAGCCGGGCCAGCGCCGTCACCAGGCCGATGACGGCCGCCGCCACGAAGCTGACCACGGTGTAGCTGAGAGTGCTGAGAAACGCGGCCCACAGATCCGGCACGTAGTCGGCCCACGGCACGCCCTGGAACAGGTCGTTCATGCGTCATCCCTCCTTCACGAGCACTCCCTGATCAGGGAATGCTCGGAGCTTTCCAATCCGCGGGCCGATCCGTCGCGCGCCGCTGGGCGTTGAACTCCCGATAGGGCTTGAGCATCGTCTCCGGATCACCGCCGTACTTACGGACGATCTGGCCGGCCTCGCCCGACGCGTAGAACTCGCGGATGATCTTGCTGAGCTTGCCCTCCAACGCGCTCTCGGCCTTGTTGAGGTACCACCCCGTCATGAGCGGGAGGAATGCCGAGTACTGGGGCTGGGCGGCGAGTTGTGCCGCGTCCGGCGGGGTGAGCGGCACGACATCGTAAGTGGACTTCGGGTCCCGCTGCCGGGAGTAGGAGACGGTGAGCGGGTCGAGGAAGGCTATGTCGATGCGGTCGGCGTTCAAATCTTGCAGCGTGTCCTGATAAGTCGGATAGGTGTGGACTTTCGCGCCCGGCACCTTCTGCAGGGCCGGAACGTAGACGAAGCCCTGACCGGTGCCCAACTGCTTGCCCTTCAGCCCGTCGACGGTCGTGACCTTCAGGCCTTGCCGCTCAGCGAGCACGACCGGCGAGTAGAAGGGCGGGTCGGTGAAGATCCCTTCCTGCGCCCGCTCGGCTTTCCAGAAGATGTCGCCGATCCCGATGTCATAGCGGTGGGCCTGGACGCCGGCCATCAGGCCGGTGAAGTTGACGGTGAGCGGCTGCACTTGCAGGCCGAGCTTGTCCGCTGCCTTGTTGAACAGCTCACCGTCGAGACCGATGAGCTTGCCGTTCTGCACGCCGATGTAGGGCATCGTGGGGACGATCGCCACCTTGACCACGCGGGCGCCGGACCCTTCTTCGGCTGCGGAGCCGCCGGTCCCGCAGGCGGCGAGCAGAGTCGCGAGCGAGACGCCCGACATGATGGCAAGGGTCCGTCGCATCTGGCCGATCGTTGTCCTGGCGCGCATGTCGTCTCCTTCTAGCAGCGAGGCTTCTAGAACGTTAAAGCTTCGATGTCCAGGATGCTAACTGTTGCTACTAGAACGTTCAAGGGGTGCTGACGATTATCAGGCAGATGCGCGGAGAACCAGCTGGTTGCTCAGGACCACGTGGGGCTCGCTGATGGGCCGCCCGGCCAGGCGGTCGAGCAGCAAACCGGCGGCCGTCCGGCCCATCTCGTACGCCGGAACGCGGACCGTGGTCAGTGGTGGATCGACGAAGCGGGAGAACTCGAAGTCGTCGAACCCGCAGATGGCGACGTCATCCGGAACCCGGCGCCCGAGCTCCCTGGCCGTGTGGATGGCCCCGATGGCCAGCACGTCGCTGGCGCACATGATGGCCGACGGCGGATCGGCCAGCTCCAGCAGCCGGCGGGCCATCCGCTCGCCGCCATCGGCCTGCCAGGTCGCCTCGAAGAGCTCCAGGTGCGGCGACACGCTGCGCCCGGCGGCGGCCAGGGCGTCCCGGTAGCCGAGGTGACGCTGCTCCACCACCG
This sequence comes from Nonomuraea sp. NPDC049158, assembly GCF_040648335.1. Classification (NCBI taxonomy): domain Bacteria; kingdom Bacillati; phylum Actinomycetota; class Actinomycetes; order Streptosporangiales; family Streptosporangiaceae; genus Nonomuraea; species Nonomuraea sp. NPDC049158. The sequence goes on from NZ_JBEZDM010000020.1 coordinate 107,651, forward strand.
CCCACGGCAGCTTCGCCGCGATGAACGCGATCCGCTGGTGCCCCGCGGCCAGCAGGTGCTCGGTAAGCCTGCGCGCGCATTGACGCTCGTCGGTCCGCACCGAGAGCAGCGCCGGCTCGTGGACGACCTCATCGAACAAGACGAACGGCACGCCCGTCCCGGCCAGCTGCCCGATGTAGTCCTGCCGCAGCCCTGGCTCGCCGGACATCAGCACCACCGCGCCGTCCACCCGGCCCGCCTGCAGCGGGCGCACCAGCGAGCGTTCGGCCGCGAGGGGGCGCTCGGCTCGCAGCAGCAGCTCATAGCCCTCGTCGCGGGCGATGTCGCCCACCCCCGCGACGAGCAGACTGGTCAGCGGATCGGCCATGAAGCTCGGAGCCTCATCGAGAAGCAGAAAGCCGAACGTCCGCGTGCTCGACGAGCGCAGCCCACGAGCCGCGGCGTTGGGGTGGTAGGCCAAGTCCTTCATCGCCTGCTCCACCCGCGCCCGCGTCTCGGGGGTCATCTGGCTGGACCTGTTGTGCAGCACGTTGGAGACCGTCTGCATGGAGACGTTGGCCAGCTTGGCCACGTCGCGCACCGTCGGCCGACGGCTGCCCGGATTAGATGACTGAGCCATGGTTACTTGAACGTTACAGATTCCGCAGCCCGCGGACAAATCGCTGAGCCTGCATGAGTGCGACGCCGCTATGCCACGGAAGCCGCGGACGAATCCGGCCATGCTTTGCCGTATCAGCAACAAAGTTTGCGAACCTGGCCCATGAGGTCGCATAGTTCGTCGCGGAGGTGGTCAAGGTGACCGATCAGCTGAGGGACGGCTATGACGTGGTGGTGATCGGCGGTGGCGCCGCGGGGTTGAGCGGGGCGCTGATGCTGGCTCGGGCGCGGCGGTCGGTGGTGGTGATCGACGCGGGGGCCCCGCGCAACGCCCTGGCGGAGGGCGTGCACGGGCTGCTGGCCCGGGAGGGGATGCGGCCGGCCGAGTTGCTGGAGCGCGGCCGGGCCGAGGTCCGCGGTTATGGCGGTCACGCGGTGGCCGGGGAGGTCGCCACGGCGGTCCAGGACGCCAAGGGGTTCACCGTGTCGCTGGCCGATGGCAGGTCCGTCCGGGCGCGCCGGCTCCTGGTGGCCGCCGGGCTGGTCGACGAGTTGCCGGACGTGCCGGGGCTGCGGGATCGGTGGGGGAGGGATGTGATTCATTGTCCGTACTGTCACGGCTGGGAGGTTCGTGACCGGGCCATCGGCGTGCTTGCCAGTGGGCCGATGGCGGTGCACCAGGCGCTGCTGCTGCGTCAGTGGAGCGCCGACGTCACATTCTTCGCCCACACCATGCCGCCGCCGGACGGCGAGGAGGCGGAGCGGCTGGCCGCTCGGGGCATCACTGTGGTGGACGGTGAGGTGGCCTCCCTGGAGATCGTCGAGGACCGCATCGTGGGAGTGCGTCTGAGCGACGGCACGCTGGTGCGTCGCGAGGTGATGGCGGTCTCCGCGCGGATGGCGGCGCGCGCCGGGTTCCTGGAGGGGCTCGGGCTGCGGCCGGTCGAACATGCCGCGGGGGTCGGCGAGTACATTCCCGCTGACGCGACCGGCCGTACGGACGTGCCCGGGGTCTGGGTCGCGGGCAATATCAGTGATCTGGTCGCCCAGGTGGGCAGCGCCGCGGCGGCGGGCGCCACCGCGGCGGCCCAGATCAACGCCGACCTGGTCGCCGAGGAGACCCGAGAGGCGGTGGCCGCCTTCCGCGATCCGTTCTCGGCCGAGTCCGAAGCGCGGCTGTGCGAACTGGCGATGGGCGAGCGCCGCCACGGCCTGTGAACCATCGCGGCAGGTCGCCGTCCTTGTGGGACATATCTCGTGATCCGTTCCTGGCGTGGCCGAGTCGCGCGTACGCCGACCTGCTGGACCGGCTCGCCGACATCCAGGCCGGTCGGGTCGACCACCCTGAGGGCTGGGCCGTCAGCGGCAGCCTGCTCACCGACGCCCACCGCATCATGATCCTCCTGGCCGACGGACACGACCCGACCATGGTCGCGCCCGCCCAGGGCCCTCACTGAGAACCACGACCGCACGGGTCAGTGGCGCTCCTGACGCGGCAGCACCACCTCGGCCGTGATCAGCTGGAGGGCGGCGGCGGCCGGGATGGCCAGCAGCGCGCCCACCACGCCGAGCAGCGCACCGCCGATCAGCGCGGCGACGATGGTGGTGGCAGGGGGTACGTCGACGGAGGACTTCATCACCCGCGGCGCGATCAGATAGTTCTCGATCTGCTGGTAGACGATGAAGAACACCAGCGTGGCGATGGCCACCGGAAAGGACACGAACAGTGACACCAAGATGGCGATGGTCGCCCCGATCCCGGCGCCGATCAGCGGTATCAGGTCGGTGATCGCCACGATGATGGCCAACGGCAGTGCGTAGGGCACGCCGGCGATCGACAGGAACATGAACGTGGTCACCCCGGCGATCAGGGAGATGAGCAGGTTCCCGGCCACGTACCCGCCGACGCTTTTGAAGATCTGGTCGCCCAGCATCTGTACGCGCGGCCGCCGGCTCCTGGGGACCAGCCGGTAGCCGACCCGGATGATGGAGGGCAGCGCGGCGAGGAAGTACAGCGTCAGGATCAGTCCCGTGATGGCGGAGAAGACCGCGCTGACCACGACGCTGGCCGCACCGAGCAGCCCGCCGAACAACTGCTGTCCGACCTGCCCGCCGGTGAGGTAGGCCTGTGCCTGTTCCAGCAGGCCGAAGCGCTGATCGAGCTCGCGCACCTGCGCGTTGTTCTGCAGCTGGCTGATGTAGGTGGGTAACTGCTCGACGAACTGGCCGCTCTGCTGGGACACGGCGGGCACGACCGCGATGACGAAGACCGCGAAGAACGCGATCACCGCGACGAACACCAGGGTGATCGCCAGCCAGCGCGGCAGGTGCCGCTCTTCCAGCCATTCCACCATGGGGTTGAGCCCCACCGCGAGGAACAGCGACATCACGATCAAGATCAGTATCGAGACGGCGGCGGTCAACGCCTGGACCAGCAGCCAGGCGGCCAGTACGCCGAGCGCGGCGGTGAAGCCGAAGAGGAAGGGGTTGCTGCCGAAGGGACGGCCGGGGCGGCCGAACGGTAACGGCGAGGGTTCCTCTCGAACGGCCCTGGCATCGCCCGGGGCCTGCGCGGTGGGGTGATCAGAGGGTTCCGGCACGGGTGCTCCTCTGCCCGGAGCGATCGCTTCGTACCATGCCGGGGGTCACAGCTTGCCAACGCGCGGCCAGGCTCGTTCATCGGTGGCTGAGGGAGGTGGTTCGTGGATGCTCGCCCCGGTCCATCCCCTCGAACAGCGCCGCCGCCCGCCCGGCCGTGTCCAAGGCCCAGCGCCCGGTGCTGAGCAGCCCCAGCCCCAGTACGCCGAGCCCGAGCCCGAGCACCAGCCACCACACGCCGTGCTCCGCGCTGGTGAACGCCGTCCCGCCGTGGGCCAAGGCCGAGCCGACGATCGTGCCGGAGATCGCGACGCCCAGGCTGGTGCCGGTCTGCCGCCCGGTGGAGGCCAGCGAGGCGGCCACCCCGGTCATCGAGCGGGGCATGCCGGAGACCGCCGTGTTGGTGATCGGCGGGTTGACGGTGCCCAGGAACACACCGAACAGCAGATAGATCGCGAGTACGGCCGGCAGCGGGGTCGCCGGTACGAGCCAGAGCGACGCCCCGCCGCCCAGCGCCAGCGTGGCCCCGGCGACCACCAGCGGCAGGCGAGGACCACGCGCGCCGATCACCCGGCCGGTGAACGGCGACAGCACCACGACCAGCCCACCGACCGGCAGCAGGCACAGCCCGGCCGCCAGCGCCGACATGCCGCGTACCTCCTGCAGATACTGGGTGGTCACGAACAGGAACGCGCCGAACCCGCACAAGGCGAACAGCGCCATCAGAATCGCCGAGCTGAACGGCACGCTGCGAAACAGGCGCAGCTCCAGCAGTGGGTCGGCACGGCGTGTTTCGTACCCGAGGATGCCCAGCACGCCGAGCGCGGCGACGGCGAGCAGGCCGAGGATGAGCGGCGAGGTCCAGCCCGACCTGCCGGACTCGATGATCGCGTAGACGACGCTGCCCAGCACCAGGATCACCAGCGTCTGACCCACCGGGTCGAAACGGCGCGCACGGGCGGCGCGGGACTCGGGGACGAACAGCGCGGTGCACACGATCGCGGCGGCCACGATCGGCACGTTGATCCAGAAGATGGAGCGCCAGCCGAAGCCGTCGACCAGCGCGCCGCCGAGGATCGGACCCAGCCCCAGCGACAGACCGGACATCGAGCCGAACACCCCGATGGCCCTGGCCCGCTCGGCCGGGTCGGGGAACGTGGTGGCGGTGATCGCCATCGCCACCGGGTTGAGCATCGTGCCACCGATCGCCTGGAGCGTACGTGCCGCGATCAGCCAGCCGATGCTCGGCGCCAGGCCGCACAGCAGCGAGCCGAGCCCGAAGACGGCGAGGCCGATCTGGAAGGTCCGGCGGCGGCCCGCCCGGTCGGCGGTGGACCCGGCCAGCAACAGGAAGCAGGCCAGCACCAGGGTGTACGCGTCGACCGACCACTGCAGGCCGGACACCGAGGTACGCAGGTCGTGACGGATCGCCGGCAGCGCCACGTTGACGATGGAGATGTCCATCACCACGACGATGATGCTGGCGCAGCAGATGGCGAGAACCAGGTATCGGCGGCGTCGGCTGAGGCCCGGCACCGGCCCGTGTTCGGCGGCCGTCGCCTTCGGCCGCATTGAGTCACTCATGACCACGACGCTAGGATTTAGAGCATGCTCGAAGTCAAGCCGCAGCCGGCGCCCGAGCCTGCCTCCGTTCCTGACCCCGGCGTGAGCATCGCCGAGGCCGCCCGCCTCAGCGGGGTCAGCGCGCACACCCTGCGCTACTACGAACGCGCCGGCCTGGTCGTCACCGCCATCGACCGCACCACCGGCGGCCGGCGGCGTTATCGCAAGCTGGACCTCGAGTGGATCACCATCTGCACCAGGTTGCGGGCCACCGGCATGCCCATCAAGGCCATCCGGCGCTACGCCGAACTCGTCTCCGCCGGACACGGCAACGAGCAGGAACGACTCGCCCTCATGGAGGCCCACCGCGCCGACGTGCTCGCCAAGATGGCTGAGCTGCGGGAGAACCTCCGGCTCATCGACCACAAGATCGACGTCTACCGGGGCCGGCTCGCCGCCGGCGACGCCGACCAGCTCTGGGCGCCCAAGCGCCAAGCAGGCGTCCGCTGAGCGTGCTGTGGCGGCTACGTCATGAGCGGTCGAACCAGCGGGTCGCCGAAGGCGTGAGCAGCATGATGACGAGCACCAGCGGTATGAGCGTGGCCGAGACCAGCCTGGGCCAGCCGAAACCGCCGTCGATCGCGTTCGCCAGGAGGGAACCACCGACCGAGACCACTTCGACGGCGATGACACCCCAGCGCACGAGCTTGCGCCGCGAGGACCAGCGGGAGAGCAGCCAGCACATGAACGCGGTGACCACGGCGCTGTAGAGGAGTAACAGGAGGAACGGCCCGCTGAAGGCGAAAGCGATCGTGCCGATCATGATGGCGAGCCTGACGAGGCTGAAGGCCACATCGAGGGTCATGACGAACCTGGCGGCTCGCATGATGGCCGGCATGCGCTCGACCTGGACCGCATCTGTCACATGATCAGGGTAGTCCTCTCGAGGCCGGGGCGCGATCACTCCCAGGTCACGGAGTCCGGGTCCACACCATGGGCGGCCGCGCTCGCGAAGATCACCTCGCGCAGCCAGACGGCCAGCCCCGGCTCCAGGGTGTCGTAGTGCTCCGCGAAGCGCGGATCCTCCACGTGCATCCGCCCGATGCACACCTGCATCGCACGCGTACAGTCGAAGTGCTGTGAGATCGACGCGCGGTGCCGCTCGGCGAGCGTGTTCGCCTCGTCGCTGCCGGGCGCGACCCCGCCGCGCTTCGCGGCGGCGAGCTCGGCCTTCAGCGCCTCCGCCTCCGCCGCGAACCGCTTCCAGTCCTCCGGTGTCTTTTCAGCGGCTCGCTCGAGGTACTGGGCCCATTGCGCGCTCTCGCCCCAGCGACCCGCCGCCTCCTCGGTCCAGTCGGGCCGCCAATGGCTGCCGAAGATCTCGACCTGCTCTTCCGGGGTCAGCCGCATCCCCGAGTCGGCGGCCTCCGTCACGCGATCGACCGCGCGGATCATCGCCTGGAGGCGGGTGATGCGCTCGACCAGAAGCGACCGCTGCCGGCGTAGGTGCTCGCGCGCGTCGGTGGCCGGGTCGTCGAGCACCCGGCCGATCTCGGCGAGGGAGAAGCCGAGCTCCTTGTAGACGAGCACCCGGTGGATCCTGGTGATGTCCTCGGTCGAGTACACCCGGTAGCCGGCCCAGGTGCGGCCGCTTGGGCGTACGAGGCCGACGTCGTCCCAGTGGTGCAGCGTCCGCACGCTGATCCCGACGAGCGCGGCCGCGCGGCCGACGGTGAGGCCGTCTGTCCCGGCGTCCCCTCCGTCGATGGCGGATCCGGGTTCGCGGATTTCCCTCGTCATGGGCTCAGTCTCTCTCATCTTGAGACTCGCTCTGGGATGGCGGGCGCCTGCTGACGAGGTAGGCGGCGATCTCCTCAGGTGGCGTCGGTCGCCCGGCGGGAGTCGTCGGTGTAGCGGGCGGCGGCCTCGGCCGCCTTGCGGGCCAGGGCCTGGCGAAGCTCGGCCGGGGCGAGGACCTCGGCGTCGGTGCCGAAGGCCAGAAGGGTCTCTGCCGCGCCCAGGGAGCGGAAGCGCAGTTCGACGGTCACCCGCTCCGATTGGCCGCCAGTGCCGAGCGACAGGTCGGCGGGAGGAGGTCCGGCCAGGTCGGCTTCGTGGATGCGCAGGAATCTTCCGAGGGTCTCTCGACGGACGCTGACTGTGACGAGCAGCGGAGCGGGGATGTCGTCGATGTGGCGGCGCAGGCTCTCCCAGACGTCGGCCAGCTCCAGGCCGGCGCGGCGCTGGACGGGCTCGTCCAGGAGAGCGGCGGACAGGGAGCGGTCGGTACGGAAGAGTGCGGGCTCGCCGCGATGGTCGGCCACCAGGTACCAGACGCCGGCCTTGTTGACCAGGCCGTAGGGGTCGAGGGTGTAGGAGCGGACGCGGTTGTCGCGGCCGTGCCGGTAGCGCAGGCGCAGCCGCCGGTCGGTGAAGATGGCCTGCTGAAGTACGGCCAGGTCGGTTGTGGGGCCGGTGGCGGCGCGGGCGGGTCCGGCGCGCCAGCGCACCGGGTCGATGAGGATGCGGCGGCTGGCCAGGTCGGCGTCCGGCCGGTGCGGGGCGGGCAGGGCGGCCATCAGCTTGCGCAGCGCGGAGCCGAGGGCCTGGCCCAGGCCCAGCTCGGCGTGGGCGTGGTCGGACAGCAGCACGAACAGGGCGCGGGCCTCGTCGGTGGTCAGGCCGGTGACGTTGGTGCGGTAGCCGGGCAGCAGGGCGATGCCGCCATGGGGGCCGCGCACGGTGTAGACGGGCACACCGGCTGCCGACAGCGCCTCCACGTCGCGCATGACGGTGCGGACCGACACCTCCAGGCGCTCGGCCAGGTCGCCGGCGGGCAGCTGTCCGTGGATCTGCAGCAGCAGCATGATCGACAGCAGGCGCTCGGATTTCATGGCTCCAAAATCACTCTTTTATATGACACTACCTGACATATACCTCGGTGAAGATGCAGGTAGACGAGCCGCCGGCAGAGGCGGTTCGGACCCTGATGCCAGGCGGCGTCCGTGAGGGCGCGCCCGCGCGGTCCGCCGCCGCCCGGGAAGAGTGAAAGGAACCTGCTATGACCGCGACTAACGGGCTCGCCCAGAAGATCGCCGAGGACTTCGTCCACGCGTGGACCGGCAAGGAGGTCGAGAAGGCCCTGGGCCTCCTCGCCGACGACGTCGTGTGCGTGGCCCCGACCGGCACATTCGAGGGGGTGGAGGGCTACCGCGCATTCCTCGAGCGGTTCGCGAACTCGCTCATCGGCGCCACCGTCATCGACGTCCTGGGCAACGACACGAACGCGGCGACCGTGTACTCCGTCGACACTCCCATCCTGAAGGACTTCCGCGGCATCGACTACATCACCGTCGAGAACGGCAAGATCACGCGCGTGATCAGCGTCTTCGACATGCTCCCGATGCACCTGGCCAGAGGTGGCGACCAGCACTGACCCGGCCATCTGTACGGCTCCGCGAAGAGCGGATCACCGGTGGGAGGGGGTCAGGACGAGGCGCCGGCCGGGGGCGGCCGGGGTGTTCCATGCCTGTTCGACCTGGTCCAGCGGCATGGGCAGGGGGTCCACGGCCAGGGCGCCGGAGGCGATCTCCGCGGCGAGGGACGGCAGTTCGGCGATGATGCCGGCGGCGGTCAGGGAGCCCTGGCCGCTGCCCATGATGTTCAGGTTCGCCGCGCGCAGCAGGAACGAGGGCAGGGTGATGTCCTGGCCGGCCATGGAGCCGATCTGGATCCAGGCCAGGGCTTTGGACCGGTCGGTGCGGGCGGTCAGCAGGGCGGGCATGGCCTGCTGAGTGGGCCGGCCCCACAGGTAGTCGATGACGACGTCGACGTCCGCGGCCGTCCGCGCGAGCCGCTCGGCGACGTCGTCGGAGCTGGAGCCGGCCGCGCCGAGAAGCGCGGGCTGGTCCAGCGCTCGCCTTCTCCCCACGACGGCCGTGCCGTGCTGGTCCGCCTCACCCCTGAGGGCAGGCGGTTCGCCGAGGGGTGCGCCGCCGAGATCGGCCGCCGCGTCATCGGGCTCACCGACCATCTCTCCGCCGCTCAGCGCGCCCAGCTCACCCAGCTCGCCACCGCCCTCGTGGGAGTCCGGCCCGTATCGGGCTGAGCGGCCTGTTATCCCCGGGGTATATACCCTCAGGGTATAGTGCCTCCCATGAGCGTACCCCTTGCCCTGCTCGGCCTGCTGGAACGGGAGCCGAGTCACGGATACGACCTGAAACGCGACTACGACACCTTCTTCGGCCGCGGTAAGCCCCTGCCCTTCGGCCAGGTCTATTCCACGCTCGGCCGGCTGGCCAGAGACGGCAAGATCACCGCCGGGCCGAGCGAGCCGGGCGACGGCCCCGACCGTAAGCGCTATGCCATCACCCCGGTGGGTACGGGCGAGGTCGAGGAGTGGCTGGCCGAGCCGGTGGCGGCCGAGCCGTACCTGCAGACCGTACTGTTCACCAAGGTCGTGCTGGCCCTGATGCTGGGACGCGACGCGGTGGGTTACCTCGACGCCCAGCGGGCTACGCATCTGCGGCGCATGCGCGAGCTGACCGAGATCAAGCGCGCCGGCAACCTGGTCGACGCGCTGCTGGCCGATCACGGGCTGTTCCGCCTCGAGGCCGACCTGCGGTGGATCGACGTCACCCAGGCCCGGCTGGACGCGCTGACGGCGGCGGTGCGCGAGCGATGATCGTCAACCCGGTGCTGCGGGCCGAGGGGATCAGCCGCTCCTTCGGCAACACGCCCGCGCTGCGCGAGGCCAGCCTGTCGGTGAGCGCGGGCGAGGTCCTGGCCGTCATGGGACCCAGCGGTTCCGGCAAGTCGACGCTGCTGCACTGCCTGGCCGGGATCTTCACCCCGGACAGCGGTGAGGTGTGGTTCGACGGGCGGCGCCTGGACACGCTGAACGACGGCCGCCGCAGCGAGTTGCGGCGCACCGCCTTCGGCTTCGTCTTCCAGTTCGGCCAGCTCGTGCCGGAGCTGACCGTGGCCGACAACGTGGCGCTGCCGCTGCTGCTCGGCCGTACCCGGCGCCGCCGGGCCTACGCGCGGGCCGCCTCCTGGCTGGAGCGGCTGGAGCTGGCCGAGCTGGGCGGCCGGCGTACGGGGGAGCTGTCCGGCGGGCAGACGCAGCGGGTGGCCATCGCCAGAGCGCTGGTGACCGGGCCGCGGGTCGTCTTCGCCGACGAGCCGACCGGCGCGCTCGACTCCCTCACCGGCGAGCACGTGATGGAGCTGCTGGTGGGCCTGGCCCGCCAGGAGGGCACCACCGTGATCGTGGTGACCCACGACGCCCGGGTGGCCGCCAGCGCCGACCGGGAGGTCGTCGTCCGCGACGGCCGGGTCACCGACCCGTACGCCAGCGGGCTCGTCCGATGATCCGGCTGGGCCTGCGACTGTCGCTGAGCAGCGGCAGGGAGGCGGCGGCCAGGCTGGCGCTGATCGTCGCCGGGGTGGCGGCCGGCGTCGCGGTGCTGCTGGGCACGCTGTCGCTGTTCAACGCCTTCCAGACCACCAACGACCGCCAGTGCTGGGAGTGCACGCGGGGCACCGCCCCCAACGGCTGGGCCCTGGACGTCACCGCCGACGGCGCGCTGTGGAACCTGCACGAGGACTACTACGCCGGCCAGATGATCACGAGACTGGACGCCGCCGCGCTCGGCACCCGGGCGCCGGTCATCCCCGGCCTGTCCCGCATGCCCGCTCCCGGCCAGTACTACGCCTCGCCCGCGCTGGCCAAACTGCTGGACTCGGCGCCGCGCGAGCAACTCGCCGATCGCTTCCCCGGCACCCGTGCCGGGCTGATCGGCCAGGCCGGGCTGTCCGGGCCCGACGAGCTGGCCATCGTGGTGGGGCGGACATCGGGGCAGGTCGCCGCCATGCCGGGCGCCACGCAGGTCGACACGGTCGCCACCGAGCCCGCCACCGACGGCAACGCCGACATCTACCGGTTCGGCTTCGGTGTCGGCGCCATCGCGCTGATCGTCCCGCTGCTGGCGCTCGTGGGCACCGCCACCCGGCTGGCGGCCGCCCGCCGGGAGACCCGCCTGGCGGCGATCCGGCTGGTGGGCGCCACCTCCCGGCAGATCAACGTGCTGGCCGCGGTGGACGCCGCGCTGGGCGCGCTGCTCGGCGCGCTGGCCGGCCTGGCGCTCTTCCAGGTGGTACGGCCCGCCCTGGCCGGGGTGCGGATCACCGGCGTCCGCTACTTCCCCGAGCTGATCGCCCCACATCCTTGGCAGTACGCGGCCGTGCTCGCCTGCGTGCCGGTCGCCGCGGCGGGCGCCGCCCTGTGGTCGCTGCGCCGGGTGCGGATCTCACCCCTCGGAGTGGCCAGGAAGGGCGCGGCGCCCGCGCCGAGGGCGTGGCGGGTGATCCCGCTGCTGGCCGGGCTGGGGCTGTTCGCGGGCCCGGTGTTCCGCGGCGGCAACGACCTCGACACCGTGCTGGCCGTGGCGGGGCTCGCCCTGATCATGGTCGGGCTGATCCTGGCCGGCCCCTGGCTGACGATGCGGGCCGCTCGCCTGGCCGCCCGGCGGACCCGGAGCGCGGCGACGCTGGTGGCCGCGCAGCGGATGGTCGCCGACCCCAGGGCCGCCTTCCGCGCGGTCAGCGGGCTCGTGCTGGCGGTGTTCGTCGGCACGGCGCTCGCCGGCATCGTCCCCGCGGTGCTGTCGGGCCAGCAGGCCGTGGCCGGGGGAGCGCTGAACCACGTACTGCGCGCCCAGTTCGCCCGGCCCGGCACCGCGGGGCTGTCCCAGCGGACGCAGAAGGACCTGCTCGCCCGGCTGCGCGGCTTCCCGGGTGTGGACGTACTGCCCATCTACGCCATGGCGGAGCAGCCGAGCGGCCCCCCGCCCGCGGACGGTCAGCCGCCCGCGAGAACCGCCGTCGAATGCGCGAGCCTGGCCCGCTTCCCCGTGCTCGGGCGCTGCCCGGCGGCCACGCACGCCGTGGCGGGAGCCTTCTACCGCGTGGTCAACGTCGACAACCCGCTCACCGTCGACAAGATCCTGCCCCTCGCGGGCGCCGGCAGCAGATCCGTCTCCTCCACCACCGGCCTCGACATGGAGTCGATCCTGATCGGCACGAACGACCCGGCGGCGGTGGAGCGGATCCGCACGCTGCTGGCCGAGCACACCGCCGAGGCCCCGATGACCTTCGCCGAGGTCGCCCGGGTCAGAGCGACCCTGTACACCCAAGGCCAGAACATCGCGCTGGCCGTCGTCGCCCTGACCCTCATCGTCGGCGGCTGCAGCCTCGTGGTGGCGGTCGGCGGCGGGCTGGTCGAACGCCGGCAGCCGTTCACCCTGCTGCGGCTGGCCGGCACCCCCACCCGCACCCTGGCCGGGGTGGTGCTGCTGGAGTCCGCGCTGCCGCTCGTCCTGGCCGCCGTGCTCGCCGCCGGCGCCGGTTTCGGCGTGGCCGAGCCGCTCGTCGGCCAGCTCGCGATGAAGAAGGCCACTCTGGCGCTGCCCGGCCCTGTCTACTTCGCGACCGTCGGCGGCGGCCTGACCGCCTCCCTGCTGGTGATTCTCGCCGGTCTGCCGCTGCTCAGGCGCCTGACCGCGCCCGACAACGCCCGCTTCGAATAGGAGCCACATGAAGCTCATACCGCGACCTGCCCTGCTGGTCGCGCTGCTCGTGCTCGCCTCCGTGATGGTGGTGGTGCACGCGACCGCGCCGTCCGCCGCCGCCGCTGCCGCCGACGAGCGCTACTCCGCCACGATCCGGCGCACCGAGTACGGCATCCCGCACGTCTCCGCCAAGGACTACGGCGGTCTCGGGTTCGGGTACGGCTACGCCTTCGCGCAGGACAACCTGTGCGTGCTCGCCTCGTGGGTGGTGACCATGCGGGGCGAGCGGTCCCGCTACTTCGGCGCCACGGCCATGTCCGACGACCCGGTCCGCCCGGTCACCAACCTGTCCAGCGACGTCTACTTCAAGAGCGTCACGGACTCCGGCGTCGTAGGGCGGTTGCTGGCCCGGCCCGCGCCGGTGGGGCCGGGCGCCGAGGTGCGCCGCCTGGTCGAGGGCTACGTCGCGGGATACAACCGCTACCTGGCCGACACCGGTGCGGCGAACCTGCCCGATCCCACCTGCCGGGGCAAGGCCTGGGTCGGCCCCATCACCGCCACCGACATCTGGAACAACCTGCTCGACCTCAACCGCATGGTGGGCAGCTCCGGACTCAAGGACGCCATCACCGGAGTGCGCGGACCCGAGCCCGACGGCCCGGAGCGGAAACCGGCCGCGGGCAGCAACGGCTGGGCGCTGGGGCGTCAGGCGACGCGCGACGGCCACGGCATGCTGCTGGCCGACCCGCACTTCCCGTGGAACGGGATCCGCCGCTTCTACCAGGTGCACCTCACCATCCCCGGCGTGCTCGACGTCTCCGGCGGCAGCCTGTACGGCACCCCGGTCGTCCAGATCGGCCACAACGCGAGCGTGGCCTGGACCCACACCGTCTCCCACGCCCAGCGCTTCACCGTCTACCAGCTGAAGCTCGCGGGTGATCGGAGCAGCTACCTGGTGGACGGCCAGGCGGAGCCGGTGGGCCGTCAGGAGGTGGAGGTCATCCTGCGGGACGGCACCACCAGCGGCCACACGCTCTACACCTCGCGCTACGGGCCGGTGCTCGCCGTCGGCCAGACCGACAAGGTCGCCTACGCGCTGGCCGACGTCAACGCCGCCAACCTGCGCGCGGCCGATGAGTGGCTGGCGATGGGCAGGGCGAGGAACCTCACCGAACTGCGCGCGGCCCAGAACACCTACCAGGGCATGGCGTTCGTCCACACGCTGGCCACCGACGTCGGCGGGACCGCCTACTTCGCCGACGCCTCGGTCGTCCCCCACGTCACCGACGCCCAAGCGCGCCGCTGCGCCAAGCCCTCGCCCATCCCGGGCCTGGAGGCGTACGTCCTGGACGGCTCGACCACCGCGTGCCTGTGGGGCAAGGACGACGACGCCGTGGTGCCCGGCATCTTCGGACCGGCCAAGCAGCCCAGGCTGACCCGCGCCGACTACGTGGCCAACTCCAACAACACCTTCTGGATGACCAACCCGGCGGCGCCGCTGACCGGCTACCCGCAGGCGTGGGGTCAGGCGCGCACCGAGCTGGAGCCGCGCCCCCGGGTCAGCCTGGACATGATCGCCCAGCGGCGGTCCGGCGCCGACGGTCTCGGCGCGCCCGGCTTCACCCTGGAAACGCTGCAGGCCACCGTATACGGCAAGCGCAATTACACCTTCGAGCTCATGCGTACGGACCTGCTCCGGCTGTGCCGGGCGAACCCCGTGCTGGCCACCTCCGAAGGCGAGCGGGTGAACGTGCGCGAGGCCTGCCGGACGCTGGCCGACTGGGACGGGCGCGCCACTCTCGACGGCCAGGGGGCGATCCTGTGGCGGGAGTTCTTCACCCGGCTTGAGCGTCCCACCAGGCCGGGAGAGCCCATGTACAGCCCCTGGCGGGTGCCGTTCGATCCCGCGCGCCCGCTGACCACCCCTCGGGGGCTCAAGGGCGACGATCCGACGGTCCGGCAGGCCCTGGCCGACGTTGTGCTCTTCTTCCAGACCAACCGCGTCCCCCTGACGCTGACTCCGGGCCAGGCGCAGCGCTACGCCTCGATCCCGCTTCCCGGCTGCACCGAGGGGGAGGGCTGTTTCGACAGGGTGCGCATGCGCGGCCCGCTCGGCGCCGACGGGCGCTACCCGGAGGTGGACACCGGCTCCAGCTTCATGATGGCCATCGAGCTCACCCCTGACGGGCCGCGTGCCCGTACCGTCCTGACCTACTCCCTGTCCGCCAACCCCGCCTCGCCCCACCACACCGACCAGACGGTCCTGTTCTCGCGCGGTCAGTGGGTCACCGAGCGCTTCACCGAAGCCGAGATCGCCGCCGCACCGCGGCTGAAAACGGCCACGGTGCGAGGGTGACGGCTCAGCTCAGCCGTCGAGGCGCACGGTGACGGTGACGCGGCCCGCCGCGTCGCGTCGGGCGACCGCGTGCCCGGTGCGGTCGGCGCCGTCCAGGTCCAGCGATATCGGGCCGCCCTCGTCCAGGAAATTGCGCCACCACTTCTTGGCGTCCGGCATCTGCACGCCGATGGTGACGACGTCATCCGCCCGCCGGTAGGCGACGGGTGTGCTGAAGACACGTCCCGAGCGTCGTCCCGTGTAGGTGACGATCGTGAGGTGTTCGCGCACCAGCCGGCCCCAGCGAGGAGAGGAGCGCAGCGCGGTCGCGCAGGCGTTGACACGGGTGACCGCTCGCTTCGGCAGGGTTCCTTTAAAGGGCACGAATCCTCCATCCCGGTAACTGGAGGGGTATCTCCAGTTACCGGTCACCGTAGCACGGTAAGTGGATTACCCCATCCGGTTGGCTCGGCCAAGGGGCCTATCGCCCGCGACGCAGCCCGCGCAGGAAATTCCACAGTGCCGAACGGGGCGTTGCCTGCCCGGTGGCGGCCTCACCAGCCGGGGACGGCTGCGCGTCCACGGGGGCGGGAGCGGGGACGTGGGGGCTGGCGAGTTCGTACTGGACGGGCAGGGACCGCAGCGCTCGCATGAAGGGGGAGGGGCGCCAGGGCAGCTGGTCGGCCGGGAGTGCCAGCTTCATCTTGGAGAAGCGGTTGAAGAGCCGGCGTACGGCGATCGTGGTGATCTGGGTCGCCAGTCGCTGGCCCAGGCAGCTGTGCGGCCCCGCGCCCCAGGCGAGGTGGGCACGCGTGCTGCGGATGGCCTGCCGATCGATCGCCCCGGCGAATCGCGGGTCGGCGTGCGCGCCCGCGACGGAGAGCATGACCGGGTCCCCGGCGGCGATCGTGTAGTTGCCCAGCTTCACGTCCGTCATCGGGAACCGGAAGGTCAGGTTGGCCATCGGCGGATTGAGCAGGGCGACCCGATTGACCGTCTCGTCGATCGAACCCACCGACAGGCTCTCCCGGACATCCGGATTGGAGATGACCTCGACGACCACGTTGCAGACGAGGCTGGCGGTGAAGTCCAGCAGGCCGGGCAGCATGAGCAGCTCGCGGGCCAGTTCGTCCAGCGTGAAGTCCGGCTTCGCCTCGATCATGTAGGAGGGCAGGTCGTCCCCGGGACGGTCGCGCTTGCTCGCCGCGAGCTCCGTCATGGCGGCGTACAGCCGCTCGAACGCCGCGGGCGCGTCCGGCCCGGCGTCGATCATCCGCCAGAGGTCCATCACGACGTCCTCGCCGCGTGAGGCGGCGAAGCCGAGCATGCGGTTGGCGACCATCAGAGGGAGTGGCCGCGCGTACTGCGCCGCCAGGTCCGCCCATCCCGTGGCGCCGCCTTCCGCCAGCGTGTCGAGGAGGTCGTCGGCGTACCGCACGATCGAACGTTCCAACTGCTGCGCCTGGATGTGGCTGGGGTTCTGGAACGGCGCGAGCGCGCTGGTCCACGCGCCCCGCAACTCGCGCTGCGTCGCCCCCTCCTGGAACGCCGAGCTGTTGACCTGGAAGACGGGCAGCAGCGGCCAGTCCGCCGGTAGCCGCCCCTCGATGTTGGCCTGCCACCTGTCGACGTGCTTGCTCCAGATGCCGCCCGTGTTCTGCAGGACGCGCAGCACTTCCTCATAACCCAGAGCGAACCAGACCGGCACCCCCAGGAGGTCGACCGGGGCGACCGGCCCGTACGTGGCGCGCAGGCGTTCGTGCACGAGGGCGGGATCGGCGTCGTATTCCCTGGTCAGCAGCGGTTCTATGGACGTCGATGGTGGTGTTTGCGCAGGCTGCTGGGGCCACGAGCCATGGGTCACGGGGACGAACTACCTCTCTGGTTGCCGCTCCTGTCGCCACGTCGGTGCAGATGTAACAGCACGAGTGATGCGCTCTGGGAGCTTTCGGCCGATTCGCACAAGAGGTCAGTAAGCATCACGTATCCCGCTGGTCATGGCAAGAGTTCAGCCTGATGGACGGCGCCGGGGGCGCCAGCTCCTTACCTGCCCCTTTCCGGGGGCGCCGGCTCCTTGCTGCCTTCTTAGGTAGAGCAATCTAAAGTCCTAGAAGTCTAGATAAATGGAGTGATCGTGATCGAGTTCCCTCTGGACGGAGCGCTATCGGTCTCGCGCCCCGAGGCTGGCCTCATCGGCGGCGGTACGGCCCGCCGCCCAGCCCTCCCGGTCCCAGGACGTGCGCACCGCATGCGAGACCAGGTTCGGGAACATGCGCTCGACGGCCTGCTCCACCTCCTGTTCGCGGGCCGCCAGCACCGGCACCAGGTCGGTGCCCCGGCTGGCGCTCTCCTGCGAGACCGCGGCCGCCGTGGCCTCGGCGAGCCGCTCCCCGATCCTGGAGGCGAACGCCGAAAGGAACGACTGGCGGAACGTCTTGTTCCTCGATCGGCCGGTGCCGTGCTTTCTGGTGCCCGAGTTCACCAGCGCGGTCTGCGCCTGCACCAGCAGCGAGGTGAACAGCATCTCCACCCAGGACAGGTCCGCCCAGAACCCCAGCACGGTGGCGAACCCCAGCTCCTTCGACCAGATCACCCGGCACCTGTTGGCCTCGGCGATGAGAACGAGCAGCACGGCCTTGGGCTGCTCGTACGGCGCGTCGATGCCGACCCGGATGCCCGCCGGGGCCTCACCTCCGCCTGGTCGCGCGTCCAGCATCGCCGCGTCGATGCTGTACTTCGCCATCAAGCTCTGCGCCGCCGACATGAACGTCTCCGCCTCCGCCTCGTACGCCGTCGACTCCGCCTTGGCGAGCAGCGCCCGCACCCGCCCGAGCGTCTTCTCGCTGACCACGTGCGAGCGTGCCTGGACCGTACGGCGAGCGGCCCCGGGCGGCGGGCTCAACGACTCCAGCCGGGGCAGCCCGGTCAGCAACCCCAGCAGTTCCAGCACGCCGGAGACGGTCACCAGACGGCCGGCCCCGTCGCGCGCCTGCCGCGCCGCCAGGTAGCCGCCCTTCCACCACACCGCGGCCTCCAAGCCGGCGAGTTGGTCGCGCCAGCGCTCATCAACCGTGGTCTGCTCATAGGCCCGCATCTCCCAGGCGATGAGGTCGGCCGCCGCCCGCCCGTGCCAGTCGGTCAGCCGCCTGGCCGCGATCCTGACCACGTCGGCGGGCTGCCAGCCGTTGCGCCACAACCCCGAGATCGCCCGGGTCACGACCTCCACCAGCACGCGATCGGCGTCGTCCCGGTCGGCCAGGAAGGCCGCAGCGGAGTCGAAGGCCGCCTGATCATCGCTGGCAAGCGCCTCCATCGCCGCGCCGATCAGCTCATTGGCCTTGCTCACACGTGCCGTCCACCTTAAAGAAAGTCCGCCAGAACCCTACCGTGACAGAGCACCGTCCCCGGCTCACCGGCGCGGCGGAAGGCGGCGAGGTCCAGACCGACCCCGGCTGTGTTGTCGTCTCGACCGCCGCGAGTCGGCTTGAGTCCCGGTCCTCAAGCTGACGAGAATGCTTGTCCGCTCTTGTGCCACCCGGTGCAGGGCACGCTGGGGCGTGCCAGCATCGTGCTGACCGTCGGCACCTATGTTTCGGTGCTGCCGCAGCTGTATCACGACAGCGCCAAGCGGCCGCGCGGCTGGTGCTGAAGGCGGTGCGGACGACCAGCCGGAAGATCGGCAAGGCCCGGGCCGGGACCTGACCCACATGTGGCTCACCGTGGCTCACGATCAGACGACACGACTACAGATGCGCGTAAAGCCGCAGGTCGGTGTGGTAGGGCGGGCGGAACTTGAACCCACGACCTACGGATTATGAGTCCGTGGTTTTGCGTGTCACGCGGTGTCGGGATGTGTCGCGGGATCAAGCGGTTCTGAATGCGCGGCGGCCCACCTTTATCGGTAGCGACGAGGCACATGATCGCGTCTACCGCTTCTTCTAGGACGCCTCCATCTACGCGACTGGCTGTACAACTCCGACGACCCAGCGGTGGCAGCCAAGGCAGCAGGCCTCGAGCACCAGCAGAAAGACCTACATCAAGACGCCCGGAACTCCTATGGCTCCGGTAAGCCGCCACTCAGTTGATCAATGGGAACGGCGACGGGGGCCAAGACCACGGTGACCTTGGCGAAGGCTTCGGCGCCGGGTTTGACGTAGCGCATGGCGGTGCGGGGTTCTTATGCCGGATTGTTCCCCGACCCCCTTTAACGAGCCGTTTGGGGCTCGGGTTATCGCCACTGGCCGTTCCGATGCGGGTGGTCCACCAGCGAGGCTCGGCACGACAAGCTAACTATATGCGCTGAATTGAATACACAGAGTGATAGTTCTGAGAAGTCGACACTTCCGAGACCCGAAAAGGGGAACCCTCGTGATGAAACTTTCGCTGGCCGGTCTGACCACCCTGGCCGTCGCCGTGGCGACGGTCGGGGTGGCTCTCGTCAACCCATCGCCTGCCGCGGCCCAAGCGCCGGAGCAGCAGTGGTTCATGGAGTTGGACGGCGTGCCGCATGGAAAGATCTGGACCCGGAGCAGTGGGCACAGCCAGTGTCTGACCGCGAACACCTTCGCCATCGCCACCGCCCCGTGCGGCAGCAGCACTCCGGGGCAGTACTGGTTCATGGAGTTCGAGGGCGTGCCGCATGGAAAGATCTGGACCCGGAGCAATGGGCACAGTCAGTGTCTGACCGCGGACCCGAACACCTCCGCCATCGCCACCGCCCCGTGCGGCAACAGCACTCCGGGGCAGTACTGGTTCATGGAGTTCGAGGGCGTGCCGCAAGGAAAGATCTGGACCCGGAGCAATGGGCACAGCCAGTGTCTGACCGCGGACCCGAACACCTCCGCCGTCACCACCGCCCCCTGCGGATGACCTCTCGACTCTCCGTCGCCTAGGTAGTCAGTGCGACCGCTGCATGACTTTGGGCTCGCCTGTGGCTGGCCCCCAACAAGGGCCCGCCGGCTGCGCCGGCAGGATCCCGAGCGAGGTCGTCGGCTTCAACTGCGTCTAGCCGCACCGTCGCCCGCTCCGAGCCGGGAGCGGGCGGCCCTCGGCGATGGCGGCGGGCTCGGTCTCGGACCGGGCGGCTGCGAGGGTCTTGTGGACGACGCCGACCGAGACCTTCACCCCGGCGGCGATGGTACGGCTGGTCAATGCCACCTTCGCCGCCCGCGATGCGGCGTGGTGGGGCGAGGGCATGGCCTGCGCGAGCGACTCCAAGAAGTTCGGCTCGTGGAGCTCGAACTTCACGACCGAGTGGCACCAGCGGTACCGCGGCCCCGGGGTGATGATCTACTGGCACGTCGAGAAGAAGTCGCTGTGCGTCTACAGCCGGCTCAAATCCTGCGCGGCCTCCGAAGTCGCCGCGATGATCGAGGGCGTACTGGGGCACTGCACGGACGTGGAGATCGACCGGCAGTACACCGACACGCACGGCGCTTCCATCGTCGGGTTCGCCTTCGCCCATATGCTCGGCTTCAACCGGCTGCCCCGGCTGAAGAACGTCGTCTCGGCCCGCCTGTACCGGCAGGCCGCCGGGGAGGACGAGAAGTGGCCGAACCTGGCGCCTGTGCTGTCGACCAAGACGATCGACTGGGACTTGCTCCGCCAGCAGTACGACCAGATCGTGAAGTACACCACCGCCCTGCGCCTGGGCACCGCCGAGGCCGAGCAGGTCCTGCGGCGCTTCACCCGCGGGCCCAAGCACCCCACCTACCGGGTGATCGAGGAACTGGGCCGCACGGTATGTACGGCGAGTGGCAGAAGCGGCCCACCGACGCCGACCGGCGGGCCCTGTCGCCACTGTTCTGGACCCACGTGAACCCCTACGGCCGATTCGAGCTGGACATGAACTCCCACCTCGACCTCGCCACTGCGGTGGCGGCCACTCTTCCCGGCCCCCGAACCCCGCCCGAGGCGGAAACCGCCCGATCGGCGATCCGTCTGCTTCAGCCATCAGGAGCGGTCGTACGGCGGTTCTCGATCAGATTGATCTCGGGCTGGGATGTGCCGGCGCCGGCATGTCTGCGCCTTCACTGCCACGCCAGGTGCCTCATTCAGGTGGTGAGACCGGCGCTGGTCAGCCAGATGTGTTCGCAGGTCGAAGATGCCTTTGGGAAATTCTCGCGGGATTCCTGCGAGGCGTGGTAGAAGGTCCGCTCGATCATCCAGCACAGGGCGCGGGCCATCGCTGACGCTTGTTCTGGTTCGGTGCCGGCCTGAACGCCGGCTCGTTCCAGGACGACGGTGATGGCCGTGATGAACAGGTCAGCCGTGTGGCTCAGTGGCCCTCTCCCGGACATCGCCCTTGCGTTCGGTGGCGCGCCGGCTCCGCGCAGAGTGGTGGTGGCTGGGCATCAGAGCTGAGCACCTTCGGCAAAGTCGCGCACTGCTCAACCTGCCGCTGGTGGTGCTCACCGACCGCGGCTGCGCCTCGGCGTGCGAGCACTTCAGCTCCGCCGTCCAGGTCCGACGCCGCCACGTCCCCCAGTCCGTCGCCCGACTCTTGGGTGCCCGAAGCGAAGACCAGGGAGCTCATGGTTACCTTGTGGTACTTGACGCGGGCGCGTGCGGGGCGGGGCCCCGTACATGACGCGCCACGACGGACCGTTGTCTTCCCCTCCGCGGGGGTGCCTCCCGAGGGACGCCAGCCGCGACCGACCGTTGTCTTCCTCCCCCGCAGGGGGTATCCCTCTCAAAGAACCCTAGCCACCACGGACCGTGTGGCGAACCACCCGGGGGGACCGTCAGGTGGCCGGGTCGGCGATGCGGTCGAGCCACTCTTCCAGGAGGCGCTGCTCCGGGTCGGTCAGGACGGTGGTCCGGGGCAGGACGGCGCGCAGGGTGACCGCTGCGGTGACCGGGCCTGGAGACGTGGCCGCCGGAGTGTCGGTGGTGATCGCGGCGATGACCGCCTCGCGGGCGAGGGCGGACAGCTCCAGATCGCGACGGTCCGCGGGCATGGTGATCAGGGTGACCGTAGTCCCCAGGCCGGCGGCCTGGACGAGGTGGGCGGCGCGTTCCTCGCTGACGCGCAGCCGGCCCGCCTCGGCGATCCGGCGGATGTGCGTGGCGAGGACCTTTTCGCCGGCGACGGCGGCGGGCGGGGCGGCGGTGTCCCCGAGGCGGGGCTCGTTCATGAGCAGGTACAGGGCCGGGTTGGCCAGGCCGAACCCGATATGCAGGTCCCAGCCGGCACGGAGATCCTCGACCGGGTCTGCGGTGGGCTGCCGGTCGGTCTTGCTGCTCAGGTAGGCGGCGAAGCCCTCGGCCGCGACCGCGTCGAGCAGGCCTCGCATGTCGCCGAAGAGCCGGTAGATGGTCGGCGCCTGTACTCCTGCCGCGGCGCCCACCGCGCGCGTCGACGCGGCCTCCCGGCCGCCCTCGGCGAGCAGCTTGGCCGTGGCGGCGAGGATGCGTTCGCGGGGACCGCCCCCGGCATCGGCGTCATCGGCATCCATGGTGGCAACGATAACAGATTCGCGTTAGCGTCACTATTTATCGATGATAACGTCAATCTCGTTAGCGGTGATGTGCCGGAATGGATCCGGCCCGGGCAACCCGACCGCAGGACGACAGCTGGAGGCCATAATGATCATCGTCACCGGGGCCGGTGGCCGGCTCGGCCGGGCGATCGTGGAGGGGCTGCTCGAACGCGTCCCCGCCGAGAAGGTCGCGGTGAGCGTCCGCGACCCCGAGAAGGCTCAGTGGTTGCGGGAACGGGGCGTCCGCGTCCGCCGGGGTGACTACGCCGAGCCCGCGAGCCTCGCCCATGCCTTCGAGGACGCCTCGCAGGTCCTGATCGTGTCCGCCGACGCCACCGGCGACACGGCGCTCAGTCTGCACCGCGCCGCGATCACGGCGGCCAAGGCGGCCGGTGCGCGCCGGATCCTCTATACCAGCCATATGGGCGCGAACCCGGCCTCGCTCTTCGCGCCCATGCCCGACCACGCCGCCACCGAGGCGGTGCTGGGGGAGTCCGGCGTCGCCTGGACCTCACTGCGCAACGGCTTCTACGCCGCCACGCCGCTGATGCTGTTGCGCGACGCTCTGCGGACCGGCGAGCTGGCCGCGCCGCAGGACGGGCCGGTCTCCTGGACGGCCCACGCCGACCTGGCCGAGGCCGCCGCGATCGTCCTGGCCGACGAGGGTCGCTTCGACGGCCCGACCCCGCCGCTCACCGGCTCCGAAGCCCTCGACCTCGGCGACGTCGCCGCGATCGCCGCCGAGCTCACCGGACGCCCGATCAGGCGCGTCATCATCACCGACGAGCAGTACGTGGCGAACCTGCTCTCCCATGGCGTGCCGGAGCCGCAGGCGCGGATGCTCGTGGGCATGTTCGCCGCCAGCAGGCATGGCGAGTTCGCCCAGGTCGGCCCGGCGCTGGCCGACCTGATCGGCCACCCGCCGACGCCCCTGCGGGACGTCATGAAAGCGGCGCTCACGGAAGGCTGACGCGGCTGCGAAGGCTGACGCGGGTCGACGCTGGGCTGACGCGGCTGCGGGGGACTAACCCCGCGCCAATGCTGGGCTGACGCGGCTGCGGAGGCCCGACGCGGGTCAACGCCGGGCCAACGCGGGCTATCGCAGACGCGACTCGATGGCCTCGATGATGCGCGGGCGGAGTTCGGCGGCGCGGATGACGGCGTCCACGGAGCCGACCTCGACCGCGCGCTGGATGTTGTGCACCCGGTCGAACTCCGTGGCCACCTCGCCGAGCTTCTCCGCGCGGACCGACGAGCGGAGCTCGTCGAGCTCCGCGGTCAACGCGGCGCGCTCGGTGCCGGCGGCGGCCGCGGTGCGCGCCTCCAGGTCCCGTACGCGCGGGTCGGCCGCGGTGCGGACGTTGACGTCGCCGGAGAACACTACCGCGGCGGCGGGGGCACCCCCGAGCACCGAGGCGAACGAGCCCTCCAGCGCGAGTACGGTCATGTTCGGGTTCAGCGCCTTGGAGAACACCACGAACGCGCCGCCGTGGTAGCGCGAGATCACGCAGAACACGATGGGCCCGCGGAAGTTCACGATCGCCCGGCCGATCTCGGCGCCGTACTCCAGCTGCAGCTTCCGCATCGACTCCGGCGAGCCGTCGAAGCCCGACAGGTTCGCCAGCACCACCAGCGGCCGGTTGCCGCTGGCCGCGTTGATCGCCCGCGCGGCCTTCTTCGACGATCGCGGGAACAGCGTGCCCGCGGTGTAGGTGTCCGGGCCGTCGGTGGGCGGGAAGCCGCGCCGCGGCACCGCCCGCGACTCGATGCCGAGCAGGCACACCGGGATGCCGCCGAGATGTACGTCCTGCACCGCCGCGGTCTCCGCGTCGGCCATGCCCGCCCAGCGCTCCAGCACCGGATGGTCCTGGTCGGACAGGGCCCGCATCACGGTCCGGATGTCGAACGGCTTCTTGCGGTCCGGGTTGGCCTCGGCGGAGAAGATCTCGCCGACGGTGCTGAAGTCGCTGTCCGGCAAGGAGTGCGGGAAGTCGGAGATGTCGCGCTCGACGGGGTCGGTGGTCTTCGCCCGTCGCGGCCCCTGCTCGCCGGGCGCGACGTAGGTGTGGTCGTAGTACGACATCAGCACGTCCCGCGCGGCGGCCAGGTTGGGCGCCCAGTATTGGGCCTGCCCGTTCGGGCCCATCACGCGGTCGTAGCCGCCGATGCCGAAGTTGTCCTCGGCCGACACGCCGCCGGAGAAGTCGAGCGACTGCTTGCCGGTCAGCACCATCGCCGAGTCCGGCGTCATCACCAGGATGCCCTTGGTGTGCATGAGCATCGTCGCCTCGGCGTTCCAGTAGGGCTGCGCGCCGACGTTGATGCCCGCGACCACGATGTTGATCTCGCCGCCGTCCTGGGTGAACTCGACGATCCGCTTGAGCGCCGCGGCCACCCAGTCCATGTTCTCCGTGCCGGACTTCATGGAGATCCGGGCGCCGGCCGACAGCGCGTACCACTCCAGCGGCACCCGCATCCGCTCGGCCAGGTCCAGCGCGGCGATCACGCGGCGGCACTCCGCCTCCGACAGCGCGCCGAGCGACTTCGTCGGGTCGCCGAGCAGCAGGACCCTGGTGACGCCCTGCGGGTGCCTGCGGGTCGGCGTGGTGACCACGCCCGCGACGATCGCCGCGGTGTTGCGCCCCTTCGGCCGGTCGACCGGCACCAGCGCGTGGTCGTCGTCGAGATCGTACTCGGCGAAGTCGCCGAGCCGGCCGGTCAGCTCGTACGGGTAGACCGTGTTGCGGCTGCTGGCGCGCAGCACCTTCTGCCGGTAGTCGTCCAGCGGCTCGACCGGCTCGTCCGACGGCTCGCCGATGGTCAGGTCGGTGCCGCCGGTGGCGTCGAAGGTGATGCGCACGGCCATCTTCGTCAGCTCGCCGGTCGTCCGGTCGCGCTGCCGCGCGATGAACAGGATCTCCTCCAGGCCGGCGCCCACGGTCGTCGGACGTACGCGCGCGGCGATCATCTCGATCTCGGCGCGGGTGATGCCGCTCGGCGGCCAGACGTAGACCACGATCCGGTTGGTGTTGAAGCGCTTCTCCGACGGCCGCCGCGACTGCGCGCGGCGGATGGAGTCGAGGCAGGTGGCGATGGTGTCCTCGGCCGTCGGCAGCGCGACCAGCCGGCCGTCGTGCTCGCGCAGCTCGGTCAGGTCGCGCACCTGGGCGAACGCGACGAGGCGATCGTCCGACGGGTTCTCCCGCGCCACGCACTGGAAGAGGTAGACCTCCTCGTCCGACGACGGCAACCGGGTCAGGTCGAACTTGCTCAGCCGCTCCAGCTGCATCCGCTGCGCGATGTACGGGTGCAGGCCGCGGATCAGCCGCTGCTCGGTCATCCCGGTGGCCGACGGGCGGAAGGTGAAGTGGTGGTGCATCACCGTGCCGCCGCTGCCCGCGACGGTGGCGGTGACCCTGCGGACCTGGTCCGGCAGGGGGTGCGCGCTGACGACCTCGTGCAGCGCGGCCGCCATCGCCTCGGAGTCCTCCGGCTGCCTCTCCCAGGCGAGATAGATGTCGGCGTCGATGGCGTCCTCGCCGCTGACCAGCTCCGCGAGCCCGCGCAGCGCGCTGCCCAGGTCCTCGAAGCCGACCGCGGAGGAGACCACGCGGGAGCCCGCGCGCTCGGCGACCACGAACGTGCAGCCCGCGGCCTGGCTGGTGCGGACACCGGTGAGACCCTTGTTGCCGTAGTAGCGCCGGGTCAGCACCTCCAGCATGATCGCGTTGTCCAGGTCGTCGCGGGTGAGCCGCTGGCCGAGCAGGCGTACGAGCGGCTCGGTGGTGCGTACCATCTCGGCGATGCGCTCGGCGCGGTCCGGCGCGTCGGGGTGCGCGTCCAGGTGGCGCAGGTGCTTGCGGACGTCGGCGTAGACGCGGGCGCGGTTGCGGCGCAGCAGCGGCTGGCCGAACCAGGCGAACACCACGCCGCGCGCGAGGTCGGAGACCACGGGGAAGCGGACCTGGGTCGCGGCCAGCAGCCGCTCCAGCGCGAGACCGGCGGGCTCGCGCAGCGTCTCGTCCGGCGGCGACTCCCGCAGCCAGGCGCGCAGCAACGTGGTGACCACCGCGGCGTCGGCGGAGGCGCGCTGCTGGGCGAGGAAGATCCGGAACACCGCGGCTTCGAGCTCGGGAGAGCGCTCCAGGTCGGTGACGCCGTAGTGGCCGAGCGCCTTGGCGAGCTTGGCCTGGAAGGCGGCCGGCAGCCCGGCCCGCTCGACGTCGAGGCTCTGCAGGTAGGTGTGGAAGTACTCGCGAGCGCTGTAGACGTGGCCGGCGCCGAAGTCCTCGCCCGCCGGCCGGTTGCGGCTCAGTTCGGCCAGGTCGGCGAACACCTCGACGAGGGCGAGCTCCTCGGCCAGTGGCCGATGGCCGTCCTCGGTGGCCGCCCGGCGGGCGGCGAGGTAGTCCTCGAGCACTCCGCCTTCGTCGTGCGGGTCGACGTCGAAGCCCAGCAGCAGGCTGCGCAGGTCCTCCTGGCCGCGCGTGGCGCGCGCCCGCGCCGGGATCTTCCCGTTCGCGACGGGCAGGTCCAGCTCGACGGACTCGGCGGCCGAGGTGCTCGCGGCTTCGGCGTCGTCGGCGAGCGGCTCCAGCCGCAGCAGCGGCGCACCGGTCTCGACCTGGCTGCCCACGGAGACGACGCATTCCTTCAGCCGCGCCTTGAACGGCGCCCGCAGGACCGTCTCCATCTTCATGCTCTCCAGCACCAGCACCGGAGCGCCCGCCTCGACCTCGGCGCCGACCTTCAGCGGCGTGGCGACGACCAGCGCGGGCGCGGGCGAGCGGACGACGCCGCCCTCGTCGCGGCTGACCCGGTGCGTCACGCCGTCGACCTCGACCAGGTGGATCGGCCCGTGTGTGCCGGTGAGCAGGCGGTAGGGGGTGCCGTTGACGATGACGCGCCCGCTGTGGCGGTCGAAGCGCTCGAGTTCGACGTCGGCGGTGCGGACGTCGTCACCCGCCTGGACGCCGACGCGGAAGCGGTGCGCGCCGACCCGCGCGACGCGCACGCGGTAGCCGGCGCCACGGAGCTTGAGGTCGAGGGGCCGGCCGCTCTCGTGCTGCACCTGCGGGCGTCCGCCGAACGCCGTGGACAGCAGCCGCTGCCGTTCGGCGCGCTCCTCCTCCTCGTACGCCTCGATGGCGGCGGCCGCCAGCGCGACGGCGGAGTGGCGGTGGGAGACGAGCCTGCCCTGGCCGCGGACGCGGTCGATCCAGCCGGTGTCCGCGCTGGCGTCGATCACCTCGGGCTGGTCGAGCAGGTCGAGCACGAAGCTCTTGTTCGTCGCGCCGCCCTCGATGATCACCGTGGTCTGCGCCATGGCCCGGCGCAGCCTGCCGAGTGCCTCGTCGCGGTCGCCGCCGTACGCGATGATCTTCGCGATCATCGAGTCGAAGTCGGCCGGGATGGTGTCGCCCTCGCTGACGCCGGTGTCCACGCGGATGCCCGGCCCGGCGGGCAGGTCCAGCCGGGCGATGCGGCCGGGGGAGGGCGCGAAGTCGCGGTCGGGGTCTTCGGCGTTGAGCCGGGCCTCGACGGCGTGGCCGCGCTCCACCGGCGGCGCACCGTCGAGCCGGCCGCCGGATGCCACCCGCAGTTGCGCCTTGACCAGGTCGAACCCGGTGGTGGACTCGGTGATCGGGTGCTCGACCTGCAGCCGGGTGTTGACCTCGAGGAAGGCGAACAGCTGGTCGCCGGGGTGGTAGAGGAACTCGACGGTCGCCGCGCCCCGGTAATCGACCGCGACGGCCAGCCGTTCGGCCGACGCCTTGAGCTCGGCCGTCTGCGCGGGGCTGAGCACCGGCGACGCCGACTCCTCGATGACCTTCTGGTTGCGCCGTTGCACCGAGCAGTCGCGGACGCCGAGCGCCCACGCGGTGCCCTGGCCGTCGGCGATCACCTGGACCTCGACGTGCCGGGCGCCGGTGACCAGGCGCTCCAGGAACACCACGCCGCTGCCGAACGCCCGAGCGGCCTCCTGGCTGGTGCGCTCGTAGGCGTCGGCGAGCTCGGCCTCGTTCGTGACCACGCGGATGCCGCGCCCGCCGCCGCCCGCGGTCGCCTTCAGCATCAGCGGGTAGCCGATCTCGGCCGCCGCCGCGAGGGCGGCGTCCAGCGTCTCGACCGCGCCGCGGCTCCACGGCGCGACCGGCACGCCGACCTCCTCGGCGAGCAGCTTCGCGCCGATCTTGTCGCCGAGCCGGCGCATGGCCTCCGCGCTCGGCCCGACGAAGGTGACGCCGATCTTCTCGCACAGCTCCGCGAACGCCGGGTCCTCGGCGACGAAGCCCCAGCCGACCCACGCGGCGTCGGCCCCGGTCTCCACCAGCGCGCGCTCCAGCGCCTTCAGGTCGAGGTATGGGCGCTCGGACGCCGGACCGAGATCGTAGGCGAGGTCGGCCTCGCGCACGAACGTGGCGGTGCGGTCGACGTCGGTGTGCAACGCGACGGTTTGGATCGGTGTCGCGGTCTCCGCGGCCAGCTCCCGGACTGCGTGGATGAGCCGCATCGCGGCCTCACCACGGTTGACGATGGCGACACGACTGAACACCCGACCGAGCCCTCCTGTTGACTGTGCGCGCCTTCCCTGTGGCACCCCCCGCACCTGTACAGCCTTGCCTCTGCCGGCGCGTAGGGGAATGTCGCAGAGGGAGCACACCAAGGCTCCACAGTTGTAGGGAACGACCAAAAGCACGCGTGCGCGGGCGTGCCAGGTGGCCCTAGGTTACCGTGCGGCCACCACAGCGTGACGCCGTAGGGCCTGGGCGAGGCCCGCCGTGGCGAACGCCGCCGCCACCAGTACGGCGCTGACCCACAGGGGCGAGTGGTAGCCGAGCCCGGCGGCGATGGCGGCGCCGCCGATGGCGGGACCGGCCGCCGCGCCCACGTTGAGGGCCGCGGTCGCGAAGGAGCCGCCGAGCGAGGGCGCCTGGGTGGCCGCGTACAGAACCTGGGCGATCAGGGTCGAGCCGACGGCGAACGACAGGGTCCCCTGGACGAAGACGAGCACGAGCGTGGCGACGGGGCTGCCGGCTGTGGCGGCGAAGAGCGCCCACCCGGCGAGCAGGGCGATCCCACCAACGATCAGGACCTGCGTCGGCCGCGTGTCGGACAGGCGCCCGCCGATGGTCACTCCGGCGAACGACCCGAGACCGAACAGCGCCAGCACCGCCGGCACCCAGCCCGGCGCGAAGCCGGTCACCTGGGTGACCAGCGGAGTCAGGTACGTGAACGTACAGAAGGTGGCGGCGTTCACCAGCGCGGCCAGCACCAGCACGACGAGCAGGCGCGGGCCGCGCAGGGCCCGGAGTTCGCGCCCCGCGCGGGGGTCCCCCGTCGCCGGCGTGAGGTCCGGCACCGAGCGCACCACGGCGAAGACGGCAGGCAGGGAGATCAGGGCCACGGCCCAGAACGCCGACCGCCAGCCGAACGTCTGGCCGAGCGCGGCACCGGCGGGCACCCCGGCGACGCACGCGAGCGTGATGCCGCCCAGCAGGATGGAGGTGGCCCGCCCCTTGGCGTTCGGCGCGACCATGCCGCTCGCCGTCGCGAGCCCCACGGCGAGGAAGCCGGCGTTGGCCAGCGCTCCGAGCACCCGGGTCACCAGGAGCACCGAGAAGCTGGTGGTGAGCGCACCGGCGACGTGCACGAGCATGAACGCGACCAGGAAGACGAGCAGCGCCCGCCTGGGTGGCCAGCGCAGACTGAGCACCGCCATCAGCGGCGCTCCTACGATCATTCCGGCGGCGAAGGCGGACGTGAGCGCGCCGGCGGCCGGGATGGACACGTTCAGTTCATCGGCGATGTTCGGAACCAGTCCGGAGAGCATGAACTCGGACGTTCCTTGGGCGAAGACCGCCAGTCCGAGGATGTAGATGGCGAAAGGCATGAGCGAAAGACTCCAGGCCGCGTTGAAAGGGCATCACAGGACGACGCGGCGCGCACCCGCGTTCATCAAGGGCGCGCGCTACCGCGTGAAAGGAGGAACCAGGCCCGGCCCCACGACAGAGGCGGAATTCCTGGAACGAAGCAGTCCGTGTGACGGTCATCCGGCGGCGAGAGTGACGAAAGGGCGCGCCGGCCTCAGGAGGCGGCGCTGCCGCGTGACATCACGAGAAGCCACCGGAAGAACCGGTGGCTAGCGTCTTGACGCCTCAGGACTGGACATAGGCCACACGATAGTCAAAAGTCGCAGAACTCGTCCATCGCATAAGCGCTTTTGCCCAGATACGGGTTTTTCGCACCTGCGAAGCGAGCATGATGCGCACGACCCCTCGGCGGACGTCCTGAACGGGGGGAGAAGCGATGAAGGGGTACGACTTCGAGGGAGCGGCGCTGGAGCTCGGCGCCCTGGTGCGCGAGGACGGCACCGCCGACCCCGCCGAGCGGATCCGCATCCCCCTGAGCATGCTGAACCGGCACGGACTGGTCGCCGGCGCCACCGGAACAGGAAAGACCAAGACCCTCCAGCTCATGGCCGAACAGCTCGCCGCCCAGGGAGTCCCGGTCTTCCTCGCCGACATCAAGGGCGACCTGTCGGGACTCGCCTCACCGGGTACGGCCTCCGAGCGCGTCACCCGGCGCGCCGCCGAGGTGGGCGAGACCTGGCACCCCGCGGCGTGTCCGGTGGAGTTCTTCTCCCTGGGCGGTCTGGGAGACGGCATCCCGATCCGCGGCACCATGACCGCCTTCGGCCCGACCCTCCTCGCCAAGGTCCTCGGGCTCAACGACACGCAGGAGTCGACCCTCGGACTGATCTTCCACTTCGCCGACAAGCAAGGGCTGCCGCTGCTCGATCTCAAGGATCTGATCGCGGTCATCCGGTACCTGACCACCACGCCGGAGGCGCTGAGCGGGATCGGCGGGCTGTCGGCGGCGACGGCCGGGGTCATCCTGCGCGCCTTGACCAACTTCGAGGCGCAGGGGGCGGAGGCGTTCTTCGGCGAACCGGAGTTCGACGTGCGCGACCTGCTCCGGGTGACGCCGGACGGCCACGGGATGATCTCCGTTCTCGAACTGCCCGCCGTACAGGACCGGCCGCAGCTCTTCTCCACCTTCCTGATGTGGCTGCTCGCCGATCTGTTCCACGTGCTCCCCGAGGTGGGCGATGTCGACAAGCCGAAGCTCGTGTTCTTCTTCGACGAGGCGCATCTGCTGTTCGACGACGCGTCCAAGGCGTTCCTGCAGTCGATCGCGCAGACCGTACGGCTGATCCGGTCGAAGGGTGTGGGCGTCTTCTTCGTCACCCAGACGCCGAACGACGTGCCGACGGACGTGCTGGCCCAGCTCGGCGCGCGCGTGCAGCACGCCCTGCGCGCCTTCACCCCCCAGGACGCCAAGGCGCTCAAGGCCACCGTCTCGACCTTCCCCGAGTCCTCCTACGACCTGGAGCGGCTGCTCACCGAGGTCGGCATCGGCGAGGCCGTCGTGACGGTCCTGTCCGAGACGGGCGCGCCGACCCCGGTGGCCTGGACGCGCCTGCGCGCCCCTCAGACGCTCATGGGACCGTCGAGCCCGGACGTGGTCGCGGGCGTCATCGCCGCCTCGCCGCTTCAGCCGAAGTACGGTACGGCGGTCGATCGCCAGTCGGCCTACGAGATCCTGTCGGCGAAGCTGGCCGAGCCTCCCAAAGGCCCCGCCCCCAAAGGCCCCGCTCCCGAGGCTCCACGCGAGCCGGAGCCGAAGCAGTCCATGTTGGAGAGGGTGCTGGAGTCGAAGGAGTTCCAGTCCCTGGCGCGGTCGGCGGCGTCCACCCTCGGCCGGGAGATCACCAGATCCATCTTCGGCACCGCCCGTCGCGGGCGAGGCTGAATCAGCGCACGTGGACCGGTCCGAGGTCTCAGGCCAGCGCGGCGGCGACCCGCTGCCGGAGCAGGGCCTCGTGGCCGGGGTCGGTGCGCAGGGTCACGGTCAGTCCCGTCCTGGCCGCGTCGGCGAGGACGGCCAGCAGGGTCGCGAGCTGCCCGGGAGGCTCGGCGCTGAGCAGTTCCTCGGCGTGCCCGACGGTCAGTGGGACGGCGCCGACATCGCGCAAGGAGTCGGTGAGCGCGTCCCAGTTGCGGCCGAAGTGGCCGGGGAGGCGCAGGGCGCGTGCCACCTCCTCGAAGAAGGCGGCACGCGTCCGGCAGGCCCGCCCATCCACCAGCGCCGGCGCAGGGTCGGTGGACACTGTCAGCCAGTGCGGCGGCGGATGTGCGGCGGCGGTCATTGGCGGTCCTAGAGCCGGTAGAAGTCGGTGTAGTGGTTGGGGGAGAACCACGTCACACCGCTGCTGCGGTTGACGACGATCCGGTACGCGTCACGCGCGGCACCCCGCGCCCGGGAGTACACGTCGTACTCATAGTAGGTGGCGCCGCTGGGCAGCTGGCCTTCCCGGTTGTAGAAGCGCCCGCCGGTGTAGTTGTACCTGCCGTCCGTCCAGGCGTACCAGCCGCTGCTGGTGGGGTAGCTCTTGGAGGCCCAGATCGAGTTGGCCGAGCGCGCGTCGGCGCAGCGGGAGATGGTGCAGGAGTTGTAGACCGTGGCGTTGGCTGGGGTGATGCCGACCAGGCCGACGAGGGACGTGAGGGCGGCGAGGACGACGGTCAGTCGTACCGGCCAGGAAGGGCGGGGGCGCGGCTGAGTGTGCACGAGGCCTCCTTCGGGGGGTGACAGACATGGTCATGTTCGCCGCTCATCTCAGGTCAAATCAAGGCAAAGAATGCCAAGGGGAAGGTGAACACTTCGCGGACGGCGCCTGTTGCATCACTTCGTACCCAGTGGGGCGGATCTGTCGGCCGCCGCGCTCGCGTAGCGGCGGGCCAGGCGCGCGAAGGCGTCCTTGAGCTCGGCCGGGCCGACGACCTCGATGTCGGCGTCGAACCTGCCGAGGGTGGCGGCCAGGCCGGGCCAGGACCACGAGCCCAGGACGAGCCGGCAGCGGTTCGGGCCGAGCTCCTCGACGACTCCGTCGTGGGTGAAGCGGGAGACGGCGGCGGCGGGCAGATCGAGGATCACCTCGCCGCGACAGGACCAGTTGCCGGCGCCGTCGACGCCCCGGAACTTGCTGGTCACGAAGGCGACCAGGTCACCTCCGGGCAGCTCACGCGGGATGAAGCGGGGCCCGGTAGGGGTGCGCGGGGTGATCCGATCGGCGCGGAAGGTGCGCCAGTCCGCGCGGTCGAGGTCCCAGGCGACGAGGTACCAGCGCCCGCCCCACGTGACGAGGTGATGGGGCTGCGCCCGGCGCGGCGGGGCCGGCGCGCCGTCGTCGTCCACCCCAGGCGGATAGTCGAAGCGCAGCACCTCCCGGGCGTGGACGGCGGCGCTGAGCGCCATGAGGACGCCGCTGTCGACCTGCGGGGCCGGTCGGCTCGCCGGCCGCTCGACGGCGGTGATCTGGAGGGTGTCGATCCGGTGGCGCAGCCGTGCGGGCATGACCTGCCGGACGGTGTTCAGCGCGCGCGCCGCGGCTTCCTCGATGCCCGCACCACTGGAGGTGGCGGCGACCTGGAGCGCGATGGCCAGCGCGACGGCCTGCTCGTCGTCGAACAGCAACGGGGGCAGCTCCGCACCGGCGTCGAGCCGGTAGCCGCCCTCGGGCCCCTTGAAGGCCAGGATGGGATAGCCGAGCTCACGCAGGCGGTCGACGTCGCGGCGTACGGTGCGCGGGCTGATGTCCAGCCGCTCGGCCAGCAGCGCCCCCGGCCAGTCCCGGCGCGTCTGGAGCAGCGAGAGCAACGACAGCAGTCGCGCGGAAGTCTTCGGCATGACGTCATTTTGCCCGGAGAAGAGGCCACTCCCTGTCCGCTTCCTCTGCGACTGTTGTCGTGTGCCAGAAAACGACAACGACGCGAAGGGCCCGAACGCCGTGACCGCCACCACCACGCCCCCCGCGACCCTCGACGCCGAGCGGGTCGACCTGCTCGCCGCGATCGCGAACGCGCGCTCCGCCCTGACCAACACCGTCCGCGGGCTCGGCGACGAGCAGCTCGGCGAGCGCCCGACGACCAGCGAGCTGTGCCTGGGCGGGCTGATCAAGCACGTCGCGTCCATGGAGGACGCGTGGCTGCGCTTCGTGGTCGACGGCCCGTCGGCGATGACCTACGCTCTGCCTGAGGGGGTCACCTGGGCCGACATCGCGACCGGTACCGCACGCGAGTTCCCGCAGTGGATGATCGACCACCAGAACGACTTCCAGATGCTGCCCGGCGACACGCTGGCCGGGATCCTGGAGCGTTACGAGCAGGTCGCCGCCCGCACCGCGGAGATCGTCGCCGCCGTCCCCGACCTGTCGGCGACGCACCCGATGCCGGAGGCGCCCTGGCACGAGCCGGGAGCGGTGCTCAGCGTGCGCGGGGCGCTGATGCACGTCATCGCCGAGACCTCCCAGCACGCCGGGCACGCCGACATCCTGCGCGAAACGCTCGACGGTCAGAAGTCGACCTGAGCGTTGATGACCGTTCTCGACAGCCGGGCGCTGAACCGCGCGACGCTCGCCCGGCAGCTGCTGCTCGATCGCGCCGACATGCCGGTCCTCGACGCCGTCGCGCACCTGTGCGGTCTGCAGGCGCAGGAGCCGCAGGAACCGTTCGTCGGGCTCTGGTCGCGGTTGCGCGCGTTCGACCCGGCGGCGCTCTCGGACCTGCTCATCCGGCGGAGCGTGGTGCGGACCCACCTCATGCGCCGCACCGTCCACCTCCTCACCGCCGACGACGTCCTGGCCTGGCGGGCCCGCCACGACGCCATGCTGCGCCAACGCGTACTGGGGACCTACCGCCGCGAGCTCGCCGGGGTGGATCTCGACGAGCTCGCGGCGGCGGGCCTGGCGGTGATGGCCGACGACGAACCGCGCTCGATGAGCGAGCTCGCGCGGGCGCTGGCCGATCGCTGGCCGGCGCCGGGACCGCGGGCGCTGGGCGAGATGCTGGTCGCCGCGCTCCTCCCGATGGCGCAGCTGCCGCCGCGCGGGGTGTGGCGGACGAGGGCGGGAGTACGCAACGTGCTGCTCTCCTCCTGGCTGGGGCGCGAAATCGACCCACCGGCCCTGAACGGCTCGGATCCGGTCGGCTCCGATGCGGTCGGCTCGGATCCGGACGGCCCTGATCGGAACGGCTCCGATCCGGTTGGTGAAGCGCTGGTACGGCGCTATCTGGCCGCGTTCGGCCCCGCCGCCTCGGCGGACCTGCGCGCCTGGTGCGGCCTGGCCGGACTGCCGGCCGCGGTGGCCGCGATACGAGAGGAGCTGGTCACCTTCCGCGACGAGCGCGGCCGGGTCCTGCTGGACCTCCCCGACGCGCCGCGCCCCGACCCCGACACGCCCGCCCCGGTACGGTTCCTGCCGGCGTTCGACAACGCGCTCCTCGGTTACCACGACCGCGGCCGGATCATCGACGACGCTCACCGCAACCTGTCGGTCGCCGGTGCGCGCGTCGTTCTGGTCGACGGCCGGGTCGCCGCGACCTGGACCGTCCAGGCAGGAACCGTGATCGTCACCCCGCTGGGCGGCTTCTCCCGAGCCGACCAGGCCGAAGTCGCCGAGCAGGGGCAGGCGCTGGCGGCGTTCCTCTCCGACAACGAGAGCGACCGCGTACAGATCGACGCGTCTACCGGCTGACCGCTACACCCGCGAGCTGCTTCCCCCGAGCACGGGATCGTCCCGGCAGTCGCGGCTGACCTCCCAGACCGGCGCCGCCGCCTGCTACTACCACCTCGACCTGGCCGGCTGCCTGACCGCGTTCGGCGACGCCGCCACCGCCCTGCATCCGGCGCTGGCGCCCACGGAGCGTGGGTGGCCGAGGGGCGGCTCGGTGTTGTTCCTGTGCACCGGCAACAGCGCGCGTTCCCCGGTGGCCGAGGCGCTGCTGCGGCGCCGCGTCGGCGGCGTCGAGGTCACGAGCGCGGGCAGCCATCCCGCACCGCGGCTCCATCCGAACACGGTGCGGGTCCTGCGTGAGGACTACGACATCGACCTCGAACCCCGGCAGCCGCAGTCGCTGGACGCGGTCGCGGGGCGGCGCTTCGACTACGTGGTCACGTTGTGCGACAAGATCCGCGAGGTCCCTCGCGACCACGGCACGGCCGCCACGACGCATTGGAGCCTGCCCAACCCGTCCGATGGCGCGGACACCGACAGCGCGACCTACCCGGAATTCCGGCGTGTCGCGAAGGAACTCGATACCCGGATCAGATTCCTGCCTCTGTAAGCACGCACAACGCTTTCGTGAACATGAACACCACAAGGAGATCTGACCTGACCACCTCACCGACCGAATTCGCCAGCGTCCGCTACCTCAACGACGACGTACGAGCGGCTGTCGACTTCTACACCACACACCTCGGCTTCAGCGTCGCCTTCGACGCCGCGCCCGCCCGGTGTCCGGCCCCGGTGGGCGCCAGATCCTGCTCGCCGACCCCGCTGGTAACCTCATCGAACTGTTCCAGCCCGCCCAGAGCCCCGCGTAAAACTGAAAGCACCTTCCATGCTGATACGCCGCCGAGCGCGATGGCTCCGTACTCCGAAGCTGATCGGGGTCGTGGTGCTTCTCGCGGCGTTCGTGACGATCGCGCTGTTCGTCCCCTATCCGGACGCCGAACAGATCCGCGACTGGGCACGGGCCGCCGGTCCGTGGTTTCCCCTCATGTTCTTCGTCACGCACGCACTGGTGACCATCGCCTTCCCGCGGTCCCCGTTCACCTTCGGCGCCGGACTCCTGTTCGAGCCGGTCACCGGCATCGCCATCGCGATCTGCGCGACCACGGTGAGCGCGGCGCTGGCCTTTCTGCTCGTACGCGCGATCGGTCGCGACGCGGTCGCCGCCCGGTTGACCCACCCGGCGGTCGCGGCGGTCAACCGGCGCCTGGCCCGTCGTGGCTGGCTCGCCGTCGGGTCGCTCCGGCTGATCGGGCCGGTTCCCTTTCCGCTGGTCAACTACTGCGCGGGCGTGTCGTCGGTCCGGCTCGTGCCCTTCCTGGTCGCCACGGCCGTCGGTGTGGCTCCCGGCACGATCGCGGTCGTCCTTCTCGGTGACGCGCTCACCGGACGTACCGATCCCGCGCTGGTCCTCGTCACCGTGATCTGCGGTGCGATCGGACTGGCCGGTCTGCTGGCCGACGGCCGTCTCGGCATCGAGCGACCGGACGCGGAAGATCCGGCCGGGTCCAGGTGAGCCAGGACGAGCCCGGCGCGAACGAGCGGGACCCGATGGCGGCCCGGCGCCGGCTGCGTGAGGTGACGCTGCTGTTCCTGAAGCTGGGCGTCATCGCCTTCGGCGGCCCGGCCGCGCACACCGCGATGATGCGCGATGAGCTGGTACGCCGCCGCGGGTGGGTCAGCGACCAGCGGTTCGTGGACCTGATGGGCGCCACCAACCTCATCCCCGGCCCCAACTCCACCGAACTGGCCATCCACCTCGGTTACGACCGGGCCCGGTGGCGCGGCCTGATCGCCGCCGGGGTGTGCTTCATCCTCCCGGCCGCGCTGATGGTCACGGCCCTGGCCTGGGCGTACGTCACCTACGGCAGCACGCCGGCGGCCGAGGGTCTGTTGTACGGCATCGTCCCCTCGGTGATCGCGATCATCGCGCACGCGCTGTTCGGCCTGCTGCGCACCGTGGTCAAGACCGTCTGGCTGGGCGTGTTGGCGGTCGCGGCACTGGCCGCGTACCTGCTGGGCGTCAACGAACTGCTGGTGCTGGTGGCCGGGGCGGTGCTGGCCGCCGCGGCCCGGGCCCTGCGCCGCCCGCCAGGCCGGGGCGCGGCACACGGGGTGCTCGCGGCGCCATTGCTGACGTTCGGCGGGTCCCTGAAGGTCGGCGGGTCTCCGGTGTTCGGCGGGCTCCCGGTGTTCGGCGACCCCACCGGCGGCCAGCTGCTTCAGCTGTTCGCCACCATGCTGAAGATCGGTTCGGTGCTGTACGGCAGTGGCTACGTGCTGCTGGCCTTCCTGCGTGGCGACTTCGTCGACCGGCTCGGCTGGATCACCAACCAGCAGCTCATCGACGCCGTGTCGATCGGCCAGGTCACCCCCGGCCCGGTGTTCACCACCGCCACCTTCGTCGGCTACATGATCGCCGGGCCGCTGGGCGCGTTCCTGGCCACGGTGGCCATCTTCCTGCCCTCGTTCGTCTTCGTCGGCCTGCTCACCAAACTCACCGACAAGCTCCGCTCCAGCGAGTGGACCTCCGCCCTGCTCGACGGCCTCAACGCCGCCGCCCTCGCCCTCATGGCCGGGGTGTCCTACGAACTGGGCCGGACCGCGATCATCGACCCGCTCACCGCGGGCATCGCCGTGGTCACGCTCGTGCTGTTGTGGCAGACCCGGCTCAACAACGCCTGGTTCATCGCCGGCGGCGCCGCCATCGGCATCGCGCGCGCCCTGCTGTTCTGACGGCCGGCCCCGCTCCGCCACGTGCGCGGGGCGGGACCGACGCTGACCGCGTCAGGGAAGCTTCCGTACCTCAGAAGGCGTTGACGAGGACGACGTAGACGGCGGTGCCGATGCCGACGCTCAGGATGGTGCGGCGGCCTGAGGCGAGGTGGACGCCCGCGGTGACGGCGACCGCGAGCAACGCGTACGGCGTCGCGTGCGGGTCGGCGGTGATGGTGCCGTGCAGGGCGGTCAGGGCGAGGATGGCCAGGATGCCGACCGGCATCCAGACCGCCAGCTGCTGTACGGCGGCCGAGCCGCGCAACGTGCGCAGCAGCGCGAAGGGGACGGCGCGCAGGGCGAGGGTGAGGGTGAAGACGATCGCGAGGACGGCGAGGATGTAGGCGGCGTCAGGCATTCTCGGCCTCCGGGACGGGCCGGCGGGTGGTGAGCGCGTGGCGGGCCAGCAGCAGGGCGACGAACAGCAGCAACGCGGTGAACATGGCGACGCCCGGGGTGACGATGAGGGCGGCGGTCACGCTGGCCGCGGCGAGCAGCACGGCGGGGATCTCGCGGCGCGAGCGGAACGCGTCCAGGGTGAGCACGGTGAACAGGGCGCACAGGGCGAATTCCAGGCCCTTGATCGGCGCGGGCAGGGCCGCGCCGATGGCGACGCCGACCAGGCCGCCGCCGACCCAGTAGGTCTGGCAGGAGATCTGCATCGCCAGCAGCCGGGCCGCCGAGCGTTCCGCCTCGGGGAGTGAGGCGTTGACGGCGTACGCCTCGTCGATCATCGCGTAGACCGAGTACGCCTTCGCCCACCGGTTCTTGACCAGGTGGAGCGGGAAGGAGAAGGCGTAGAAGACATGCCGGAAGTTGACCACCAGGACGGTCAGCGCGACCGCGGCGAGCGGTGTGACGGTGGCCAGCATGCCCACCAGCAGGAGTTCCAGGGAGCCGGCGAAGGCGGCCATGGACAGGGCGGGGGCGAGCCACCCGGGCAGACCGGCCTGGAGCACCAGCAGGCCGAGGGCGATCCCCAGCGGGAAGATCCCCAGCCCGGCGGAGAAGGAGTCGCGTACGCCTGCGGCTATCTGCCGGCGCCGGGTGGAGTGGGCGGGAACCGCCGCGGTCAACTGGGGCGGGTCTATTACGTCTTGCACCCCTCCAGGATGCCGGAAAACAGTTGGTATGTGGTTGCGGATATTGCTCAGGCAAGGGCCCGTGGTGCAATATTCTTTCGTGGATCTGATCGACAGAGCAATCATCGCCGAGTTGGAGCGTGACGGGCGGCTGACGAACGTGGAGCTGGCCCAGCGGGTCGGGCTCACCGCCGGGCCGTGCCTGCGGCGCGTTCAGCGGCTGGAGGCGGAGGGCGTGATTCGCGGCTACCGGGCGGTCATCGACGCCGCCGCCGTGGGCCGGTCCTTCGAGGTCCTGGTCGACCTGACGCTCGACGCCCAGGACGCGGAGACGGTCGAGTATTTCGAGCAGACCCTGGCGC
This sequence comes from Nonomuraea sp. NPDC049158, assembly GCF_040648335.1. Lineage (NCBI taxonomy): Bacteria > Bacillati > Actinomycetota > Actinomycetes > Streptosporangiales > Streptosporangiaceae > Nonomuraea > Nonomuraea sp. NPDC049158. Next base: position 147,651 of record NZ_JBEZDM010000020.1, read on the forward strand.
GGGCCGAGGAGGTCGTCGAGCTGCGGCGGTTGTTCGGCAGTCCCGACTATTTCGTCCGGGTGGCCGTGGCCGATCTGGGTGCCTATGAGGCGTTCCTGAGTCAGTACGTCATGACCATCCCGCGTGTTCGGGGCATCACCTCGCACTTCACGCTCAAGAACGTCAAGCCGGCTCCGTAACCACCCCGCACGATGTCCCCGGCCCAGTCAGACGCGGGCTCAGGCGGGGGTGCGGCAGGTCGCGCCCTGGCAGGAGCTCAGCTCCGTCATACGCTTGTCCAGCCGGGCCGCCAGGGCGGCGTTCCGCCTGCGGCCGGCCGGCGTGGCCAGCAGGTTGTTGAGCTCGTAGCGGTCCTTGGTCAGGTCGTAGAGCTCGTACTCACGCTTGTTCGCGGAACGTTCCAGGTCGTACCAGCGGATGTAGGCGTAGCGCTCGGTGCGCAGCGAACTCCACGACGGCACGTCGACGAGGTAGACCTCCTTCACGTCGCCTTCGGTGTACTCCTGGAAGATCCCGTTCCGGTCGGTCACGCCCGAGCCGGCGTACTGGCCGAAGAAGTCGGTGCGCCAGCCGCGAGGCGTGCCGCCGCGAAACAGCGGCGCGAGCGAGGTGCCGTCCACGTTCGCCGGGATCGGCGCCCCGGCCAGGCCGAGGAAGGTCGGTCCGTAGTCGATGGAGGTGACCATCGCGGTGCTCGTGCCGTGCTTGACGCCGGGGCCCGAGATGACCAGAGGCACACGCGTGGACTCCTCGTACGGGGCCATCTTCTGGACCAGCCGGTGCGCGCCCAGGTTGTAGCCGTTGTCGCTGGCGAAGACCAGGTAGGTGTTGTCGTACTCGCCGGTGTCCTTCAGCGTCTTGACGATGCCGGCCACCATGTCGTCGAGCGCGAGCAGGCTGCCCATGCGGTTGCGGTAGTCCCAGTTGTTGGTGGCGGCGACGAGTGCCGAGCGGACCTTGGTGCTCCGCTTCAGCCAGGTGGGTTTGTCGCTGACGTCCCGCTCCTGGAAGTTGGGCAGGTGCGGGCCAGGCCCGAGAGCGAAGGGCCGTACACGGCCGTGCGCAACGCCCTGTTCGACCTCGCGAGCACCCGCGGCGCGGGGGTGGCCGTCCTGTTCAGCGGCCTGCCCGGCCAGATGGTCTCCGAGCCGAGCAAGTCCGCGCAGCCGGTGCTGCTGGAGCTCGAGGACTGCCTCATGGACGCGCTGCGCGACCGGTTGGTCAAGGCGGGCAGCGGGGAGGACGAGCCCACGTTGGCCCTGCGCGCCTCCGTGCTCTCCCGCGCCAACGTGGGCGCGCTGCGCGCCACCGTGCTCGCCTTTCACGCGCTTCCCGAGGAGGAACGGACGCTGGACTCGGCGCGGCGCCTGGCCCGCCAGGCGTTCGACATCCTGGGCGCGTGAACCCCGAGTGCTGTCTCAGACGACTTCCGAAGCTCTGGCGGTCGCGGCGGCGTGCTCGTCGGCGGTCATGCCGAGGTCGGGGTCCTGCCGGTTGAGGTCGTACTGGTCGTCGGCCCATCGCCGGTAGTCCCGCCGTACGGTGAGCTCGTCGGAGTCGACGATGTGGGCGATGTCGGCCCAGGTGACTCCGGCCAGCACTGCGTGGTGGACGTTGGCGGGATGCCGCACGGTACGCGCCACGCACTCCGCCAGCGCCAGCAGCTCCATGTGCTCGGCCACGGTAAGGGGCGGACGGTCGTCGGCTCCGTGCCGGACCGGGTCATAGATCCCTCGGGTCACCAGCTCGATCCGGGCGCGAGCCGAGGCGTGCTTGGCGGCCAGCTCGTCGTAGCGCGCCAGCTGCTGACTGACCGGCATGTCGTAGCGAGCGTCGCGCCAGGTGGGGATCTGTTCGGGCATGATCATTCTCCAGGGTGACGTGGGGGCGTGACGACGAGCACGGCAGGAAGCCAGAGTAGACAGAGGGCAGCAGGATAGACGCATCGGGAAATCGGAGTAGATGAGCCATGAAGAGGTCCATGGTGGTGGCGCCGGAGCTGCGCCCGCTGCTGCGCCGGTTGCCGCTGGTGCCGGTCGATCGCGCCTGGGCGCGGCGTCTCGTGCGATACGTCGGCCGACGGCTGCCCACGGTGGACACCCCCGGCGTCGCGCGGGAAGATCCGTCCGCACCCGTCCCCGGTACGCGCCTCTACCGTCCGGAGACCCGGCGTGGCGACGGCGCCCTGCTGTGGATCCACGGCGGCGGGTACGTCATCGGCAACGTGAGCATGGACGACGGGTTGTGCGGATCGACGGCCCGCGAACTCGGCGTCCCCGTCCTGTCGGTCGAATACCGTCTCGCCCCGGAGCACCCGTTCCCCGCCGCCCTCGACGACTGCCACGCGGGCTGGGCGTGGTTACAGGAGCACGCGCGATCGCTCGGCTTCGACCCGGCCCGGGTCGCCGTCGGCGGCCAGAGCGCCGGTGGCGGTCTCGCCGCGCCGTACGCCGTCCCGGCGCGGCGTGCGGACCTCGGCGGGCTGCCACCCACCTGGATCGGCGTCGGCGACATCGACCTGTTCCACGACGAGGACCGCGACTACGCCGACCGGCTGCGGGCCGCCGGCGTTACCACCACCTTCGACGTCGTACCCGGCGCGCCACACGGCTTCGAGACGTGGGCGTCCCGTACGGCGATCGCCCGTCAGCACATCGCGGTCGCCCACGACTGGCTGCGCCAGAGGCTCATCTCGGTCGCGTGACGCGTTCGAGCCAGCGCAGGAGCAGGGCGACCTCGGCCGGTTCGAGGGCGTCGGTGCCTTCGAGGTCGAGTTGCGCGTGGAGGCGCAGCGCGGTGGTACGCAACGGATCGGCGTCCTGTTGACCGGTTGATTCGGTGAGCACGTGTGAGAACACGGCGTCACGCATGCGGTGGGACTGCGCGGGGTCGTCGAACTGGGCCGGGCCGGCGAGGTGGCTGAGGGCGTTGCCGATGCTCGCCGCCAGGATCAGCCGGGCGGCGATCCGCGGCTCGACCTGCAACGCGCCCGCCGCCGCGCACCGTACGAGCGTCTCCACCAGCAAGTCGAACACGCGATCCCGAGCAGTAGAGTGGGACCACGGCCGGGGAGTGAACATCAGCTGGTAGAGGGCCGGGTTCTCCTTCGCGAACGCCAGGTGGCCGTCCCAGCCGGCGCGCAGATCGGCTACCGGGTCGGCCGTCTGCTCCTGCGCGGCCTTGAGCGTGGCGTACCTCTCGCATCCGTGGTCGGCGATGGCGTCGAGGAGTCCTCTTTTGTCGCCGAAGAGCCGGTAGAGCACGGGCTGGCTCACACCGACCGCCTCACAGACCGCCCGCGTGGCGATCTCGTTGTCCGAGGAGGTCGCCAGCTGACGCTCCGCGGCTTCGATCATCGCCGTGCGAAGGGAGTCCGTTCCTGTCATGCGACCAATGATACGCCTCAGCGCTAGCGACGATACGAAGACCGTGCTACCGTCATGCCTTAACGACGATATCGCTGAGGCGTATCGACGATACGAATGGAGGGGTTTCCATGAATGAGCAGCGCATAGCCGTGGTCAGTGGCGGCTCCCGTGGGATCGGCCGGGCGATCGCGACGACTCTGGCGGCACAGGGCTCCGCGGTCGTCGTGGGCTACCAAGGGTCGGCCGCGGCCGCCGCCGAGGTGGTCCAGGAGATCACCGCGGCCGGCGGCCGGGCGATCCCGGCGCAGGCCGACGTCGCGGACGAGAGCGCGGTCGCGGCGATGTTCGACGAGGCGGAGAAGGTGTTCGGCGGGGTCGACGTCGTCGTGAACTCCGCGGGACGGCTGTCACTGTCGCCGATCGCCGACCTCGACCTCGCCGACCTGGACGCCCTGCACCGCACCAACATCCGCGGCACCTTCGTCATGGCGCGGGAGGCCGCGCGCCGCGTGCGCGCCGGAGGGGCGATCGTCACCCTGTCCACCTCCGTGGTGGGCCTGCAGTTCCCGAACTACGGGGCGTACGTCGCCAGCAAGGGTGCCGTCGAGGCGATGACGCTCGTCCTGGCCCGCGAGCTGCGGGGACGCGACATCACCGTCAACTCGGTCGCGCCCGGGCCGACCGCCACCGACCTGTTCCTCGAAGGCAAGGACGAGGCCACGGTCGAGCGGCTCGCCAACCAGGCCCCGCTCGAGCGGCTCGGCACCCCGGAGGACATCGCCCAGGTCGTCGCCTTCCTGGCGAGCCCCGCGGGGCACTGGGTCAACGGGCAGGTCGTGCGCGTGAACGGCGGCATCATCTGACGTCCGCCTCCTGTCAGCTCTTCATCACCCACACGAAAGGGAAACACCATGCCGTTCGCCAACCTCAAGGTGCCCGCCGACACCCTGACCCCCGAATCCAAGAAGAAGCTCATCGACGCCGTCACCGACGCCTACGCGGCCGTGTACGGCGAGCGGGCCCGGGCGAACACCCTGGTCCTCATCGACGAAGTCCCCGACGGCGGCTGGGGGCTCGGCGGCGACATCCTCACCGCTGAAATGCTCGGCCGAAGCTGAGCTCTCTCGGGATTCGTGCAGGTAGATGACTATTTGTGTGTGGTAGCTTCGCCCCATGAGTCCGGAAGAGCTCGCCAATCTCGCGCACCTGCGCCGAGCGCGCGATCTGATCGACCGGGAGTACGCGCAGCCGCTCGATGTGCCGACGATGGCCCGCCACGCGCTCATGTCGCCGGGCCACTTCTCGCGCCGGTTCCGGGCGGCCTATGGCGAGACGCCGTACAGCTATCTCATGACCCGCCGGATCGAGCGGGCGATGGCGCTGCTGCGCGAGGGCATGAGCGTGACCGACGCGTGCATGGCGGTCGGCTGTACGTCACTTGGCTCGTTCAGCTCGCGGTTCACCGAGGTGGCGGGGGAGACGCCGAGCGCGTACCGCGGCCGGGAGCACCGCGCCGAGGCGGCGATGCCCGCGTGCGTGGCGAAGGTGCGCACGCGGCCGACACGAAACCAGCCGAGCAGGATCGGAGAAGCGGATCGCGTCGCCGCCGCCTAACGTGGGCGACATGACCATCGCACTCCGCTACTGCCACATCACCGTCAACGACGTGGACGAGTCGCTCACCTTTTACCGTGACGCGCTCGGCCTCGAGGTACGCAACGACGTCGCCTCCGGCGGGTTCCGCTGGGTCACGCTCGGCAGCGCGACCCAGCCGGACCTCGAAATCGTGCTCTCCGAACCACACGCCGGCCGTTCCCAGGCCGACGGCGACGCCCTGCAGGAACTGCTCACCAAGGGCGTCCTGGCGATGATCATCTTCAGCACCGACGATCTCGACGCGACCTTCGAGCGGGTCCGGGCATCCGGCGCCGAGGTGCTGCAGGAGCCCATCGAGCAGCCCTGGGGGCCGCGCGACAGCGCCTTCCGCGACCCCTCGGGCAATCTGGTGCGGATCCAGCAGGCGCCCAAGGCGTAAGACTCGCGTTCAGGTCCTCCTTCTTCGGGCTGCCTCGATGGAGGACGGGGACGAGTGTCCGCGCGGCGGCCACCGCGTCCTGGACCGCGAGGTTGATGCCCACGCCTCCCGCGGGCGACATCGCGTGCGCGGCGTCACCGATGAACAGCAGTCCTGGCCGGTGCCACTGGAGCAGCGAGTTGCCGGTAGTCGCCGCGATCAATGGAGATCAACGCGCCCCGCCCGCCTTGAAAGAACGGCACGTGATCGTCCGCGTGCCGGGGCAGCCGTAACCACAGCACGTCCAAGGGTGGCGAACCGCTGATCGACTGGAGACCGGCCTGCGCGCGCATGGTGGAGTGGCGTCCGTCGGCTGCGATCACCAGATCGGCGCGCACCTCCAGCGGACCGTCGTCGGTGAGGGCCCGTACACCGGCCGTCAGCCCGTCTTTATCACCAGGTCGGTGACCTCGACACCCTGGCGGGCCCCAGCAGCAGGCCTGCCATCATCCCGGCCGGTCTGCCGCCGACCACGCAGCACTGGACGGATTCGGTACGCATGTGCCTCCCCTTTCTTCTCGCGGGGACAGCTCCACGTGCGGGAACAGCAGGTCCACGAGCCGGGTGACGAGGGCGAGAGTGACGCCGTCCGCGGTGCCGGCGAGGAAGGCTTCACCGGCACCGCTTCGCCGTACCCGCAGGTAGGCGTGGAGTGATGCTTACTGGGCGGGCGCGTCGAAGGTCCACACGGCGTGTGCGCCGGGACCGACGGAGAGGGTGGATCGGCCAATCCGCTCCTCGGTCATGGACGGCAGGGGCTTGTTGAGCGACATCTGGATCTGCTTCAGGCCGGCCTGCTCGCGCGCGACGGAGTCCAGCTGGATGCGGGTGCCGCCGCCCTCGGCGACGACGCCCCCGCCGGGAAGCGTCCGGACGGTGAAGCCGCCGGCGCGCAGCAGCGGCACCGTGTTGGCGAGGTCGCGGGCGGGCACTCCGATGCGGATGGAGGTCACCTCACGCATCAGGTGGTCGCGGTAGTCGTCGGGCAGGTAGCGCTCACGGCCGACGTCGCCGGGGAAGCTCGCGGGCTCGGTCTTGCTGCGCGGGTCGGCGAAGTACTCCGGCAGGTACTCCATCGCCCACGGGTCGAAGGCGTCGTACTGGTCACCGGTGGTACGGATGGTGTCGAACCACGGCACCTTGACGCCGTCGCCGAAGTCACGGGTCTGGCGGTACGGGAACGGGTTGGCGATCCCCGCGGCCTTCAGGCGCTCGGTCACCGTGCCGAGGTCCCCGGCGCGCTCGACCGAGGTCCCGAGCCCGGCGGAGCCGAATTCGGCGTCCTGGCCGGGCAGGTCGCCCACCGAGAACAGCTCCAGGTAGGTCTCGCGGCCCTTCAGGTAGCGGCCCTTCCAGGTCATCCCGCCGCCGGTCGTGGTGCGGACCTCGAAGTTGGCGAACTTCCGGAGGTAGTCGGAGTTCTCGACCGCGTCGGCGGTCTCCTTGTCGACGACGCTGTAGGCGTGGTTGTAGAAGAGCAGCTGACGGCCGGGCTTGGGCTGGGTCTCGTCGGCCATCGCCGCGCTCGTGACCGCCCCGGCCAACGCGACGGTGAACGTCGCGGCGAGGACGGTGATCGTCCGTAAGGTTCGGTGAATCAGCATGGGAGTGATCGTAGGTTGGGGAAGATCCTTTCCACGGAAAATTTGACAAACCTCTAACAGTACGCGGGAACCGCACCCACCGCTCCCGCGAATCCGCAGGTCAGCCACCGTGTCGCCCGGTGTCGCGCGGTGAGTGGCCCGGGTCGCCGGTGCTGCGGACGTGATGCGTGACCGTGCTGATGCGCGCTGCTCCCTGGGCGACCGGCGTTCGCAGGCAGTGGCAGCAGTCCGGCGATCGGATGGCACACGCGGCAGCAGGCCGGCGATCGGGCGGGCACGCGCGGCAGGGTGTTGGTCAAGCGGGCCGATCCATACGATGATCTCTACATGCCGTCCCGTACGTCCGCCGCCCTGGCGGGCTTAGCCCTGGCCGTCCTGGCCGCCGGATGCGCCGATCCGGCCGCCGACCGGGTGTCGCTCATCAGCGCGCCCCAGCCCCTGGCCTCTTCGCCACCGTCGTCGCTCACGGTGGCCCCGTCGCCGCCGTCGCCCATGGTGTCCTCGGGTCCCGTGCGGCGGCACCCGTTCCCGATGGCGACCTCCTTGGCCGAGCCCATGGCGACCGGAGCACCCCTGACCGCGACGGGCCCGCCGCGGTTCTTCGTCTCCGCGCGCACTCCGCTCACCTATTTCCCCGGCAGGTCCAAGACCGCTGTCTTCACCCCGGTGCCGCCCGCCGTGCACAACGCCGAGACCGGGGCGTTCATCGCGAACATCCCGCTGCCGCCCGGCGTCGAAAGTTCCTGGCACCTCGTGGCCGCCGCCCGGGACAACCGCACGTTCGCCATCGCCGGCTGGAGCGAGCCGAATAAGCCGGAGATCCGCTTCTTCCTGGTACGCCTCGGTGAGGACGGGCGGCCCGGGAAGCCGGTGGTCATCACGCAGACCGACCCCGACTTCCTGACGATGGTCTACGACCTCGCCCTCAGCGCCGACGGCACCCGGCTGGCCTATTCCACGCCGCTCATCGGAGGTGGCGCCAAGATCTCCGTGCTCGACGTCGCCACCGGCCGGCGCCGGGACTGGAAGACGGCGGCGTACTGGATGGTGACCGGCCTGTCCTGGGCCCCGGACGGCCGCTCGCTCGCGTGCGTGCTGAATGGCCGGGCCATCGCGTTGCTCGACCTCGCCCGCCTGGCCGCCGACCAGGAGGGCGCCGCGCCCCGGATCATCAAGAACGTCACGGGCGTCATGCAGATCGAGTCGATGGCCCACACCCCCGACGGCAGCGCGCTGATCTACGCGTCCGGGCACACCGTCGAACGCGTCCCCGTGGCGGGCGGGCCCACGCGGGTCCTGGCCCGTCCGGAACTGCCGCCCGGCGCCTCACTGACCCTGCGCTTCAGCGTCGACGGGACCGGCGAGCACCTCCTGTACGTGCACGACTGGCGCGCCTACCGGGTCGACCTCGCCGACGGCGCGATCGACTCGGTGCCGATCACCGTCGACCAGCGTCCGGGTGAGGGCGACCCGCCACGCGCGGCCTGGTGACCACCGGCTAGACCGGTCGCGCGGCTTCGCCGAGCTCGCGAAAGCTGGTGACCACCGGCTGAATACGGCTCTGTCGACGACCTCGCGGAACGCGCCCACATGTCGCGGCGGACACTGATCCGCCGCTTCCGCGAGGAGACCGGCACCCCGCCCATGGCCTGGCTGACCGACGCACGCATCGACCGGGCGCGCGAGCTGCTGGAGGCGACCACCGTGCCCATCGAGCAGATCGGCCGCCTCACCGGGCTCGGCGCTCCCGCCTCCTTGCGGGCCGCGTTCCATCGGCACCTCGGCACCTCGCCTCAGGAATACCGGAGCCTGTTCCGCCACAAGGACGAGATGGCGGACGCCTGACCGGCTACACCCGCGCGTCAGTCGTGCTCGCGCCCGAACGCCCTGATCTTGGCGAACATGTCCTCCAGCAGGAAGCGCACGTCGACCTCCTCGCAGACCCGGATCGGGTGGTTCGAGCCGGGCAGGTAGGAGCCGTCCGCGCCGAAGCGGGGAGCGGGTCTGACGCGCAGGTTTCCGCTCGCGGGGTAGAGCATCAGCGCGATGGCCGGTGAGTCGCCCAGCGAGCGGGACTCGATCGGCCCGGGGTGGTAGGTGGCGTTCCACTCGTGCAGCTGCTTGATCAGGTAGCGGCCCAGTGGGCCGGCGTCGCCGATCTTCTCTTCCAGTTCGGCGTAGCTCACCGAGACCTTGGTGTAGACGTCCCTGGGCACCTGCCACACGGTCATGCCGGAGTCGAACACCACGTTGGCGGCGTGGACGTCGTTGGAGAGGTTGAACTCGATTCTCGGTCCTTCGTCGTAGCCGCGGTAGCCGGGGCCGCCGATCCAGATCACCACCAGCGGCCGTCGTACGAGGTCGGGGTCCAGGAGGATCGCGGTGGCCATGTCGGTCAGCGGCCCGAGGAAGGCCACGTAGAGCGGGTCTTCCTCGCTCGCGAGCTTCGACTCCTCGATGATCAGCCGGGCGCCGGGGGAGTCCATCGCGGTGTGCTCGTCGGGCAGCGGCGTCGCCGCGCCGTTGGCCACGGTGACGGAGCCGGTCATGCCGAGCAGATCCAGCAGGAGGTCGATCTCCTCACGGGACTCCTCCATGCTCCGCTGCGATCGCCAGGTGCCGAAATGGGCAGGGATCAGCCCGCGCATGTCGAAAGTCGGTGACAACAAGCCGTGGACGATGGCGAACTGGTCATCCGCCTCGTTCTTGGCGTCGGTGTTGATGATCACTCTGCGCTTGCGCATAGCAGCTCCCATTGCATAATTATGCACTGCCGCATAATCTTTCGTTACGGTAGGTTGGCCGACCTTGGGGGCGCTGTCAAGGATGGGTGGCGGGGGAGCCGGGTTGCCCGTTATACGGTTAACCATGTCGATTCCCATGGTGACGAACTTCAGCGACTTCGATGCCCTCAGCTTCGACTGCTACGGGACCCTCATTGACTGGGAGACCGGCATCGCGGCCGTACTGCGTGAGTGGGCCGGCGCGCACGATCTCCGGATGACCGACGAGCAGCTGCTCGCGGCGTACGCGACGCACGAGGCGCAGGCTGAGGTCGAGCACCCCGGCGACCTCTACCCGCGGATCCTGGCGCGGGCGATGCGTGGCCTGGGCGCCAAGCTCGGCGTGCCGGTCGATGACGAGGAGGCCGAGCGGCTGGCGGTCTCCGTACCTGACTGGCCGGCCTTCCCCGACTCGGCGGCGGCGCTCGAGCGGCTCGCGCGCCGCTACAAGCTCATCATCTTGTCCAACGTGGACCGGGCCTCCTTCGCCGGCTCGAACAAGCGCCTCGGCGTCACCTTCACCAGCATTCTCACCGCCGAGGACATCGGCTCCTACAAGCCGTCTCCCCGCAACTTCGAGGCGCTGGCGCGCGAGGCCGAGCGGCTCGGGGTGGCCGAGGGCAGGTTGCTACACGTAGCGCAGAGCCTGTTCCACGACCATGTGCCGGCCAAGGCCGCGGGCCTGCCGACCGTGTGGATCAACCGCCGTCACGGCAACCCGGGCGGGGGAGCGACGCCGGCGCCGTCGGCCGACGTCACTCCGGACTGGACCTTCACGTCCATGGGCGCCTTCGCGGACGCGGTCGACGCCCCCGCTGTTTGAAGGTCCGTCCTCGCAGGAAGCCAGAAATGCCGCCAAAGTCTAAACGGAAGGTTCAACGATACAGTCGAATGACATGACAGCTTCCAGCTGGGACGCCGCCCGTCCCCTCACCGGCGGCGCACTTACCGCGCTCCTGCCTCCCGCCACCCGCCTGCTCGGCCTCGGCGAGCCCACCCACGGCGTCGAAGCCTTCCTCGAGCTGCGCAACGAGCTCTTCCACCACCTCGTCGAACACGAGGGCTACCGCTCGATCACCCTGGAGAGCGACTGCTTGGCGGCCCTGACCGCCGACGCGTACGTCACCGACGGCACCGCGACCCTCGACGACGCGATGAGCCGCGGCTTCAGCCACGGCTTCGGCGCCTCACCCGCCAACCGTGAGCTCCTGCGCTGGATGCGCGCCTACAACGAGCAGCGCCCTCCGAACGAGCGGCTCCACTTCTACGGCTTCGACGCCCCCCTGGAGGTGACCGGCGTCGCCAGTCCCCGCCCAGCCCTGACCGCGCTGTACGACCACCTCGCCGCCCACCTCGAGCCGGCCTGGAGTCGCGAGACCCTCGACGAGTTGCTCGGACCTGACGAGCGCTGGATCGACCGGGGCATCATGGATCCCACCGAGTCCGTCGGCCGTACCCCCGAGGCCAAGGAACTGCGCCTGATCGCCGACGACCTGCGCGTCCTGCTCACCGCGCACGCCCCCCACCTGACGGCCGCCACCTCACCCGACGACTGGTGGCGCGCCGACCTGCGCGCCCGCACCGCCGCCGGGCTCCTGCGCTACCACGCCGGCCTGGCCGACACCGCGCCCACCCGCCTCGGCGCGCTCATGTGCCTGCGCGATGCGATGATGGCCGACAACCTCGACGCCATCGTGCGCCGCGAGGCCCGTCGCGGCCCCACGCTCGCGTTCGCCGGCAACCGCCACCTGCAGCGCGACAAGAGTCACTGGTGGTTCGCCGGTCAGTCGCTCCAGTGGTGGAGCGCGGGTGCCATCATCGGCACCCACCTCGGCGACCAGTACGCCTTCGCCGCCGCCACCTTCGGCGCCCGCGGCTCCGATGTCCCTCCTCCCGGCACCCTCGAAGGGCTCCTGTCGACCCTGCCCCACGCCCGCGCCGTCATCGATCCCGCCCGCCTCGTCGCCACCCTGGACCGGAAGCTGACGCCCCGCGTGCCGGCCGACCACACCTACCTCTCCCTGGACCCGGCCACCATCGACGAGATCGACGCCATCGTCTTCGTCAAGGAGATCTGACCGCCTCATCCCTGTGAGGGCCTCACAAGCACGCCTACGAGCCGTCGGCCTGGTGGAGAGCGGCGAGCAGGGGCCAGGTCGACGCGGCCATCTCGGCCGGTGTCCGCGGGCATCCGCGCTGGAGCCAGTCGGCGGCCACGCCGATGAGCGCGCCGGCGGTGAACGCGGCGGGCACGTCGTGCGGGACCTGAGGGGCCGCGACCGGTGACACGCATGTGGCGAGGTGGATGGTCGCGGTGATGCGGCGGCGTACGTGGTCGATGACGCGCGCGCTGCCCTGCGGCCCCAGCAGGCTGCGATAGAGACCCGCGTACTCGGCGAGGTTGGTGAAAAACGCCGCCAGCGACTGGATCGGGTCCGGCGCCTCGTCCGCCTTCTCGCAGGCGAGGGCGGGCAGGGACTCGATCAGGTCGTCGACCATGGCGGTGCAGGCGGCTTCGGCCAGTTCGTGTACATCCCGGTAGTGGGAGTAGAACGCCGAACGGCTCACCTCGGCCCGCTCGGCGACGTCGGCGACGCTGATCTGCGACAGATCCCGCTCCTCGGCGAGCTGGATCAGGGTGCGCTGGAGGGCCGCCTGCGTACGTCGCACGCGCAGGTCGACCTTCGGGGGGCTGCTGTCTCTGGTCGTGGCCACGTCCGTAACTCTAGCCTATCGGACATGTGTCTTTATTCTTGCAGATGTACTGTATCTTGCAGATGTCCCGTAAATTTCTCCCCCACTGAGATGGAGACGCCATGACGAAGACTCTCGGCCTCATAGGCACCGGCATGATCGGCGGCACGCTGGCCCGCCTCGCCGTCGCCGCCGGCCTGAACGTCGTTCTGAGCAACTCGCGCGGCTCCGAGACTCTCGCCGATCTCGTGACCGAGCTGGGCGCGCAGGCCCGCGCGGCCACGCCGGCCGACGCCGCCGAGGCGGGTGACCTGGTCGTGGCCACCGTTCCGCTGAAGGCCTACGACCGGCTGCCGGCCGCCGCGCTGGCGGGCAAGATCGTGATCGACACGATGAACTACTACCCGGAGCGCGACGGCCGCATCGCCGAGCTGGACTCCGACGAGCTGACCTCCAGCGCCCTGGTGCAGCGGCACCTGGCCGGCGCACGCCTGGTCAAGGCGTTCAACAACATCGACTTCCACCGCCTGTTCACCAGCGCCCGGCCGGCCGGGGCCGCCGACCGCAGCGCCCTGCCCATCGCGGGTGACGACGCGGCCGCGAAGGCCGAGGTGACCGCGCTGCTGGACGTTCTCGGTTACGACGCGGTGGACACCGGGTCGCTCGCCGACAGCTGGCGCGTCGAACCGGGCACGCCGGTGTACGTCCAGCCGTACTTCCCGGGGCAGGCGCCCGAGGGAGTCGGCCAGGACGAGGCGTTCCGCTTATTCTTCGAGACCCCTGGCGTCCCGGTGCCGGCCGCACAGGTGAAGGAACTGGTCGACAGCGCCGTACGAGGTGTGGCGGGCGGAAAGCTTCCCGCGGGGGCGTAACCCGACTCGGCCGGCGACCTCGCCCGCGAGGCCGTGGTGACCAGAAGACCTCAGCCCGACCTGGCATAGCCTTTCGGCGTCGGCACCTTCCACGTGTCGCGGGCCAGGCGGGCGAGGAGGCGTTTGAGCGTGTCCACGTCCTCGCCGCTCCAGTCCGCGAGGAGCAACTCGAGATCCCGCTGGACGCACTCCATGATCCGCTCCCCGATCTCCCGGCCGCGCGGAGTGAGGGCGAGCAGCACGCTGCGTTCGTCCGACGGCTCACGGACACGCACGATGAGGCCGGCGTCGTGCAGGCGATGGGCGATCTTGGTGAGATTGGCGCGCCCTGTTCCGAGGGCCAGCGCGAGGTCGCTGGGGCGCATCGCGCCCCGGTAGCTGAGCTGGTTCACCACGAGGAACATCGGCACATCGTTGACGGGGAAATCGACGGCGGTCATGAGGGCCAGCCGTACCGCGTGGCTGTCCGCCCAGTGGACGATCGAGGAGAGCGAGACGCGCGGATCGAGAAGGTCCGGGGCGATGACGGATGACAGGTCGATGTCCTGATCGTCGAGCTCGTGGCGTTGTGTCCGCGTCACGATGTGCCTCCCCTCGCCCGTTGTATCCCCGGGAACCCTACTGCCGGTCGGTCGGGCGGGCGACCGGATCCAGCGGCCCCCGCCCTCCCGGCCGGCTCAGCCCGCCGTCGCTTCGCGCAGGAGCAGCAGCCGTACCGGTCCGAGCAGGCCGTGGTCGTGTACCTCGGTCTGCTGCATCCCAGTGCCGCCGGCGAGCTGCGCGGCGATGTCGGGAATCGAGTCGTAGTAGCCGCGGGCGAGCAGCCGGTTGTTCAGCGAGCTCGACACCCGGACCGTCACCGTGTTCTCCCCGGGCCGCAGGTCGGAGGTGACGTCCACGTTCGGGCAGGAGGTGTCGAAGCCCTTGACCGGGCCCTCATTGACCTGAGCGGAGCCGAGACCACCCGCCGTCGATCCGAGGTCGAGCACGTACCTGGCTCCCGCGACGGGCGCCTCCTCCAGGGTGAACGTCGCCTCGTACGCGCCGACGCCGCTGACGTCGGGACCGACCTCGGGGAGGTCCTTCCACGGGCGGAGCGGGCCGCGGCCGCCGTCGAGGCGGGTGATCGCGGTGGTGGGCCGTACCTCGCGGGTCTCGTAGCCGAGCCCGCGGTCCTCGCTGATCACCTCGAACCCGCCGGCGTCCCAGCTCTCGACCGTGGTCGTCCACTCCGTGATCTCCTGGAGGAGGTACGGCTGGACGGGCTCGGAGCCCGCCGGCTCCCGCGCCGAGCGGTCGATCGTGAACAGCGCGGTCTCCCCGGGTGCCAGGGAGACGGAGAGGAGCGTCCGTCCCGCTTCGTGCCGGAGGCCGGGATGGGGGCGGATGTCGCCGGTCCAGGCGTCGATCCGGTGAGCCGTTCCGGTGCCGGGCAGGGCGACCTCGACCGTGGTCGGCTCGCCGGTCTCGTACAGGAAGTGGTACAGGTACAGGTGCAGCAGGTCGCCGTCCTCGCGCAGGTGACCGAGCAGGTTGCGGTTGTCGCCGGTGAACTCGGCGCGTCCGGCGAGCCCGAGCTCACGCAGCGCCTCGACGGTGCCGGACGGGTCGCTCACCTCGGCGACGTTCGGCAGCGCGCGAAGCCGCGCCATCGTCTGGGCGAGCTCCTCGTCGCGGCCGTCGAGTCCCGGGGTGCGGGCGGCGGCATGGTCGTGGATGGTGTACTGGCCGGCCGTGAGCCACTTGAGCTCGGTGGCACCGTTGACGATGAGCAGCTTCAGGCCCCGCCGCGCCCACTCCAGGAGCTTGACCGCCACATCCGGGTCGAGCGTGTCCTGGTAGACGACGAGCGCCTGGTAACCCGGACCGTGCGGTTGCACGAGCCCGTCCGCGAACGACACCTCCTCGCGCAGCAGCAGCGAGCCGTCGAAGAACTCGTAGGTCCACCCGGCGTCCTGCATGCCCAGGTCCTGCCACCAGTGGTTATGACGGTCGCGCATCCACATGCGCCCGTAGGCGTCCTCGTCCGGGATCCGCCGACCGTCCTGGTCGAGGAGGGCCACCCCTGAGGTGTTGTCGGTGAAGTGGTCGGTACGGAGGATCCCCACGTCGATCCGCGGCCTGCCCTGCCGCAGGACGCACTGGAAGCGGCCGATCGCCTTGTTCCACAGCGGATAGAACTCCGCCGCGGGCTGACGCGTGTCGAACCGCTCGGAGAACATCGGCCACATGCCCTCATGCCCGGGCCAATGGGTGACGCCCTCCGCGCCCGCGGTGCTCGCCCAGCCGTGCAGCACGGTCTTGGTGATGCCCGCCGCCAGCTGGGTGGCGATGATCTGGTCGTAGAAGCGGTGGTCGAGCATGTGGTTGCGGGTGGTCGCGCCGGTCTCGGAGGAGTACTGCTTGCCGAACAGGTGAGCCGGCCCGGCCAGCAAGCGATAGGCGTCGATCTGCGCGGCGAACTCCAGCGACTCCGTCTCGATGCCGTCGACCTCCGGCCCCGGCCGGGTGAGCTCGAACGGCAGTCCGTAGCTGATCTCGGCGCGGAGCGTGATCCCGTTGTCGTGCAGGAACGCGGCGAAGGGGCGCAGCATGTTCTCGATGTAGAGATCGGTGAGCGTGCGCACGTAGTCGAAGCGCACCTTCTCGACGGTGACGCGGTGCTCCTCGCGTACGTCGTTGTGGTAGGTCGTACTGACCGCCATGAAAGGCGCGGACCGCAGCAGGAAGGGCAGCCAGCGGGTGAGGTCGTACCCGCGACGGGCGCGGAACTCCCGCGCGAGGGTGCGCCCCCAGAACATGCCACCGGCGCCGTAGACGGACAGCTCGAGGGAGTCCATGTACATCTGCGCGCGCGGGTTGCGGCTGATCTGCTTGCGCAGCTCCGGCGTGAGCACGACCGAGTCCCAGTAGTCGATGACCGCGTCGACCCCGTCCCGGTCCAGGTAGTTGACGGTGTAGTTGACCGACGCCGAGGGCGAGGCGGTCTGTCCGGTGCCGTGCATCCAGAAGACGAAGAGCCGCCAGTCGCCGTCGGCGGGCGCGCTCCACTCCAGCGCCTCGCCCCGCACCTGGTCGGAGAGGTCGACGACGGAGTCGAGGTCGAGGATCGCGCCCGTCGCGCCGCTCTCCAGCACGCGGGCGGCCACGACGGCCACCAGGTGCTGCTCGGTGACCTTGCCGCGGTGGCCGGGAATGTGCAGCGTCGGCGGCTCGGCGTCGAGGTCGACGCGCGGCAGCGCGCCGCTGCGGGAGCCCGAAGCGGCGAGGTCCTCGAACACCACGTCGAGCTCCTGGGCCGCGGCCGGGTGGTCGGGGGTGATCGTGGGGAGGTTGGCGTTCGACCAGTTCGTGCCGGAAGTGAAGCTCACGGACATGTTCCGTTTAGTGGTCTCCTCGACGACCACCTGGGAGTCGTGCACCCACTCCTCCGCGCCCCAGCCGTAGCGGGAGTGGTCGATGTCGCCCTCGTCCATCGCGAGGAACTCCATCCCGCCGAAACCCAGCCGGTGCGCGGTGTCGATCTCGCGGACCAGCGTCTCGTCGGTGTGCAGGCCCTCCGCCAGCCACCAGCGCAGCTCGGGCCGGAACTCGATCGACGGGTCGGCGATCATGCGGGCGAGGTCGTCGAGTGACACGCGTTTCTCCCTGAACGTCAAGGGGCGCCCTGAGAGTGCCCGCCGGACCGACACTAGGGCGCGCAACAGCAGAAAACAATGTCGTGAGGAAACAATAAATTGTCCTGAGGAAACTTGTGAGCCCTCGCGTACGCCTCGGAACAACGCGTCGACAGCGTCGCGCCGACAGGCGATGGTCGACGCCGCGGGCTACGAGACGGTGCTGGGGGCCACGACCGCCACCCACGACGAGCGGCGCTCCATCGAGACGCTCATCGACTTCGGTGCGAGGCGCTCCTGCTGCTGGGGCCGACGATGCCCGAAGCCAAGCCGGCCACTCTCACGGGACACATCGCCGCCGTCCGGCGCCGCGCCTACCGAGCGGCCATGCGACGGCACGGGCTCGAGCCCGTCGTCCTTCCCGGCGGTCTCACCGAGCGCCAAGGGGTTTCCCCTGGAAACCGCGACCTGCTCCGAGAAGACGAGAGCCACCCGCCGGCACGAGCGACTGCATGGGCGGTCAGTTGAACTCACCCCGTGGGGGGTCACACGACGGCGACGGCGTCGATCTCGACGAGGAACCCGGGGCCCAGACCGGCGACGACGTGGACCGTGATGGCCGGCGGCGGGTCGGCCCGGTTCCAGAACTCCTGGAAGGCGGCCACACCCTCGTCGAAGGTGTGGCCGTCCACCACGGCGATGCGCCAGTGCACGATGTTCGCCAGGCTCGCACCCTCGCTCTCCAAGATGGTCGTGAGGTTGCGGAACACCTGCCTGGCCTGCTCCCCGACCGTGGGGCCGACGACCTTGCCGTCGGCGTCGACGCCGTTCTGCCCGCCGATGTAGATCGTCTTGGCCGGCTGTTCGACCACGACGGCCTGGCTGAAGGCCGGGCTGCGGTGGAGTCCCTCGGGGTTGATGTGCCGTGTGCTCATGTGTCGCCCTCCTCTGACGCTGACACCAGTATTAGTGGTTACGTTCGACACCAGTTATAGTGGTTTCATGCGAGCGAGTGCAACCGGCCGGACGCTGCACGATCCCAAGGGAGGGTCGTTCTGGTTCGACGCCGGCGCCGTCTGCCTGGACTTCGCCCACACGGGCGGCGAGGGCCGTTACGCGGTGTTCGAAACCCTGCACGAGCCCGCCGACCTGGGCGAATGGCTGGCCGAGCCGCCGCTGGCCGCGGTCATGACGGTCCCCGTGACGGCCCGCGAGCTGAGCGCGGCCAAGGCCCTCCGTCAGGCGATCTGGGACGTGGCGCACGCCCAGGCCGCGCGTCGCGCCCTCCCCGCCGGGGCGGTCGCGACCATCAACCGGGCCGCGGCTGCGGCGCCGCTGGTCCCCGAGCTGGTCCCCAAGCCGGGCCGTGAGTTCGTCGCCGGTGGCACGACCGCGGGGTGGGTGCCGCCGGTGCGGGCGACGCAAGCGCTGTCGACGCTGGCGCGGGAGATGATCGAGCTGCTGTCCGGGCCGCTCGCCGAGCGCTTTCGCGAGTGCGCGAGCGACGACTGCCCGCTCGTGTTCGTCGACTCCTCCCGCCCCGGCGCCCGGCGCTGGTGCGCGATGGAGCGCTGCGGCAACCGCCACAAGCTCCGGGCGCACCGCGCCCGGCGGAGCACGGAGCCGGATGGCGGCTGATGCCGCCATCCGGCCCGAGGAAGGTTACGTACTCAGCGGGTCACGCCGTTCTCAGGGCATGCCGAACAGGAGAACAGCCGCGTAGTACACTGCCGCGATCTTCCTGCAGGCGCCCCGCACCAGGAAGAAGTAGCCCCCGCACACCTTGTCCTTCAAGGTGATGTAGAAGCGGGTGTCCACATCGGCCTTTCGCCAGAGAGTGCGGTCGAGGTAGTACTTGTAGTGCTTCTTCTGGTTGGTCATCAGGCCGTACCCGTAGTCGTGGGAGTCACAGGCCGGTCGGAAGTCGAACCCGGCGGGACGGTCCGCCCCCGGCTTCGTGCAGTGGTCGTAGTCGATGCCCCGGACCTTGAAGCCGCTGGCGGTCCGCTTCCAGCTCGGCTTCCGCCATTTGCCGCCATGGAATGCCCAGGCCGAGCAGCCCGACTTCGTGTACCACATCCAGGTCTTGGCCGTGTCACACTTCTTCGGGTAGGACTGCGGGGGGTCCACGCCGTCCGGCAGGAAGTCACTGGCCGGCGGCTCGGTGGCGTTGGGGTCGTCGAGGCCGGCCGCGCCCTCGGTCGTCCCGCCGTTGGCCGGCATGTCGGTGCCGGTGGCGGTCACCTGGGGAGCGGCGACGCCCGCCGGGAAGGACAGCTGCCAGCCGCCGTTGCTGGCGGACTCGATCGACGACAGGCGTCCCACCGAGTCGTAGGCGTAGGTCCCCTGGGTGGCGCCGACGGTGGGGTCGGTCACGGTGCGCAGCAGGCCGTTCGGGTCGTAGGCGTAGCTGGCCTCGGTCTGCGGCGCCTGGGTTCCGTACGCGACGGTGATCTCCTTGAGCCGGCCCGTGAAGTCGCCGTTGGAGGTGCTGGTCGCCGTGGTGGCCGTGGCGTAGGTGAACTTGGTGACGGACGCGGGGTTCTCGCCACGGGTCGGCTCCTTGACGGTGCTGACCCGGGCCTGGGCGTCGTAGGTGATCGTGGACTTGCCGAGGGCGGTGGTGCCGACGCTGGTCACGCGCCAGGGGTCGGCGCTCGGCGCCCCGGCCGGCCGTGACCAGACGTAGGTGAGCTGGAGGTCGGCGGCGCTGATGGGGGTGCCGTCGGGGTAGGTCATGGGCTCGGCGCCCGGGTTCAGGGGACCCAGATCCGTCACGTACGTCTCGGTCGTCGTGGTGCGCATCGCGCCGACGGCCGCGTCCCACTTGGTGGTTTCGGTGATCTTGGATCCGTCGGCGGCCTCGTACGTCTGGATGCCGCCGCCGTCAGGGGTGGAGACGCTGCTCTTCAGGGGGTAGCTGGTCGTCGTCCCTTCCTCGAGTTCCGTGACGACGAGAGTGCCGTTCTGGTTCTCCAGTTTCCGGTTGATCTCTCCACCGGCGAACTCCGCCTGCCAGCCCGGCCCGAAGACGCCCAGTTCGGGACGGGTGGCCGGAGCCGACTGCGGCCGCGCCAGATCGCCACCGGCCAGCGCCACACCGTGCTTACGGCTGATCGCGCCCGCCGACACGTCCAGCTCGGTGAGTTTGAACGTTTTGGTGTCGGCGGAGTACTGGCCGGGGCCGATCTCCTGCACGTCGGCCGGCGGCGGGTCGGCGAGCACGACGGTGGAGGCCTTCGAGGTGACCGTGGCGGCGGAGACCTCTGGGGCGAGGAAGGGGAGGAGCATCGCCGTGACGGCGACGGGGAGCGCTAATCGGCGCAAGTGGTGCCTCCAGGAAAAGAGTAAAAGTGATTTGATCACCTGGAGGATAAGTGTAAATAAATCGATTTGACAAGAGCTTGACGGTTTCGCAGAACGATGTTCAAATCACCCATGGAGCTATCGGTTATTTATTCATTTGCCCAGTTCAGCGGGCTGTGTGGTGAGTTTATAGCGAATTTATGGCGATACTGTGGGGGCTTCGACAATAATGACTTGACTTTGGTTATCGGCCATTGTGCTGTCGTGTCACCAGAGATCGCGACGTCGTCGCGGCGGCAGGTCGGGCGGCTCCGGGTCGGACAGGACGAAGATCTCGAACAGGATGCCGCCCACCACAAGGATGGCCACCACGGCGACGAACACATACGGCAGCGATTCAGGTACGAAGATCACCACCGTCAGAGCGACGAATCCCAGCACCAGAACCGCCACAAAGGCAAGGGCGAGCTGCCGCAGCCTCTCCTTCACATGTCCTCCCTGTCTGTCGAGCGCTTTCTTGACCTATTCGTCGGGAACCACTGCCGCGGATTCCGGCGGGCCTGCGGATTCCGTCGCCGAGATACCGAGGGCGGACAGGAACGCTGCGGCGACGGGTGAGGGAGGGAAGCGACTCCAGATGAGGTGCTCCATGCGGGCGGGAGCGTCGCGGAGCTGGAGGACGGGCAGGTCGGGGAGTTCGGCCACGAAGGCGGCGGGCAGCATCCCGATGCCCAGGCCCTGCCGGACCAGGCGAGCGATGAAGTCCACGGTCGTCACCTCGAAGGCGACCTCGCGCCGCACCCCGGCCGCCGCGAACGCCTCGTCCGACTGGGCTCGCGCGGCGGTGCCCAGGGGGAAGTCGACGAACGGTTCGTCCGACAGTTGCCGCAGGTCCACGCACGGCTCGTCGGCCAGCGGGTGGTCGGGCGCCACCAGGGCGACGAGGTCGCCGCGCGCCAGTTCGCGGCCGCGGACCCCCTTGGGGCGTACGCCCAGGGGAAGCCCCAGGAACGCGGCGTCCAGGGCGCCCTGGCGCACCCCTTCGATGAGATCCTCGCTCGCGCCCGAGCGGAGGCTGATCCGTACCTGCCGATGCCGCAGGTGGAACTCCTTCAGCGCGGCCGGCAGATCGACCGCCGCGACCGTGGGGATGGCGCCGATGGCGAGCCGGCCGCGGATCTCGCCGGCGGCGGCGGCCACCTCGGCGCGCGCTCGTTCGGCGGCGTCGAGAGCCTGGCGGGCCGCGGGGAGGAACGCCTCGCCGGCGGGGGTCAGCCGGACGCGGCGGCTGGTGCGGTCGAACAGCTTGGCACCCAGCTCACGTTCCAGGCGGGCGATCTGGTGGCTGAGTGCGGACTGGACGACCAGGCACTGCTCGGCGGCGCGGGTGAAGTTGCTCGTCTCCGCGACCGCGACGACATAGCGCATCTGCTGCAGTTCCATGGATCAATCGTGATACACGATCGGTTCGATGACAAACATGCGTTGGACTCATTGATCCCCTGTCGCCCAAGGTGGGGGCATGACGGCGATGAGACCTCACAACACGGACGGCGGCCTGTCGCGCGGGCTGCTCTTCCTCATGTCGGTGGCGACCGGGCTGGCCGTCGCGGGCAACTACTTCGCGCAGCCGTTGCTCGACCTGATCGGCCGGGAACTGGAGATCGGGCCGTCGCGGGCGGCGCTGTTGGTGACGGCCGCGCAGATCGGGTACGCGGTGGGGCTGATCCTGCTGGTGCCGCTCGGCGACCTGGTGGAGCGGCGGCGGCTCGCCATGTCGCTCTACGCGGCGACCGCGGTGTTTCTGCTGGTCTCGGCCACCGCGCCCAACGGCACGGTGCTCTTGGTCAGTACGGCCCTCACCGCGCTGACCTCGGTGGGCGCGCAGGTCGTGGTGCCGTTCGCGGCGACGCTGGCGGCCCCGGCCGAGCGTGGCCGGGTGGTCGGCACGGTGATGACCGGGCTGATGCTCGGCCTGTTGCTGGCGCGGACCGCGTCCGGAGCATTGTCGGAGCTGGGCGGGTGGCGGACGGTCTACTGGGTGAGCGCGGTCCTGATGGCATTGATGGCCGTGCTGCTGCGCGTCTTCCTGCCCCGGCTCGGCGGAGATGGCGGCCGTCAGTCTTACGCCGGTCTGCTGCGCTCGACGGTGGCGATGTTCCGGTACGAGCCGCTGCTGCGCTGGCGGGCGGGGATCGGCGCGTTGAGCTTCGCCTCGTTCAGCGTGCTGTGGACGGCGCTGACCTTCCTGCTGGCGGGCTCGCCGTACGGCTGGTCGGAGTCGGCCATCGGCCTGTTCGGGCTGGCCGGTGCCGTGGGCGCGCTGGCCGCCACGGTGGCCGGGCGGCTGGCCGACCGCGGGTACGTACAGATCGTTTCCGGTGCCGGGACGGTCCTGCTGGTGGCGTCCTGGCCGGCGCTCGCGGCCGGGGCGCACTCGCTGGTCTTGCTGCTCGTCGGCGTGATCGTGCTGGACCTGGCCCATCAGGCGGTGCTCAACAGCAGCCAGAACGTCCTCTACGCGCTCCGGCCCGAGGCCCGCAACCGGATCAACTCCGCCTTCATGACCACCCTGTTCGTCGGCGGCGCGATGGGGTCCGCGCTGGCCTCGGCGGTCTGGGCGTACAGCGGCTGGACCGGTGTGTGCGTCTTGGGCGCCACCCTCTCGGCCGGGACCGTCGTGCTCTGGGGCCTGGAGCGCATCAGCACCGCCCGGGCGACAGGCGAGCCCCCGAAGGTCGTCCGCGACCTCGTCCGTACCCACACCGAAGGAGAATGAGCATGTCGCGTACCGTGCTGATCACCGGCGCCACCGGAACCGTGTCCAGCGCACTGATCGACGCGCTGGAAGGCGCCGAGGTGGACCTCCGGGCTCTCGTCCGCGAGGAGTCCAGGGCGGCCGGCCCGCGCGAGGTGGGCGCCGAGGTCTTCGTCGGGGATCTCGACGACGCCCGGTCGCTGCCGCCCGCCTTCGAGGGCGTACAGGATGTGTGGCTGCTCACCCCGAACGGCCCGCGCGCTCCGGAGCACAACATGAACGCCGTGTGGGCCGCACGCCAGGCCGGTGTGGAGCGTGTCGTGCGCCTGTCCGTCGTCGGCGCGGCACACGACGCGCCGAACCGCAGCGGCAGGCTGCACGCGCTGTCCGACCGGGAGACCGAACGGTGCGGCATGCGCTGGACGATCCTGCGTCCCCACTGGTTCATGCAGAACCTGCTGAACGAGGCGGGCGACATCGCGGCCACCGGCACGTTCTCGCTGAACATGGCCGCCGCGCGGGTCGGGATGATCGACGTACGCGACATCGCCGAGTGCGCTGCCCGCGTGCTTCTCGACGACCCGGATCGTCACCACGGCCGGACGTACACCCTCACCGGCCCGCGCTCGCTGACCTTCGACGAGGTCGCGGGCCACTTGAGTCGCGCTCTCGGCAGGTCCGTCACGCATGTGCCGGTCAGCGACGACGCCAAGCGCAAGACCCTGCTCGGCTACGGCGTCCCGCCATGGATCGTCGACATGCTGGCGGAGTACGCGCGGGCGTACGAATCCGGCTGGGGGGACTTCACCACGGATACGGTCGCCGACCTTCTCGGCCGCCCCCCGCGTGACATCGCCGACTTCGCCCGCGACCACGCCGCCGCGTTCGCCTCGGCCGGCTGACAACTACGGTCCTAGCCGTAATCGGGGTACTTGACCACCATCAGTCTATTTTCTAGATTTCGGCCATGACCTTAATTAGGAGAATCCTGGCGGCGGGGCTCAGCGCCGCCATGCTGCTGAGCGTGGCGCCCCCCGCCCACAGCGCGACCGGCCGGGTGACCGATCTCGGCGTCCCGCTGCAGGACGTGCTCCTCCTCGGCGGCGTCGTGGCGCCCGGCCCCGACGGCCAGGCGGTGCTCTGGGGCGCCTCCTCGGGCACCCCCGCCCACCTCAACGCCGTCGACCCCGCCACCGGCGCCGAACGCGGCCGGTTCGACCTGCCGGGCGCCGCCGGGGCCTGGGCGGTGGACGCGACGCCCGACGGCAGCCTCTACGCCGGCACGTACGGCGACGGCCGCCTCTACCGCTGGACCCGCCAGGGCGGCGTCGCCGACCTGGGCCGCCCCCTGCCGTCGGAGAACTTCATCTGGTCCGTGGCGGCCGGCGAGGGCGCGACCGTCTACGGCGGTACATCACCAGGCGGCCGGTTGTTCGGCTACGACCCGGCCGGCGGCGTCCGGGACTACGGCCGGCTGTCCCCGTCGCACGCCTACGTCCGCAGCGTCTCCTACGCCAACGGCAAGATCTACGCTGGTACGGAAGCCCCGGCGGCCGTCTTCGAGGTCGACGCCGCCACGGGCGTGGCCGAGCGGCTGCCCGCCCCGCCGGGACTGGACCTCACCGACAAGTGGGCCTACGACGTCAACGCCGTCGGCGGCTTCCTCTATGTCAGGTTCGGCAGCGCCTTCCCGGGGCCGTTGCACGTCTGGGACATCGCCGCCCATGCCTGGACGGACGCCGTCGAGTCGGCC
The DNA here is from genome assembly GCF_040648335.1 of Nonomuraea sp. NPDC049158. NCBI lineage: Bacteria > Bacillati > Actinomycetota > Actinomycetes > Streptosporangiales > Streptosporangiaceae > Nonomuraea > Nonomuraea sp. NPDC049158. Next base: position 172,480 of record NZ_JBEZDM010000020.1, read on the forward strand.
CACGGCCTCGACGTCTCACCGCCCGACGACCAGGGCCGCGTCTACTTCGTCAAGGCCGCCGAGCTGGTGTGCTACGACCCGCGCACCCGAACGGTGACCGGGACCGGGATGCCGTTCACGGGGCGGGTGGCGAACACCAGGGGCATCGGCTGGGCGGAGCTGGGCCTGCCCGACTATCCCGGCAAGAGCCTGGTCGGGCTGCTGTGGCGGGGACTGATGTTCCGCTACAACCCGCAGACGGGCGCGCGCTCGTTCGTCCAGACCGGCATCAAGGGCGAGCCGATCGACATCACCGCCATCGCCGACGGCCCGGACGGCCGCGTCTACACCGGTGGCTTCCTCAACGGCGGGTTCGCCGCGCTCGACCCGAAGACGGGGGAGCGGACCGAATTCCACACCTTCTCCCAGAGCGAGGCCATGACCGCGCACGCCGGCAAGCTGTATGTCGGCGCCTACCCCGAGGCCAGGGTCTACGCCTACGACCCCGCGCTGCCGTGGAACAGCACCGAGTACTCGCCCAGCCCGGTTCCGGGACCGGCGCCCAACCCGGCCAGGCTGTTCGACCTCGCGGCCGACAAGCAGATCAGGCCGCGCGCCCTGGTGTCGGCGGGGCGCTACCTGGTCGCCGGTACGATGCCCGACCTCGGTCAGCTCGGCGGAGTGCTGGCGGTGTGGGATCCGGCGAAGGGCGAGCTGAAGCACGCCGCGCGCAACGTCGTACAGGACCAGAGCATCGTGTCGCTGGCCTACCGCGACGGCGTCGTCTACGGCGGCACCTCGATCTACGGCGGCCAGTCGGCCACCCCGCCCACCCAGCCCGAGGCCAAGCTGTTCGCCTGGTCGGTGCGGGAGAACCGGCTGCTCTGGCAGATCGTCCCCGCGCCGGGCAAGCCGGCCATCCCGGCGCTCACCTTCGACCGCCGCGGGCGGCTGTGGGGGATCGCGGGCGGCGAGGTGTTCGCGGTGAACGTGGCGGCCCGCAAGGTGGTCTCCAAGGTCACCCTCTCGTCGAGTACGAGCGCCAGCGGCGCCCTCTCCCTCAACAGGAGGGACGGCCTGCTGTACGGCGCGCACGCGGGGACGGAGGTGTTCGCGCTGGACCCGGTCTCCGGGCGGCGGACGGTGCTGCGGCAGGGACCTGTGCACCAGCTCGCGGTGCACAGGTCCGGGGACGTCTACTTCGCCGAGGGGCCGCGGTTGTTCAGGTATCAGCCGCAGAGCCGGTAGGTGGAGAAGTTCTCGAAGCGTGACAGGTACATGTGCTGGTCCGGGCCCTTGAGCAGGATCGACATCGGGCGGGCGATGAGCGTGAGCGTCATCGCCGCCCGGTCGATCCGGTAGGCCTTGCCCTGCACCTTGCCGTACAGCATGCCGTCGCGGCCCAGCTCGATGTTGGTGTCGAGCCAGACCTGGGTGGCGGTGGACCACGGGTAGGTCTGGTGCCGCACGCTGCGCAGGGTCTGGCCCGTGGCCGGGTCGAGCTCGAAGAGCGTGTCCGGCGTGAGCCCCCAGAGCCTGCCCTCGCCGTCGAAGGTGATCGAGCCGAGCGCCAGGTCGCCGGGCACCGGGGTGCTGGTCCACTTGAGGGCGTCGGTGGCGATGTCGTAGGCGAAGGCACGGGCTTCGCCCTGAGGGGTGCTGGTGCCGCCGAAGGCCGACGTCGTGCCGTACAGGACGCCGTCGCGGTAGGCCAGGGCGATGATGCTGTGACCCGGGATGAGGTTGCGCCTGATCACCGACCTGCCGGTGGCGGGGTCCAGCAGCCCCAAGGCGCCGCCGAGCGTGCCGGCCTTGGGCACGGTGCCGAAGGCGAGCCAGTCGCCGGCCGAGACCATGGCGAAGGGCCGGTCCTGCTCCTGGCCGGCGAGGCCGAGCAGCAGCCGGGGCTCGCTGCCGTCGAACTCGTAGATGCGGGCACCGGGGTAGACGCCGAGGTAGAGCTTGCCCTTGTGGGTGACGATGCCCTCGCTCTGGCCGACGTTCGGCCAGAACTGCGCCGCGCCGGTCACGGGGTCATAGGCGGCCAGGCCGCCGGTGAAGAAGCCGCCCGCGTAGACGCGGCCGTCGGGGCCGACCCCCATCGACCTGATGGAGACGGGCTGGCCGGTCAGCGTGGAGTCGAACAGTTCGCCCCGGCCGCTCTTGCGGTCGTAGTGCCACATGCGGCCGGTGGAGGAGGTGCCCACGAGCGTGTGGCCGATCCAGCCCAGCGGGCGGGCGGCGCCGCCGCCGAAGTCGGTGAAGCCGAGCCGGGTCGTCTTCCGGCGCTTGATGTCGTAGACGGCGAGCTCTTCGCCCTGGAACAGGTAGACGCGGCCGCCGCGGGCCCCGCCGCCGACGGTGAGGCTGTCGACGTCCTCCACCACGTCGCGCCATCGGTTCCCGGCCAGGTCGTAGACGCCCATGGGGTTGGCGCCGGTGGAGGTGCCGAAGCGGACCAGCAGGCGACCGGCCACCACGTCCAGGTCGTAGGCATAGCCGCTGCCCTCGATCGGCGGGTCGATGACCTTGATCAGGGTGCCGTCGGGCTTCAACACCGCCACCTTCATGCTCGCGGCGCCCATGCCGGCGTAGATCGTGCCGTCCTTGGCGATGGCGAGATCGCGTATGTACTGCTCGCCCGGCACCGGGCTGCCCAGATCCGAGATCCGCCCGGTGGCCGTGTCGTAGCGGAAGAGCCGGCCGTTGGGCGAGGTGCCGCCGTAGACGGCGGAGCCGTCGGGGCTGGCGGCCACGGTCCACACGAACGTCTCGCCCGGCACGGCGATGCCCAGCTCGCTGACCTTGTCGGTGGCGGGGTCGTAGCGGAAGAGCCGGCCCATGGCCCCGGCCGTGGCGTTGTAACTGCCCACGTAGACGGAGTGATCGGGGGCGACGGTGACGGCCCAGGAGCCGAGCGCGTACGGCAGCGGGCGTTCGGCGACCAGCGTGGCGTCCGCCGCGTTCCTGATGCCGAGCATCGCGGGGCCGGACGCGCTGGAGGTGACCGAGTAGACGCGGGCGCCGTCGCGCGCGGTGCCCGCGGTGGTGGCGCCGGTGAGCGGCAGGGTGCCCAGGCTCTGGAAGCCGCAGCCTGTCGGAGGTGCAGCGGTTTCGGACCTGACCGGAGATGTGATGGACAGCGCGATGGCTAATGCCACAGCGAAAATGCGCATGGGTCCCTCCAAGAGAGATATAACGGCCTTGACCGTATTTCTCACCCGGCTCTCTGGCAAGACCTCCAAGGGTCAGCGGCCGAATGCCTTCCGGTACGCGGACGGGGAGGTGCGCATCGAGCGGCTGAAGTGGTGGCGGAAGGTGACCGGGCTCTCGAAACCGACGGCGGCCCCGACCTCCTCGACCGGCGCCGTGGCCGACTCCAGCAGTGGCAGGCTGGCCGCGATCCGCTGCGCGATCACCCAGCGCAGCGGGCTGGTCCCGGTCCTGCGGTTGAAGTGGCGGACGAAACTGCGCTGCGACATCCCGGCGACCCGGGCCAGCGTCGCCACCGTGATCGGGCGGGAGAGATTGGCCAGCGCCCATTCCATCGTCCTGGCCACGGCGTCGTCGTCCTCGACGGGGGCGACGGCGGCCTCGATGAACTGCGCCTGGCCGCCCTCCCGGTGCGGCGGCACGACCAGCCTCCTGGCCACCGCGTTGGCGATGCCCGGGCCATGGTCGCGGCGGATGAGGTGGATCAGCAGGTCGATGCCGGCCGCGCTGCCCGCGCTGGTCAGAACATCGCCGTTGTCCACGTACAGCACGCCGGGATCGACGCCGACCAGCGGAAAACGTTCCTGGAGCAGCTCGGCGTACCTCCAGTGCGTGGTGGCCGACCGGCCGTCCAGGAGGCCGGCCGCCGCCAGGACGAAGGCCCCCGAGCAGATCGACACGATGCGGGCGCCCCGCTCGTGCGCCCGTCGCACCGCGCCGATGAGCGCGGGGGAGACCTCGGCGCGGACGTCCGGCACGCCCGGGATGATCACCGTCCGTGCCTCGGCGAAGACGTCCAGCCCGTTCGTCGCCTGGATGGTGAAGCCGCCGACCGCCCGCAGCGGGCCGTCGTGCTCGGCGCACACCACGAGGTCGTACCACGGGACGTCCAGCTCCGGCCGGGGAAGCCCGAAGATCTCGACGACGCACCCCAGCTCGAACGTGCCCATGCCGTCGAAGGCCAGAACCGAGACGGTGCGATTGCTGTCATAGCGCCGGAGCATGGCTGGATATTAGCGACATTAGGCATTCATGCCACTCGTGGGGGCGTGGGGGCGCACTGCACCATTCATGGCAGGAACGAGTTGGAGGTAATCCCGAAATGTCAGCAGTTCTCGCCACCCTGGCCGCCGACCTGGCCGCCGCCGTCACTCATTTTTCGGCTCGTCTGTCGTTCGAGACGGACGTATCCGATGTCCATGCCGATCTCAGCGCGGGCGACGCGAGCATCGTCGTGGTCGACTCGCGCAGCGTGGAGAGCTGGCTCCAGGGCCACATCGAAGGCGCGCTGCACCTGCCCACGGCGGAGATCGCCGCCCGCGCGCCAGCGGTCGTCTCCCGCGAGGTGACCGTGGTGACGTACTGCTGGGGGCCCGGATGCAACGGCGCGACGCGCGCGGCGCTGGAGTTCGCCAAGCTCGGCTATCGCGTCAAGGAGATGATCGGCGGCTTCGAGTACTGGGCGCGCGAGGGCTTCCCCGTCGTGACCGGCTCCGGTGTGGAGAGGCGGCCCGCCGACCCGCTGACGGCTCCCGTCCACGCCGTCGCATGCGGCTGCTGACCTGGTTACATGCGGTCGCTGACCGCGGACCCGGGCTTCACAGGGTGCGCAGGTCGATGGCGTCGGCCATCGCCTGGTAGCCGGCCGGGTTGGGGTGGAGGTGGTCTCCGCTGTCGAAGCCGGGCCGAATCCGGTCGGGGTCGGCGGGGTCGGCGACGGCGCGCTCGAAGTCGACGACCGCGTCGAACGCGCCGCTGGTGCGGATCCACGCGTTGACCGTGTCGCGGATCCGCTCGGCCTCATCAGTGAGGTACGCGTACCCCTTGGCGGGCAGGAGGGTGCCGCCGATGATCCGTACGCCGTGCGCGTGGGCGGCGCGGATGAGCTGCCGGTAGCCGCCGATCAGGTCGTCGGCATCGACCTTGACCGCGGGCGTGGTGCAGGGCGTGGGTTCCTGCAGGCCCAAGAGGATGTCGTTGATGCCCTCCAGCACGATCACGCTCTTGACGCGGGACCGGTCGAGCACGTCCCAGCGGAAACGCGCCAGTCCCCGCTCGCCCAGGCACGCCGAGTCGGTGAGCAGCCGGTTGCCGGCAATACCGAGATTGAGCACCGGCCGCCGGTTGGCCAGCCTGTGGGCCAGCGCGTCCGGGTAGCGGTCATCGGCGTCCTGGGTGGCGCCGTACCCGTCGGTGATGGAGTCGCCGAAGGTCGCCACCGCTGCCGCGTCGCCGTACACGTCCACTCCGGACAGGTAGAACCAGGAGCTGTTGGTCTCGGCGAAGGCGGTCGCGCCGAGGTCGCTGAGATGATCGCCACCGGCCCGGTAGGAGGTGGCCTGCGCGAGGTTGTGGTAGGTGGCCGGACCGGTGCTGCCCTGGAAGTACAGCGTCACGGTCAGCCGCTCGCCCGGCTTGACCGCGAGCCGGACGGGATCGCCGGCGGCCTGCCCACCGGCGGGGATGTTCACGGAGGCGGAGCGCGCGAAGGTCAGCGGTCGGAGGGTGCCCGCCCGCACGGCGGCGCCTGTGCCGGTCTTGCCCACGCTCGCACCAGTGAGCCGGAGCGGGGTGCTGCCGTAGCGGTTCGACAGCCGGATCCGGAGCTTTGAGCCGCCGGCGGTGACCCGCACCACCTGGCGGACGGAGTGGTTGGCGAAACCCTTCTCCGCCCAGGTGGGATACCAGACGTCGGCCGACGGCTGCTGGACGGCGCTCGCCCATCCAGCCGTCCATGTGCCGGTTTCCGCGTCAGCGGGTGCTGGTAACGCCGTCAATGCGGCGATCAGGGCGGCGGCGGTCGCGATTTTCCACACGTGCGTGCTCCTTTCAGTCGAGGACAGGGAAGTTGGCGCGGAAGACGCCATAGGGATCGCGATGGCGCTTGATCTCGCGCAGCCGGGCCAGGGTGCCGGCGGGGAAGGCTTGGGCGGCGTTCTCCGCCGGTGCGAGGAAGGTGTACGGTTTGCGCCCGCTGACCGCCTGGCCCAGTGCCTCGACCAGGGCCGCCTGCCTGGCCCGCACCCCGTCGGCCAGGTGGGGCAGCCGCAGGCCGAGCAGGTAGAGCATGTACGGCTCGGCGAGCGCGCCACCCGCGCCGCCGGCGGGATCGGCCTCGGCCAGCGCCCCGCCCAGATGCCGGACCTGCAGGTTCAGCAGCGGCGCGAGGTCGGCACCGGCGAGCGTCTCCAGCGTCGCCGCGTCCAGGCCGGTCAGCAGTTCGGTACGGGCCAGCATCGGGCTGGGCTCGATCGGCTCGGCCGCGATCGTGCCGAGGTCGGCGAGGTCCATCAGGCCGCGGCTGTCGGAGAGGCTGCCGCCGATCTCGTCGAATACGGCCAGCAGCGCCTTGGCCTCCGCATCGTCGCCGAGGTAGGTCACGTCCACGGTGACCATCGGCGGGGCGGGCGGCGGCGGGGCCACACGGTTGATCCACACCGACAGCTCGCGCGGCGCGTCCGCGGTGATCTGGGCGAAGGCGTTGAACACCTCTTCCGTGCGGGCTGCCGGCCAGACGATCCGCCCGCCGTACACGCTGGGTGCCGGATACAGCGCCAGCTCGATCGAGGTGATCAGCGCGTAGTCGCCGCCACCACCGCGCAGCGCCCAGAACAGCTCGCTGTCGGAGTCGGCGGTGACCCGCACCTGCTCGCCGTCGGCGTCGACGATCTCGAAGGCGCGCACCGAGTCGGCGGCCCAGCCGTACCGGCGGCCGAACCACGAGAGCCCGCCGCCGGCGACGAACCCGGCGACCGTCACCGCCGGGCTGCTGCCGGCCGGCCCGGTGAGGCCGTACTTGCCGGTCTCGGCCAGTACCCGGCCCCACCGCACTCCGGCACCGACGCGGGCGACGCGCGCCTGCGCGTCGACCTCCACCCGGTCCAGGCGGCCGGTACGCAGCAGGATCACCCCCTGCACATCGCCCGAGGCGCCATGGCCCGACGGCTGGGCGGTGACCGTCAGCCCGGCTTCGCGGGCGTATCGCACCAGCGCCGCCACATCCGCGGCGTTCTCGGCCTCCACCACGGCGGCCACCGGCTGGTGGACGCCCACGGCCCACGGCCGGGCCGCCTCGTCGAACCCGTCCTCGCCGGGGAGCAAGACACGCCCCCGGACGGCGTTCCGCAGATCCATAGCTGTCGTCTCCTTCAGGGACTATCAGGGACTATCAGGGAATTCAGGGACTACCAGGGCATTCGTCGACTACCAGGGAAGAGGGCCTTCGTGCTGGACGAAGGTGGCGGTGGGGCCGTCGGCCTCCAGCAGGGCCATGGCCACGATCGGTGCGGCGCCCTCTTCGGGGGTTTTGATGCCTTCGTTGTGGTTGATGTCGGTCTTGACCCAGCCCGGATCGACCGTGTTGACCTTGATCGGGGTGTCCCACAGTTCTTTGGCGTAGGACACGGTGATCATGTTCAAGGCGGCCTTGGAGGAGCAGTAGGCCAGGTTGAGCATCGGCCACAACGGATGGCCGCGGTCCAGGGTGCGGCCGATCGAGCCGCGCTCGCTGGAGACGTTCACGATGCGTCCCGCCGACGAGCGGCGCAGCAGCGGCAGCATCGCGTTGGTGACCTCGATGACGCCGAACACGTTCGTCTCATAGACCTGGCGGGCCTGCTCGACCGAACTCTGGCTGGGCGGCCCGTCGGCGAAGGTGATTCCGGCGTTGTTGACCAGGATGTCGAGCCTGCCGTACTCCTGCTCGATCCACGTCGCCGCGGCTCGGATGCTGCCCGCGTCCGTGACGTCGAGCCGCACGTACGGCAGGCCGAGCAGCTCGGCCCCGGCACGTCCCCGCTCCTCGTCACGGGCACCGATGATCGCGGTGATGCCCCGGTCACCGAGCTGACGGGCGACCTCGAAACCGATGCCTTTGTTCGCGCCGGTGACGAGGGCGACCGCTACCATGCCGCACCCGCGATCTGCCGGGTGGTGGCGTTGAGCCTGTTCCACAGGTTGACGGTGGAGACCGTCATGATCAAAGCGGCGAGTTCGGTCTCGGAGTAGTGGTCGGCGGCCTCATCCCACACATCGTCGGCGACCTGACCGCCGTCGGCGAGCCGGGTGACCGCCTCGGCCAGTGCCAGTGCGGCGCGTTCCGCGTCGGTGAAGTACGGGGCCTCGCGCCAGGCGGCCACGGCGAAGAGCCGCTCGTCGCTCTCGCCCTCCTTGCGCAGGTCCTTGGCGTGCATGTCGACGCAGACGCTGCACCCGTTGATCTGGCTGGCCCGCAACAGCACCAGGTCGGACGTGACCTTGGGCAGTCCGGCCTGGTCGGTGGCCTTCTGCAGGTTCATGAGCGCCTGCATGGCGCCGGGCAGGACGATGGCGGGGTTCTTCATGCGTGCTTGCATGGTCTGTCTCCTTGAGGGTTCTGGTCGTTGTCGCTCACATGACTAGGGCGAGCGGGGAAATGTGACCGGCGCGCCGTACGACCAGCATCAAGGGGGCGATTAATACATCCGCGATGCATCGACGATGTGGTGATTCGCGATGGATATAGACTCCTGCGGGTGCTCGGCGGGAATGTACGTTTCGCGGTCCTGGGTCCAGTGGAGGCGTCGGCTGAGGGCCTGGAGCTTCCCTCGCTCGCTCCACGTCACCGTGCGTTCCTGGGGTACCTGCTGCTGCATTCCGGCACGGTGCTGAGCGTCGAGCGGCTGAGCGAGGCGATGTGGGGGCCGACGCGGCCGGACACCGCCAGGGCGCAGGTACACGCCGCGCTGACGGCGATCCGGCGCACGCTGCGCGCGGCGGGCGCGGTCCACCTGCTCGAGACCCGGCCGGCCGGATACGTGATCACTCCGGAGCCGGGACAGCTCGACCTGCAGGAGTTCACCATGCTCGTGGCCGAGGCGGAGTCCGAGCCGGCCGCGGCCGTACGGACGCTGCGCGAAGCGCTCACCCTGTGGCGCGGGCCCGCCTTCGCCGACGTCCAGGCCCACTTCGCCGAGAGCGCCAGGGCGCGGCTGGAGGATCGGCGGCTGACCGCGATCGAACGGCTGGTGGAGCTCGAGTTCGCCGCCGGAAGGCATGAGGAGCTCATTGACCAGCTGGCCGCCGAGCTGACCACGCATCCCTTACGTGAACGACTGGCCGGGCAACTGATGCTGGCCCTGCACCGCGCCGGGCGGCAGACGGACGCGCTGGCCGTCGCGCGTGGCTACCGCCGCAGACTGGCCGATGAGCAGGGGCTGGATCCGGGCCAGGCCTTCCTGGCCGTGGAGGAGACCGTCCTGCGGGGTGAGCCACCCGCGGCCGCCACGATCCGGCCCACGGAGGGTGAAGAACCGCCCGCCGCCCCCGCCAGATCTGAGGCGACCAGGCCCGAGGCGGCCTTCCTGCCCTACGACATCCCCGACTTCGCCGGTCGCTCCGTCCAGGTGGAGGAGCTGTGCGAGCCGGCCTCCCAGGCGATGACGATCTCCGCGATCGACGGCATGGCCGGCATCGGCAAGACGGCACTGGCCGTCCATGCCGCGCATCGGCTCGCCGGACGATACTCCGACGGTCAGCTCTTCATCGACCTGCACGCGCACACAGCGGGCCAGCGGCCGCTCGAGCCCGGGAAAGCGCTGGAGGTGCTGCTGCGGCAACTCGGCGTGCCGACCGAGCGCATCCCCGCGTCCATGACGGAGAGGGCCGCGCTGTGGCGAGCCGAGCTGGCCGGCCGCCGGGTGCTGCTGGTGCTGGACAACGCCGCCGATGCCGCCCAGGTCCGGCCCCTGCTGCCGGGCGCCTCGAACAGCCTGGTGCTCATCACCAGCCGCCAGCGGCTCACCGACCTGGATGGCGCGCGGGCCCTGTCCATGGACGTCCTGCCCCTGCCCGACGCCTTGGCGCTCTTCACCGGCATCGTGGGCGAGCGCGCGTCCACCGAGCCCGAGGCGGTCACAGAGGTCCTGCTGCTGTGCGGGTTCCTGCCGTTGGCCTTACGCATCGCCGCCACCCGCCTGCGGCACCGCCCTCGCTGGAGCGTGGACCATCTCGCCGAACGCCTGCGTGACGAGCGCCGCAGGCTCACCGAGCTGACCAGGTCGGAACGCGGCGTGGCGGCCGCGTTCACTCTGTCGTACCGCCAGCTCACGGCTGATCAGCAGCGCCTCTTCCGCCTGCTCGGGCTGCATCCCGGCCGTGACGTCGAACCCTACGCGGCCGCCGCGCTCGCCGACCTGCCCGTGGAGCGTACTGAGGACGTACTGGAGGACCTGCTGGACGCGCACATGCTCCAGCAGCGCGCCTTCGGCCGCTACGTCTTCCACGACCTGCTCCGCCGGTACGCCGCGGAGCTGGTGGCCGAGCAGGAGCGGCCGCAGGCCAGGCACGCGGCGCTGACCCGGCTGCTCGGCCACCAGCTGACCACGGCCTCGGCCGCCATGGACGTGCTCTACCCCGACAGCGCACACCGGCGACCGCGCATCGAACAAGCCACGCCGCCACCGGTCCCCCTCCATGACGCGGCCGAGGCGTTGACCTGGCTGGACGCCGAACGAGCCAACCTCGTCCTGGCCGCCGATCGCGACGTGGCGCACACCAGCCTGCTGGCCACCACGCTGTACCGCTATCTCTACGACCACGCCCACCACGACGATGCCCTCGCTCTGTACGGCAAGGCGCTGGAGGCAGCCCGGCACCGTGAGGATCCGGCCGATGAAGGGCGGGCGCTGACCGATCTCGGCTGGGTGCATCAGGTGCAGGGGCGCCATGGCGTCGCCCGTGAACACTTCGACCGGGCGCTGGCCGCCTGCCGTACATCTGAAGACCGGCGAGGTCAGGCACGCGCGCTGCTCGGCTTGGGCAGGGTTTGTATGGACGAAGGCGACCACGAGCGGGCCAAGGAGGCGAACCTGCGTGCCCTTGAGCTGTTCCGCGACATCGGCGACCGGTTCGGCGAGGCCGTGACGCTGGACTACCTCGGCATCGTCCATGAGCGGCTGGGACAGTATGCGCAGGCGGCCGGCCTGCATCGCCAGGCGCTGGAGCTGTCCCGAGAGATCGGCAGCCGGGGCGGTGAGGCCGACGCCCTGGACAACCTCGGGGTGGCCTGCACCCGGCTGGGCCGGCCCGCCGAGGCGCGCGGCCATCACGAGCAGGCGCTGGAGCTGTATCGACTCTTCGGCTACCGGCGAGGCGAGGCCAAGGCACTCAACAGCTTGGCCGAGGTCGCGGCGACCATGGGAGACCTCGATCAGGCCGTACGCCTGCACACCGCGGCTCTCGATCTGGCCGTGGAGCTCAGCAACCGGAGCGAGGAGAAGCGGGCCCGCGAGGCCATCGCCCAACTCCTCTCCACTCCGGAGACCTTCAAGGGGCCTGGCAGTCTTTTGCGCGTTTTCCCGCGCTGAAAGTTCCTGAACCGGTACCCGTCGGCTGTTGATCGCGTACCGGCACGAACAGCTTTCACGATTTGCCATCACCGGGGCGGAGACAACCAACGTCCGGGGTAGGGCCTCATTGCGAATCTACCTTGTAAAGGCGCTCAACTGGGAGCAGGACGCTCCTGTGGCGTGGATGACTCCTCTGCATAGTTCCACCGGGCGCCCCGCGCGGTGCTACAGGACCGCGCCCGTGCTCTGCCGGCGGCGTTTGCGCGGCTGGGGCGGCTGGGGTGGGGGTTGCTTGCTGAGGCGTTCGAGCTCGATCGCGAGGGGGCCGGCCACGAACGATGACGACGCGGTCCCCACCACGATGCCGAAGATGAGCGCGATGGCGAAGTCGCGCAGCGTGTCACCGCCGAAGACGGCCAGCGCGGTGAGGATGAACAGGGCGCCCAGGCCGGTGTTGACGGTACGCGGCACGGTCTGCAGGATCGCTGCGTTGACGATGCCGGGGAAGCGTGCTTGCGGCGAGGCCTGCCATAGTTCGCGGACGCGGTCGAAGACCACCACCTTGTCGTTGATCGAGTAGCCGACGATGGTCAGCATGGCTGCCAGGAAGACCCCGTCGATGGGTTTGCCCAGCCAGGCGAACAGGCCGAGCACAGCGAGGGTGTCCACGACGAGGGCCATCACGGCGGCGGCGCCGAACGTCCAGCGGAATCTGACGGCCAGGTACAGCAGTTGCGCCGCCAGCGCCACGGCGAGCGCGATGAGCGCGTTGCGGCGCAGTTCGTCGCCCAGGCTGGGGCCGATGAGCTCGTCGCGTTGCTTGGTCACTTCGCCGAGCCGGGTATCGAGTGCCTGCTCGATGGCGGCGGCGTCGTCGGCGCTGATCTGGCCGGCACGCACGGACACGCTGGTGCCGGAGCTTTGCACGTTGGCCGCCGGGTGGCCGGCCTCGGCCACCGCCTGCCGCGCGGTCTCGGCGCTCACCGGTTGCGCGGCTGTGTACTGGAGCATCCGACCGCCGGTGAACTCGATGCCGAGGTTGAGCCCGTGCAGGGCCAGCCCGGCCACGGCTGCGGCGACCAGGGTGGCGGCCGCGGCCAGCCACCGTCGGCGCCCGGCCATCAGGGACGGGTTGCGCCGGGTGATCCAGGCCCTGACCCGGCCGTGCACCGCCAGCCCGGACAGCCGGGCCAGCCGGGGGCTGGTCCCGCTGAGGATGAGGTGGGTCAGGACACGGGTGATGAGCATGGCGGAGACGAGTGAGGCAAGGACGCCGACGGCCAGCGTCACACCGAATCCGCGCACCGGCCCGGAGGCCAGCCAGAACAGCAATCCGGCGGCCAGGAGCGTGGTGATGTTGGAGTCGGCGATGGCGCTCCAGGCGTTGGCGAAGCCTCGGTCGAGGGCGGCGCGCAGGCCGCGGCGCGGCGCGCGGCCATACTCTTCACGCGAAAACTCTTCACGCGCTCGCTCGAAGACCAGCACGTTGGCGTCGACCGCCATGCCGATGGCCAGAACGAACCCGGCCAGGCCGGGCAGGGTGAGCGTCGCGCCGAGGGCGAGCAGGGCGGCGTAGGAGATGAGCCCGTAGGCGGCCAGCGCGAGGGTGGCCAGCAGCCCCGACAGCCGGTAGGTGAGGATGATGAACAACGCGGTGAGCAGGACACCGGCGATGCCCGCCTTGGCGCTGGCCTCGATGGCCTGCGCGCCGAGCGTGGGGCCGACGGTGCGCTGCTCGATCAAGGTGAGCGGGACGGGCAGGGCGCCGCCCTTGATCAGCACGGCCAGGTCTTGTGCCTCCTGGTGGGTGAAGGAGCCGCTGATCTGGGTGGATCCGCCGGGGATGCCGATCTGGCAGGGCACGCCCGCATCGACTTGGGGCGAAGAGATGATCTCGTTGTCCAAGACGATGGCGACCCGCCGCTGGGGGTTGCTCGGGCTGTGGCAGGCGGCCTCGCCGGTCAGCCGCTGCCAGGCGGCGGCGTCGCGGAAGTCGACGGTGGCGAACCAGCCCGGCCCCTGCTGCGGGTCGTTGCGTGCGGCGGCGTCGCTCACCCCGTCGCCGGCGATCGCGGCAGGGCCGAGCCGCAGGCGTTGCCCGCCTTCGTCGGCCAGGACTTGCCCGGATGCGCCGATGCCTCCGCTGGTGGGGGTGCCTTGATCGGCGCTGGTGTCGTCGGCTTGTTCCAGGACCGGGTGGAAAGTGAGCTGGGCGGTCTTGCCGATGACTTCGGCGGCCTGGCGGGGGTCGAGCACCCCGGGCAGCTCGACGATGATGCGCCGATCGCCGGAGCGCAACAGGGTGGGGTCGACCACGCCGAGCGCGTCGGCGCGCCGGCGCAGCACGTCCAGGGCACGGTCAGTGGCCTCGGCGTCGGCCTTGACTGTTGAGGCGTCTCGGGTTTCGAAGACGAGTTGGGTGCCACCGCGCAGGTCCAGCCCTAGACGCGGCGGTGTGGTGACGGTGAAGAGCAGTGCGGTGGCGGCGATGGCGCACGCCGCCACCGCGCGCCAGAAGGGCGCGCGGGACATGAAGCCTCCACGGGCTGTCGAAGAAGGAAAGGGGACGTCAGCGCGTCGTGGAGGGTGGCGCTCGGGCCGGCGCCTGACGGGCGGGCGGCTGAGGTGCCGCGGTGAAAGGCCGGGCGAGGGCCGTCAGGGGCCGCGCCCGTGGGCCGGGCCGTTCGGTGGACGGCAGTACGGCCGGCCACATCGGCAGCGCGGGTGCGCTGCGGGCGGGATGCAGCCGGGGCAGGGCCGCGTCCTGCACGGCGTGCTCGGACGGGCCGCTCCACCAGGTCGCAGGCGTCGCGGTGACGGGCGGCTGGGCGCTGCCAGGCGCGGGGCTCAGCAGGAAGGCCGACAGCAGCAGGAGCAGGACGGCGGGCAGTCTGCTGCGCACGTCTCCTCCTGGCAGGTTACGGGTCGGGTCTTGGCGGTCACCGTACCCCGGCCCCGGCGCGGATCGCACCTGCGATGGAATGGCATGCCCTTTCTCGCGCCGTCTGGGCTATGGTCTGCCCTATGACGGGACCGTGGAGAACACCACGAGGGTCCATCGCGTTCGCCGGCGTGATGGGTCTGGTCCTGCTGTGCTTGGTGCTGGCCGGCGCCACCGGCAGTGCGAGCGCCGGCCCGATCGCGCCTGAGAATTCGCTGTCCGGCCTGGCATGGAGCCCGGGCGGTGGGGGCGGTGACCTGCCCGGTCTGCCCCCGCAGGCGGGTAGCGCCCGTGAGCACCACGTGCTGGCGCTGTGGCCGCCGTTGCGCGGCGAGCGTCACGATGAGGCCGCTTATTATCTGGCGCTGTTGGCGTCGCCTGGCTCGAAGGTCGATGAGCTCCGCGATCCGCAACAGCTCGCGCACCGCACCGCGGGATCGCGCAGCCCGCCGCTCATCTAGCTGACGCCACCTCTCTCCGAAGGGCTGCGGCCGCTCGTGCCGTGGATCCTGACGCCGCATGTCCCGAGCCCATGGACTGCGCCCTGGTGGGGCCGGCCCATGCTCGCCGTCGCCTTCGGAGCCCTCTCGCGGTCCCTGCGGCAGGGCCGTGTTCCTGTACTGCCTTCCTTTGGCCTCAGCAAGGAGCCGATCATCGTCATGTCCGTTGTCGAATCAGTTCACGCCTGGTCGCGGCTGGAGCGGCCACATCCGGCATCGCCGGGAGGTGCGAGGTGAGCACCGCGCAGTGCTTCGTGGCGCTCGACCTGGGTACCGTGCTGCGGGACGCCCAGGTATCGGGGAGCCGGCCGCGACGGGTGCTGGCCGGCGTGCCGGTGGCGGCCTCGCCGAGCGATCGCGGGGCGGTCCGCGCCGCGGTCGCCCTCCAGCTCAACGCCACCACCGCCGAGGGGCTGGTGTCGTATGCGCTGGAGGGCGTCATCGAGATGACGGCGGGCCTGGTATGTCGGCTGCCCGCCGCTTCGCGTCCGGCCGCGCGCGAGCGGGGTCTGACGGTCACCGGCGGCGGTGCTCACCAAGAGCAGCTGCTGGCCCGCCTCCGCGCCGCGCTTCGCAAGAAAGGACCTTCGATCATGACCGACAGCCACGCGACCTCACACCTCAGCGGCGTGCAGCTTGAGTCGCTGCGCCAGGACCTGACCCAGCAGCAGGAGCAGCGCAGCCGGTACCTGGATAGGCTGCGGGCACAGGAGCAGGACGGTAGCGGCGCCGACGGCACCTGGCAGGAGCTCCTCGCCTCGATCACCGCCGCCGAGCGCGCCGTCGCCGAACTCGCTCAGGCCTACGACAGGCTGGAGGCCGGCAGCTACGGCCGCTGCGGCCACTGCCAGGCGGCCATTCCGTTCGAACGGCTCAAGATCCGGCCGCTGGCCCGCAACTGCATCGACTGCCAGCGGCGGCACGAGGCCGCCTGACAACCAGTGAGAGGGGAGCGGGGTCGCCCCGCCCCCTCTGAGCACCTGGAGCCGCACATGATCACATTGGACCGCCTGGTGAACGTGCTCGGCGGGTACGGCGTACGGTTGTGCGGCCGTCCCGAGACCCGCTCGGCCTGGCTGCGCAGCGTGGCGGTGCCGGATGCCACCGACCGCCACGTCACCGGTGATCTGCTCCTGGCCGTCGGCCCGACACTAGGGACTTCCACCCCTCCGACGGCGGCGGGCTGGTGCGGCCGAGCCAGGAGCGCACCAACCGCCCCTCCTCTCCCGCCTTGGCC
>NZ_JBEZDM010000021.1:0-187647 GCF_040648335.1 Nonomuraea sp. NPDC049158
ATCCCCAGATCCCGCGCCACCTGCGCGTTACTGGCCTCCGGCACCACACACGCCAACACGATCTTCGCCCGAATCGCCAGCCTCGACGATTCCACTGACATGCCGATCAGCCGAGCCCGTTCGGCCTCCGTCAAATGGATCTCCACCGTGGCCGGTCCTCGATGCGCCATACCTCCAGCATAAGAACTTATCCGACGAATTTCAGGCGGATCACACTAGCTAGCCCACACTTCCGGTACGACGGGTCGCCGTACCGGAAGTCGCAGCTGCGTCAGGCGTACGCGGGCTCAGAGAACTGTGGGATCAGGCGCGCTCTTCGGCCACCGCGCGGACGCAGACGGCCAGGCCGGTGATGGCCTGCTCCAGCTCATCCAGATCGGGATAGGTGGGTGCGATCCGGATCGTGCGGTCGTCGGGGTCCTGGCCGTAGGGGTGCGTGGCCCCGGCGGGCGTCAGCGCGATCCCGGCCGCCTTGGCCCTGGCCACGACCTCACCGGCATGCGACACCTCGAGGCTGATGAAGTAGCCGCCCTGCGGGCTCGTCCAGGTGCCGAGGTCGCCGAGCTCCTTGGCCAGCACCCGGTCGACGAGCTCGAACTTGGGCCACACCAGCTCGGCGTGCTTGCGCATGTGCGCGGCCACCCCGTCGGCGTCCTTCAGGAACTCGACGTGCCGGAGCTGGTTGAGCTTGTCGGGCCCGATGGACTGCTTGGCGGTGTTGGCCAGGAACCACTTCACGTTCGCGGGCGAGGACCCGAAGAACGACACGCCGCTGCCCGCCAACGTCACCTTGGACGTGGACCCGAACACGAACGCCCGGTCGGCGTTGCCGTACTCCGCGCACAGGGCCAGCAGGTCGGCCAGCTCGGCGTGGGTGTCAGTGAGGTGGTGGACCGCATAGGCGTTGTCCCAGAAAATCCTGAAATCAGACGCCGCAGTGGACATAGCGGCCAGCCGCCGCACGGTCTCGTCGCTGTAGGTGGCGCCGGACGGGTTGCTGTACTTCGGCACACACCAGATGCCCTTGACACTCGCGTCCTCGGCGACCAGCCGCTCGACGACGTCCATGTCGGGCCCTTCGCCGTTCATCGGCACGGGCACCATCTTGATCCCGAACCGCTCACAGATCGTGAAATGCCGGTCATACCCCGGCACCGGGCACAGGAACGTGATCTCCGGCTCCTCCACCCACCGCCGCTCGGCCCCGGGCACCTTGCTGAGCAGCGCGTGCACGATCGTGTCGTGCATCACGGCCAGGCTGGAGTTGCCGCCGACGACCAACTGCTCGGCGGGCACCTGCAGCAACGGCCCGAACAGCTCCCGCAGCTCGCTGAGCCCCTGCAGGTTGCCGTAGTTACGCCCGTCGGTGCCGTCGGCCGCCTTGTAGGACGTCGGCAGTTTGAGCAGGTCGTTGGCGAGATCCAGCTGTCGCGGCGACGGCTTCCCCCGGGTCAGGTCGAGCGAAAGGCCACGCTGGACGAGTTCGGCGTAGTCGCGCTGAGCGTTCACTGGATCTACTCCTCCGATCGGGTCGGATACGAAGGATAGAAGACGCGGGGCCCTGAGCAGGAATCGGTCCGCCATGTGGATGGCCGGCCGCGCAGGGGGGTCCGCGGGCTTCGTCCGGCGCTTTGGGGCGCCCTGCGTGGTTCAGAGTGTGACGGAGTATGCGCCGCTTCCTGGCATGGGCTCATTCTGCTCGCTTCAGGTTCGGTCTTGTGAGCAGTCCGGTAACTACACCACGACGTTCACTGACGCGCAGGTGGCTGTGGCGGGGCCGCCGCTGTCGGTGGTGCGTGTGTACAACAGCATTGACCCGCGTCGTGACGGCGCGTTCGGCGCTGGTTGGTCGACGCGCTGGGACATGCGGATCGTGGCGGAGAGTGTGCGTGGGCGTGATGCCGCGCTGGTGACTCGACGGGCGTACTGTCCGCCGCCCGGGGAAGCGACGGCACCTTGACCGAACTTCCGGTTCCCGTCCGCTACGAGCGGTCGCTGACGCAGTGGACCGGGCGATCCGCCGAGCCCTCCTACAACGTCGTCCACCAGTACGCGCTTCTGCGCGAGCAGATCACCGCGCGCATTGCGCCGGACACGGAGGGCGTTCCCGACTTCTTGCACGCCGTCCGACGGCATCGCACGCTGGAACAGGTCCGGGACGCGGCACGGATCGGCCGAAAGGTGCCCGCCGCGCTGCGCCTGGATGCTTGACCGGCGCAGCGTCTACTCGCCGCAAGCTGCCGACCGGCCGTCATGGAACGGGACGGAACGTCTTTAGGACATGACAACCAATGCGGCAAGAGCCGTACATCAGTGCATGAAACGAGTCTGGTACGCAGCGATCTGGCTCGGCATGGCCGTTCTGGCCGCGCAGGTCCTCACGGTGCAACCTGCGGCGGCGGCGACGATCCCGGCAGGGTCGATCGAGGTGAAAACGGTGCTGTCGCCGTTCAGCCTGGTGAACAAGTCCCAGCGGGTGAACTGCTCGCCCGGCAAGGTCCCGCTCGGCGGTGGGGCCCAGACCTCCGGGGGGCAGCACCTCATCATCACCGAGGCTCGCCCGATCTCTGACGCGGCCGGGGCCGGCTTCGTCGTCACGGTCCAGGTGGACCAGATCGGGGTGACAGCACCATGGGCAGTGTCGACGTTCGTCTCCTGCGCCGTCGCGCCGCCCGGATACGAGGTCATCACGCAGGTCAATCCGCCGACGACGAGGCCGTCAGATTCGGTGCTCGCCAACTGCTCACCCGGCAAGAACGTCATCGGGTCGGGTGGACAGCTCATCGGCGCCCACTGGCAGCTCGATCTGACAATGGGGCCGAACCACGTGAACGGCGTCGCGTCGGGTGTGGGTGCCGAGGCCGCGAAGGACGATTTCTCGGTCGCGCCCACCGACCCCTACCAGGTGGCCTCATACGCGATCTGCGCACGGGAGAACCGCCTCTTCGATTTCCTGGTCGTTGAGAATCAGACGAGCAACGACGCCTCAGCCCAGAAGAAGGTGACAACCACCTGCCCGAGCGGGTACCAGGCGAGCGGCGGTGCGATCTCGAGCGTCGGTTTCGGGGCGCACCTGCTGTTCTTCCGGCCGAACGTGACCTCTTCGCCTGTCTCCTTCGACTTCGCCGCCAGTGCCCCGCCGGGCTTCGGCGTCTGGAACTTGGCGGGCATCGTCCACTGCACCCGCTGATCCACACGGTTTCCCCGTCTGGGTGCGGTTCCGGTGGGGCTGGGCGAGGTGGCGGGTGATGGAACCCGGTGGAACGCCTACTGGGTGGATGCCAATAAAGGCGCCGTCTCCTACGACGAAGGGTCACGCACATGTCGCAACATCGCCCAAGCCATGCCAAGGGCTGTGATGACAGATGACACGTACACGAATTCGTGATCGGACGTACCAGGTTCCGCGCCGCATGATGCGGCTGCTCGGCGGTGCGGCGGCGCTCGCCATTCTCCCGGCCGTCGTGGCCGTGCAGCCCGCGATGGCGGCACGTCCCTGTTACGGTGACTGCCAACCTGGTGTGGTGCGTGGCTTCGGGGACCTCAGGTACGACGCTCCCGTTGGCGTGGACGACCAGATCACGGTCCGCGTCGAGAACGGGTCCTTCGTACTGACCGACCCCACCGCCACACTCATCGCGGGCACCGGATGCACCCTGGTGACCCCGCACGAAGCGCACTGCCAGGTCGGGGCCTCCCCGTCCATCCGCATCCGCGGCCTGGACGGCAACGACGTGATCACGAACTCCACCGGCATCCCCGCACACCTGTTCGGCGAGACCGGCAATGACCAGCTCGTCGGCGGCTCCGGCGACGACACCATGGACGGAGGATTCGGCGGCGACGTCCTGCAGGGCGGCGGCGGTTCCGACACCGTCTCCTACGGCGAGACAGGCGGCAGGCTCGCCATCCGGGCCGACCTGGACGGCGCGACCGGCGACGACGGCGGTCCCGAAGACGGGCCCGAAGGGGCACGGGACACCATCGCCGCGGATGTCGAGAACCTGGAGGGCGGCACCGCCGACGACGTGCTCATCGGCAACGCGGGCCCGAACGTCATCGACGGTGGCGGCGGCCGTGACCAGATCCAGGGCCTGGGCGGCGCCGATCAGCTCACCGGCAAGAACGGCGGCGGCACCCTTGACGGCGGCGCCGGAACCGATCACTGCATATCCGATATCCGGCTCGTGTCGGGACCACCCGACACCTTCGTCAACTGCGAGTTCACGCAGATCATCACTGCGTTCTAGCGAGTCGAGGGAACGATCTCATCGGCCGGCGGCATCGTGAGACCGGAGCCGCCGGCCCGGCCATGCCAGGCCGCGATCGCCGGCCTGGTTTCGACGATCCTCCAGCCGGGACCCGGATGACAGAGTGTCTTGTTCGCTCACTCGATGTTAGCTTCGCTCCCTGGCCGTTCGCCGCTGGAACAGCCACCCCGCCCCACGCGGCGGGAAAGTCATCTGGGCCGAAATCGCGCCCGAGGGCCAACCCGCAGGCCAGGCACCGCACTCACCCGACACGACCGCTAACGGCGCCCCCATCCCGAACCACCAGCCGGCGCATGCCCGGTTGTGGGAGTGATCGGGCTGGGACTACCCCGCCGTAAGCAGTTGGTGTACGCCTGTTAACCGCCTTCCCATCCGTTGAAGGCCCACCTTGAGCTCCAGCAAAGCTTCCGCCTCCCCCTGGCCAACCATGGCGAAGCGTGGGGGCATAGCCCTTGGGAAGGCGGTCCGAGCGGAGCGAGATCCCCCCAGGGGGCGGGCGGTAGCCCGCCTGGGAGAACGTCCGGAGCGAAGCGGAGGCCCTTTGGTTGTGACGATGGCAGGTGGTCGGTGAGTCAGCAACTGCCGATCGTGCAGAGCTTCGCGGCCATCTTCGTGGCGTCCGCCTGGTGCTTGGCGAGAGTTCTGATGGCTGGGGCGTCGTTGTGCATGTCCCAATAAATGGCTATGGCCGCGCCCTTACGTACCGCGATGAACTGCTGGGTCTGGGGTACGGGATTGGACTTCGTCGCCTTGATGGCCCTCGAGGCGCCCACCGAGTCGTCGCCGATTTTCGGGTCGATTACCTTGACCAGTTTGCCGCACTTGGTCAGGCGGGTGCGGAACTCGGTCATCAGTTTCTCCGCGGCGCTTGCCTTCGCGAAGAGGAAGACCTGTTCGCCGCGTTCGGTGTTGTGCTTCTCGTCGCCGTCCATTCGCGGGTCATAGGTGAGGTCGCGGCGGGCGATCCAGTCCTTTTTCAGCTTGGCGCCCGAGCACTGGATGTTCTCCACCTCGATCAGGTTGTCGTTCTGAGAGAGAAGCCAGTGTTCGTGCTTGGTGTCCTTGCGCGCCTCCTTTTCGTACAGGAGGAAGTTCTTCGGGATCGACGGGGTGGCCAGGGCCGCCGCCGGCGGGAGCAGCAGGGCCGAAACCAGGGCGCCGCCGGTCAGCAGGGTGATCTTCTTCATGTTCATGCGGAGTTGGATGCAGGCGGGCGGGGAAAGGTTCGGTACTTATGTGAGGAATTCGGCTGGGGCGTTTCGGGTGATGAAAGATTCCAGCTCGGGCAAGGACAGGCCCGGTGGGGTGGCCACGATGAGGCGGTCCACGCCCAGTTCCGCGTACGACCTCACAGTGGCAGGGTCGAGGCGGCGGGCCGGGGTGATCGAGATGTGCAGGGGCTTGGTCGATACGGCCCTCAGCGACTCCAGTTGGGTGGCCGTGGCGCGTAGGCCGAGCATCCAGCCGTACCAGCCGTCGGCCAGTGTGGCGGCTCGGCGGTGGGCGGCCGGTGAGTGGCCGCCGATGACGACGGGGACCGGGCGCTGCAGAGGGCGGGGGTGGGCGTCCACGTCCCTGAAGGAGACGTGCCGGCCGTCGAAGGCGGGCTTCTCGTCCTGCCAGAGGGAGCGGATGGCCGCCAGGTACTCCTCCAGGCGGGAGCCGCGGTCGGACATGGGGACGCCCAAGGCGCGGAGTTCGGGCTCCAGGTAGCCGGCGCCCACCCCGAAGATCAGGCGGCCGCCGCTGAGGACGTCCACGCTGGCCAGTTGCTTGGCGAGGATCAGCGGGTCGCGCTGGGGGAGTACGACGCAGCCGGTGGCCAGCAGGATGCGTTCTGTATGGGCGGCCAGGAAGGCCAGTGAGACCACGGCGTCCAGGAGTGGTGCGTCCGGTTCGAGGGGGGCGGAGTCCACTCGGGGGCTGGGCAGGACGATGTGGTCGGCGGTCCACAGCGACTCGTAGCCCAGGCTTTCGGCCAGCCTGGCCACCCGGGCGGCGCCCTGGCGGTCGGCGGCGGCGAAGCCGTTCGGCATGTGCAGGCCGATGGACAGCCCGGTGGAGGGTGGGGTGGGGAACATATTGGGAAACGTTACGGGGGCCGAGGGTGCTCCACCAGCGATGATCTGGCATGGAATCCATGCGCCGCGTGCATGCCATAAGGACCGAAAAAGGGGTGTCAGGCAAAGACGTGTGCGGCGAATGTTGAAAATTGCTTCCCGTATGGCGATCGTTGGCGTGGAATTGGAGGATCGGGGGCAGAGCACACTCCGCAAAGGAGGGAGCACTCGTGACGACTGTTCGCGAGACCTCGATCGAGCAGGTCAGACGCCGGCGCACCGGGAAGATCATCGTGTCCTGGCTGTCGACGACCGATCACAAGGTCATCGGCTATCTCTATCTGATCACCTCGTTCGGGTTCTTCCTTGTCGCGGGCATTATGGCCATGGTGATCCGGGCCGAATTGGTACAGCCCGGGATGCAACTCGTGAGCCAGCAGCTCTACAACCAGCTGTTCACCATGCACGGCACGATCATGCTGCTGTTGTTCGCCACGCCGTTGTTCGCGGGATTCGCCAATGTGATCATGCCGTTGCAGATCGGCGCTCCTGACGTCGCGTTTCCCAGGCTCAACGCGGTCGCGTACTGGATGTTCCTGTTCGGCGGGCTGATCGTGCTGGCCGGGTTCGTCACGCCGGGCGGGGCCGCCGAATTCGGGTGGTTCGCCTATACGCCGCTGTCCACCGCCACGTTCACGCCGCACATGGGCGGCGATCTGTGGATCATGGGGCTCGCGTTGTCCGGCCTCGGTACGATTCTCGGCTCCGTCAATTTCATCACCACGATCATCGGGTTGCGGGCCCCCGGAATGACGATGTTCCGGATGCCGCTGTTCACCTGGAACACCCTGCTGACCAGCATGCTCGTCCTCATGGCGTTCCCCGTGCTGGCCGCCGCGCTGCTCGTGCTCGAATCGGATCGCAAATTCGGTACGCACGTCTTCGACGCCGCCAACGGCGGGGCGCTGATCTGGCAGCACCTGTTCTGGTTCTTCGGGCACCCTGAGGTGTACATCATCGCGCTGCCGTTCTTCGGGATCATCACCGAGGTCATCCCGGTGTTCAGCCGCAAACCGATTTTCGGATATGGCGGGCTGGTCGGGGCGACGATCGCGATCGCCGGACTGTCGATGACCGTGTGGGCGCACCACATGTTCCCCACGGGTCAGGTGCTGCTGCCGTTCTTCTCGTTCATGACATTCCTCATCGCGGTGCCGACAGGGGTGAAGTTCTTCAACTGGATCGGCACGATGTGGCGGGGCCATCTGTCTTTCGAGACGCCGATGCTGTTCGCGGTCGGGTTTCTGGTGACGTTCCTGCTGGGCGGCCTGACCGGGGTCATTCTGGCCTCGCCGCCGCTCGACTTCCACATCAGCGACACCTATTTCGTGGTGGCGCACTTCCATTACGTGGTGTTCGGGACCGTGGTGTTCGCCATGTTCTCCGGGTTCTACTTCTGGTGGCCGAAGATGACCGGGCGGATGCTCGACGACCGGCTGGGGAAGGTGCATTTCTGGACGCTGTTCATCGGGTTCCACACCACGTTCCTGATCCAGCACTGGCTCGGGGCGATGGGCATGCCCAGGCGTTACGCCGACTACAGCCCGGCCGACGGCTTCACCGGGATGAACGAGATCTCCTCCATCGGGGCATTCCTGCTCGGCGCTTCGACGTTGCCGTTCCTCTACAACGTCTGGAAGACGGCCAGGCGGGCGCCCAAGGTGACGCTCGACGACCCGTGGGGCTACGGCAACAGCCTGGAGTGGGCCACCTCGTGTCCGCCGCCCCGGCACAACTTCACCTTCCTCCCGCCCATCCGGTCCGAACGGCCCGCGTTCGATCTGCACTATCCGCCGTTGGCGAAGGAAGCGCCCGGGGAAGAACTCGATGAGGGGGCCAAGGAAGAAGTGGAGAGCGGAGGCTCCGAAGAGATCGAGGCCGAGGAGCAGCCCGGCTAGGTCGCCCGAATGCCGCCCAAAGCCGGGCCTTCTCCGAAGCAGGTCCGGGTGCTTGTGTGGAGATGACGTTTCGCCCATCTAAGGAGATCGGCGATGACAGGCACGAAGACTCCCTTCACCCCCGAGACGGCTCCCTGCGGCAAGAAGTCCGCCGGCGAGCGGCTCGTCGACGACGACGGCTACGGCCTGGTGATTCGCGACCAGCTCTTCGACTGCGGCTGCCGCAGGATCCGCCACGAGTACCACGACGGCAGCATCCACCTCTCCGCCATCCGCCATGACGGCAAGCGGGTGAAGGACCCGATACAACCCGACCACGGGAGCTGATCGCACATGATCGACGTGCTCATCGTCGGAGGAGGCGGAGCGGGTCTGCGCGCGGCCATCGCGGTCGCCGAGACGGACCCCGCGCTCACGGTGGCGGTCGTGTCGAAGGTCTACCCGATGCGCAGCCACACGGTCTCCGCCGAAGGCGGCGCCGCCGCGGTGATCGGCGTCGGCGACACGCTCGACGAGCACTGCTACGACACGATCTCCGGCGGCGACTGGCTCTGCGACCAGGACGCGGTCGAGGCGTTCGTGGAGGAGGCGCCCCGGGAGCTGATCCAGCTGGAGCACTGGGGCTGCCCGTGGAGCCGCGAGCCGGACGGCCGGGTGGCCGTCCGTCCGTTCGGCGGGATGAAGCGGATGCGCACCTGGTACGCGGCCGACAAGACCGGTTTCCACCTTCTCCACACCTTGTTCCAAACAACACTGAAATATCCGGACATCGTGCGGTACGACGAGTGGTACGTCACCAAGCTCGTCGTCGACGACGGCCGGGTCCACGGCGTCGTGGCCGTCGAGCTGCGAACCGGCCGCATCGAGACCATCGCCGCCCGGACCGTCATCCTGGCCACCGGCGGCTGCGGCCGGGTCTTCCCCTTCACCACGAACGCCGCGATCAAGACCGGCGACGGCATGGCCCTGGCCTACCGGGCGGGCGCGCCGCTGAAGGACATGGAGTTCGTCCAGTACCACCCGACCGGCCTGCCGTTCACCGGCATCCTCATCACCGAGGCGGCCAGGGCGGAGGGCGGCTGGCTGATCAACAAGGACGGCTACCGCTACCTCCAGGACTACGACCTGGGCAAACCCACGCCGACGCCGAAGCTGCGCAGCATGGAGCTGGGCCCGCGCGACCGCCTCTCCCAGGCGTTCGTGCACGAGCAGCAGCTGGGCCGCACGGTCGACACCCCGTACGGGCCGGTCGTCTACCTGGACCTGCGCCACCTCGGCGAGGGCAAGATCGAGGCCCGTATCCCGTTCGTCCGCGAGCTGTGCAAGAGCTACCAGAACCTCGACCCGGCCACCGACCTCATCCCGGTCCGTCCGGTCGTGCACTACATGATGGGCGGCGTCCACACCGACCTCGACGGCGCCACTCCGGTCGCCGGGCTGTTCGCGGCCGGGGAGACCGCGTGCGTCAGCATCAACGGCGCCAACCGGCTCGGCTCGAACTCGCTCCCGGAGATCCTCGTGTTCGGCAGAAGGGCGGGCCTGGCCGCCGCGAGGTTCGCGAAAGAGCACAAAGAGCTGGGCGAGCCCCAGGCCGTACGGACACAGGGGGATGACGAGCGGCGGCGGCTGGAACGCGCGCGAGACGCGCCGGGCAAGGGCGAGCGGATCGCCGACCTGCGCGAGGAGATGCAGCACACGCTGGAGGGCGCGGCCGGGATCTACCGGACCGGCGGCGTGCTCGCCAGGGCCGTCGACACCCTCGCCGAGCTGCGCGAACGCGCGGCAGAGGCGCGCGTCGACGACTCCAGCACGACGTTCAACACCGAGCTGATCAACATGCAGGAGCTGCACACCATGCTCGACGTCGCGCAGGCCATCGTCGCCTGCGCGCTCAACCGGAAGGAGTCGCGCGGCGCGCACCAGCGCACCGACTTCTCCGCCAGGGACGACACCGCCTATCTCGCGCACTCGCTGGTGCACCGCGCGCCCGACGGCACGCCGTCGGTCGGCCTGCTGCCCGTGACGATCACCCGCTGGCCTCCGGGGGAAAGGGTCTATGGACGTGACTGACACCGAAGAGTCCGTACGGCAGGCGGCGGCCACCCGCACGATCCGGCTGGAGATCGCCCGCTACCGGCCAGGGCAGGACAGCGAGCCGGTCTTCCAGGGCTACGACGTGCCGCTGACGGCCGACTGGGCGGTGCTCGACGGCCTGAACTACGTCAAGGACCGCCTCGACGGCAGCCTGTCGTTCCGCTGGTCGTGCCGGATGGGCATCTGCGGCTCGTGCGGCATGACCGTCAACGGCGAGCCCCGGCTGACCTGCGGGACCTTCCTCACCGAGTACGGCGACGGGCCGATCAGGATCGAGCCGCTCAAGGGCTTCCCGGTGATCAGGGACCTGATCGTGGACATCGACGACTTCCTGGCCAAGCTGTCGTCGGTGCGGCCGTGGCTCATCAGGGAGGGCGAGGAGTTGCCGCTGACCACGGAGTACGCGCAGACGCCCGAGCAGCTCGACGCCTACAAGCAGTACAGCATGTGCATCAACTGCATGCTCTGCTACTCGGCCTGCCCGGTGTACGTGCTCAATCCCGACTTCCTCGGCCCGGCCGCGATCGCGCTGGCCCAGCGCTACAACCTCGACTCCCGGGACATGGGTGACCGCTTCGACGTGCTCAACCTGGAGGAGGCGGTCTGGGGCTGCACGTTCGTGGGGGAGTGCACGCGGGTCTGTCCCAAGCACGTGGACCCGGCCGAGGCGATCCAGCGCGGCAAGCTGACCGCCGCCCTGCGCTCGGTACTGCCCTGGAGCAAGCGATGACGAGCGCATATCGGCCACCCCGAGACGCGTTCTGGTTCGTCCGTACCCGTAACTACACGATCTTCGTCCTGCGTGAGCTGACCAGCGTGCTGGTCGCGTGGACGATCGTCTTCCTGCTCCTGCTGGTCGGCGCCCTGCTGGGCGGCACCTTCGAGGACTTCACCGCCCTGGCCGCCCAGCCCTGGATGATCGCCGTCAACGTGGTGGCCCTGGTCGCGACCGTCTTCCACGCCGTCACGTTCCTGAACCTGGCCCCGAAGGCCACCGTGGTCCGGCTCGACGGCTGGCGGGTGCCCGCCTGGATGATCCAGGGCGGCAACCATTCGGCGTGGCTGGCGCTGTCCGTCCTGATCGCCTACTTCATCCTGAGGTCACCGTGAAGCGGACGCTGGAGCCGTACCTGTGGCTGCTCTTCAGCGGCGGGGGAGTGGCCGCCGCGCTGCTGCTGCCCGTGCTGGTCCTGCTGTTCGGCGTGCTCATGCCGCTCGGTGTGATCGACTGGCCGACCGTCGCGCACCTGCGCGCGCTCCTGGACAACGTCCTCGTACGGCTCGCGCTGCTCGTGGTCATCGTGCTCTGTCTGTTCCACGCCGCGCACCGGATTCGGTTCACCAGCGAGGAGCTGTTCGGCATCGCCCGATACGACTCGCTGATCGCGGTGCTCTGCTACGGCGGGGCGATCGTGGGTGGAGTGACGGGAGCGTTGCTTTTGTTCTAAATTCATTACATTTCTACAGGGCTCTTTACGTTGGCTTTACTGACCCTCTAAATTCCGGCATTGCACACCCTATTGCCGTGCGCCCGGCGATCCCGGGCAGAGAGGGTCATCGGTGCCCAGCACAAAGCGCCTGTTATCAGCAATCCCGGCGGTCGCCCTCCTCAGCGCCGCTCTGACGGTTCCCGCCACCCCCGCCTCCGCCGCAAGGTACGAGCCGGGCGCGTCCGACTTCTACATCAACTATGCGCCGCCCCGCGTCGAAGAGACGCCCGACGAGCCCCTCCTGCCCAATCAGAAGGCCCGCTCGCTCAGCCCGGCGCAGAAGATCGACAGGAAGTTCGTCAGCGGCAACCCGGCCGCCGCTCGTGTGCTCGCGGCCCGCGAGAACCAGGCGATCAAGACCGGGGTCAACCCGATCAACTTCAAGAACGCCAAGAAGAAGCAGGTCGCCAAGCTTCTTACGGTCCTGGTCGAGTTCAACGAGCAGGCCAACGACGACTTCTCCGGCTACAACCGCCTGCGCACGGTCGACAGCGCGCCCGACGACTGCGTGGTCGAGCCGGCCGGCACGGTCAAGAACGGCCCGCTGCACAACAACATCCCCGACCCCGCGACGTTGCCGCACAAGGACAACAACAGCTTCTGGGTCAAGGACTTCAGCACCTCGCACTTCAACACGATGCTCTACACCGACCAGGGCATCACCCAGCGCGTACGTCCCGACCTGAAGGACCCGCGCGACGGCCGCTCCGGCATCGACATCTCCGGCTTCACCATGAAGAAGATGTACGAGGAGATGTCCAAGGGCGCCTACTCGGTCACCGGTTCCGCGGTCGGCTGGATCAAGGCGCCGCACTCCGAGGCCTGGTACGGCGCGGCGGCTTGTGGCGGCGTTCCCCAGGACATGACCGGCCACCCGGACAACCCGCTCGGCGCGGGCCAGCTGGCCATCGACACGGTGGACGCGCTGGCCAAGAGCCAGCCGAACTTCCCGTGGGCCGACTACGACGTCGAGGACGTCTCCGACGTCGACGGTGACGGCAACACCAGCGAGCCCGACGGCGTCATCGACCACCTGGTCATGGTGCACGCGGGCAAGGACAAGTCGTCCGACGGCGGCGCCGAGGGCACGTACGCGATCTGGGCGCACTCCAGCGCGGTGGCCGGCGGCTACAAGATCCCCGGCACCGACAAGAAGATCTCCAACTACATCGTGCAGCCGGAGGACTCCGGCGTCGGCGTCTTCGCCCACGAGTACGGCCACGACCTCGGTCTGCCCGACCTGTACGACACCTCGGGCCAGGCCAGCTCCGCCGTCGACTTCTGGGACCTGATGTCGAGCGGTTCGCACTCCGGGCCGATCTTCCAGTCCATGCCGACCCACATGGGTCTGTGGGACAAGTGGGTGCTCGGCTGGGCGGACCCGAAGGTGTTCAACCCGGGCGACGCGGCCAAGGAGGTCACGGTCGGTCAGTCGTCGCGGACGCCCGAGCTCACCGAGGACGGCGTCCGGGTGAACCTGGCCTCCTCGCCGCTGAAGATGATCGACCCGCACAGCGGCGCCAACGCCTGGTGGTCCGGACTGGACCAGGAGTGGGCGGACGTCAAGCTGACCCGTGACGTGGCGGTGCCCGCCGGGACCGACCTGCGGTTCTGGATGTGGAACAACTACGAGATCGAGCAGGACTGGGACTTCGGCTTCATCGAGGTCTCGACCGACGGCGGCGAGACCTGGGCCCAGCAGAAGGTCTTTGACGAGGCGGGCAACGAGGTCAGCACGCCCGACGGCTACCCGGACCCGAACAAGAACCTCAAGACGTTCGGCGACAAGAAGTACGGGCTCACCGGCAACACCAACGGCTGGCGGCACGACTACGTCAACCTGACCGCGTTCGCCGGTAAGACGATCAAGCTGCGTCTCGCGTACAACACCGACGCGGCCTTCACCCCGCGCGGCTGGCACGCCGACGACTTCCAGCTCACCAACGGCGGCGCCGCCGTGTGGAGCGACGACGTCGAGGGCGGCGAGAACGGCTGGAAGGCCATCGGCGGCACGCACACGAACACCAGCGGCCAGGGCTGGACGATCAACAACGGCTCGCGTGAGGTCTCCCGGTTCTATCTGGCCGAGTGGCGCAACTTCGACGGGTTCGACCAGGGTCTGCAGTTCGCCTACGACACCAGCTACTCCCGTGACGGGGCGTGGAAGGTGGAGAAGGTCAAGTACAACGCCCCTGGCCTGCTGGTGTGGTACCGCGACTCGACGTACACGAACAACTCGCTCTCCAACAACCTCGATCTCCCGCCGAGCATCGGGTCGAAGGGCAGCCTGCTGGTCGTGGACTCGCACTTCGACCCGCTGCGCCGCACCGGCACCGCGGCGCAGAAGGACCCGACGCGGCACAAGAACCTCGAGGGCCGCACCCAGTCGTCCAACGCGGCGTTCTCCCTCGGGAAGACGTACCCGCTCAAGGAGTGCCTGGAGGCGGCGGACGAGCCGTTCAGCGAGTACTGCACGGACGTCCCGGCGTTGAAGGGCGTGCCGAACTTCACCGACGCCAAGAC
Source organism: Nonomuraea sp. NPDC049158 (assembly GCF_040648335.1). Lineage (NCBI taxonomy): Bacteria > Bacillati > Actinomycetota > Actinomycetes > Streptosporangiales > Streptosporangiaceae > Nonomuraea > Nonomuraea sp. NPDC049158. The sequence goes on from NZ_JBEZDM010000021.1 coordinate 14,397, forward strand.
CTGGTACCCGGGTCTGGAGTTGCAGAACGGCAGCCTGTTCTACCGTGACTTCGACGCGTCGGTGGTCGTCCCGTCCAAGGGCGACCAGCCGTACAGCACCCGCGTCGTGAACGTCGACGGAACCCCGGCCACCCAGCTGTATGGCACGGACCTGGGTGCCGGCCACGTGGCCGGCACCGGAAACCCGGGCGATGAAGGCAAGGCGCTGGGAGTCCAGTTCAAGGTGAAGTCGACGATCTTCACCAATATGGCGGCCATCATCCAGGTGGTACCTCCGAAGAAGTAGCTACCGAGGGCCGCCGGGACACTTCCCGGCGGCCTTGTGGCCGGCCGTGTTCAGCGGACCGCTGCGAGTGGCGGTTTACCGCCCTTACGATTGATGACCATGAGCGAATTGCGTACCAAGACCGAGCACACCGAGGCGATCCTCCAGGACCGCCGGGTGGCGGTGGTGGTCAACACTCGCTCGCGCCGGGGCCGCCGGCACTACTTCGAGGTGATCGACCAGATCCACGCCCTCGGCTTCGAGCCGCAGGCCGAGCTGTCGGTCTCCAACCCCAAGCGGCTGCGCGCCCTGCTCGACCAGGCTCTCGAGACCCGGCCCGACCTGTTGATCGTCGGTGGCGGCGACGGCACACTGTCCTCGGCGGTCCGCCACGTGGCCCACCGTGACGTGGCGCTCGGCGTGCTGCCGCTGGGCACCACCAACAACTTCGCCCGCAGCCTCGGCCTGCCGCTCGATCTGGCCGGGGCGGTCGGGGTGTTCGCCACCGGCAAGGTGGCCGACATCGACCTCGGCATGGCGGGTGACCGGCCGTTCGCCAACCTGGCCAGCTTCGGCGTGTCCGTCGAGGTGGCGGGCACGGTCAAGCCGTGGCTCAAGCGCATCCTCGGCCGTCCCGCCTACCCGCTGACCGCGCTGCGGGTCCTGCCCGGCCACCGGCCGTTCCGCGCGTACATCACGGTCGACGGCACGCGCCACGAGCTGTTCACCCACCAGCTCAACATCGCCAACGGCCGCTTCCACGGCGGCTGGCAGCTGGCCAAGGACGTCAGCATCGACAACGGCATGCTGGTCGCCTACCAGCTCGGCTCGGGCAAGAAGCTGCGGCTGCTCGGCGAGACGCTGGTGCGCGCCACGACCGGCCGCTGGCGCAGCCTGGCGGGCGGGCCGTTCGTGATGGGCAGGGAGATGCTGCTGGAGACCGACCCGCCGATGGCGGCCGACGTCGACGGCGAAGTGCGCCTGCGCACCCCGATCCGGCTCCGCGTGGTGCCCAACGGGGTGCGCGTCATGGTGCCCGCCGACTTCGACGACCGTTAAGGCTTGGCGACTAGCCGCCCAGGCGTCGGCGCAGAAGACAGAATTCGTTGCCCTCGGGGTCGGCCAGGACGTACCAGGACTCCTCGCCCGTCTGCCCGACGTCGGTGGGCTTGGCACCGGCGGCCAGCAGGCGTTCGAGCTCGGCGTCCTGGTCGCGGTCGGTGGGGTTCACATCGATATGCAGCGGCAGTTTTCCGGTACGCGGATGGTCGTCCGGGCTGAGGACGAGCGTCGGCTGGAGGCCGCCGAAGCCTTCGGCCTCAGGACCGATCTCGATGCTGCCGTCCTCGTCCCGTTCGAGAATGACGTAGCCAAGCACTTCACACCAGAACACGGCAAGGCGTTCGGGATCTCGACAGTCGATCACCAATTCACTGATACGGCATGCCATCCGGTGGCGATACCCCTGGTTGGCTCTCATCATGCGGGGGCTCGCCGAGGCGGCGGTACGCCGCGGCCAGCGGGTCCGCCAGATCGCGCGGCGGCGGAAAGACGCGGGGCAGGAGATCGGACGCCGCCGCGACGGAACGGCGTTCGGGCCGGTGGGCGGTGGCGCCCGGGGCGTAGAAGTCGGCCAGCCGGTCGGCGAACGGCACGTCCCGCACCGCGATCGGCTCCGGCTCGGGATCGGCCAGCGACCCCAGCAGCCGCTCCCGGCTGCGCCCGCGCCAGGCCAGCACCAGGAACGGATCGTCGTCGAACGACTCCGCCAGCAGGTACAGCACCGCCGACAGGTGCTTGCACGGCAGACCCCAGTCAGGGCACGAGCACTCCATGTCCAGGTCCCGGGGGAACAGGTCGATGCCCAGCGCGGCGAACAGCTCCTCGATCTCCGTCGGCATCTCACCGGCCAGCAGCTTCGCCCGGTAGACGGCCTGGGCCGCGATCGCCTCCTCGATGGCGGTCCAGCGCGCCTCGTCGTACGCCTCGATCTCGATTCTGATGTCGTACGGCCTGCGCCGCGAGCCCTGGACGGCCGCCGTGACCAGGCCGGGGGCGAGGTCGATCGACAGGACCTGGCCCGCGCGGGCGTAGGCGCGGCCCCGGGACAGGCGGCCCTTGTCGCAGACGCGCTCCAGGATGTCGATGAAGCGCCGCGACCACCAGGTGGAGCCGATCGAACCCCGTTGTGTGCGCGCCCGCAGCCCGCCCTCGACCCTGATCGGCTTGGCGGCCTCGAACCACGCCATTTCAGCCCACCGCCTCGGCGGTCAGACGGAAGACCTCACGCAACTCGCCGGTGGACAGGTCGGTCAGCCAGTCCTCGCCGGTGCCGACCACGCTCTCGGCCAGGGCCTTCTTGCGCTCGATCATCTCATCCACGCGTTCCTCCAGGGTGCCCGCGCAGATGAGCTTGCGCACCTGTACGTTCTTGCGCTGCCCGATCCGGAAGGCACGGTCGGTGGCCTGGTCCTCGACCGCCGGGTTCCACCAGCGGTCCACGTGGATCACATGATTGGCCGCGGTCAGGTTGAGGCCGACGCCCGCGGCCTTGAGCGACAGCAGGAACAGCATCGGCTCGTCGTCATGCTGGAAACGCTCGACCAGGCGGTCGCGCGTCTTCTTGGGCAGGCCGCCGTGCAGCCAGAGCACCGGCCGGTCGAGCCGCTGCGCGAGGTAGGGCTGGAGCATCGTGCCGAACTCCGAGTATTGGGTGAACACCAGCGCCTTCTCCCCCTCGGCCACGATCTCCTCCGCGAGCTGCTCCAGCCGGGCCAGCTTGCCCGACCTGCCCGACAGGAGCGAGCCGTCCTTGAGCAGGTGGGCAGGGTGGTTGCAGACCTGCTTGAGCCGGGCCATGGCCGCCAGCACCAGGCCGCGGCGCTCGATGCCCTCGCTGTCGTCGATCCTGCCCAGCATGTCGTCGACGACGGCCTGATAGAGGCTGGCCTGCTCGGGCGTGAGCGGGCACCACTCCTTGACCTCCATCTTCTCCGGCAGATCGGAGATGATCGACTTGTCGGTCTTGACGCGGCGCAGCACGAACGGGCCGGTCGCCCGTTTGAGCGCCCACATGGCCTGCTCGTCCTGGCGCGCCTCGATCGGCTCCTGGAACCGGGTCCTGAACCGCGACCGCGGCCCGAGTAGCCCAGGATTGGCGAACTCCATGATCGACCAGAGCTCGGCGAGATGGTTCTCGACCGGCGTCCCGGTCAGGGCCAGCCGCGTGCCCGTGGGGATCGCCCGGACCGCCTGGGACTGCAGGGTGCCGCTGTTCTTGATCGCCTGGGCCTCGTCGCAGACCACCCGCCGCCACTCGACCTGCCGCAGCGTCTCCAAGTCGCGCTGGGCCGTGCCGTACGTGGTGATCACCAGGTCGGCGTCGCCGATCGCCTGGGCGTCCCGGCCGCTGCCGTGGTGCACATAGACCCGCAGCCCCGGCGCGAACCTGGCCGCCTCCCGCTCCCAGTTGCCCACCAGCGACATCGGGCACACCAGCAGTGTCGGCGTGCCGGCCCGCTCGTGAACCAGCAGCGCCAGCGTGGTGACCGTCTTGCCCAGCCCCATGTCGTCGGCCAGCACCCCGCCCAGCCCCAGCTCCGACAGGAAGCTCAGCCAGGCCAGCCCGCGCTCCTGGTAGGGCCGCAGCGTCGCCTCCAGGCCGCTGGGCGTGGCCATCGGCAGGAGCCGCCGCTCGGCCTGGCCGGACAGCAGATCGCCGAGCACACCGTCGGCGTCGACCTCCAGCAGCGGCAGCTCGTCGTCGCCCTGGACCACGTGGCGCAGCAGGTCGGCGGCGGGCAGCTCGCCGGCGCGCTCGCCCCCGACGGCCTTCAGCGCGGCCTTGAGCTGACGGTCGTCGAGCTCCACCCACTGCCCGCGGACGCGTACCAGCGGCACCTTCAGCCTGGCCAGCTCGGCCAGCTCCGCCTCACTGATCGTCTCACCGCCGACGGCGAGGTCGATCCGGAAGTCCACCAGCTCACGCAGCCCGAACCCCTGAGCGGTGGCCGCGCTCTGCTTCTTGGTGCGGGTGGTCAGCTTCAGCCCCAGCCTCGTACGGCCGGCCCAGCGCGGCAGCTGCACCCCGAACCCGGCGGCCTGCAACAGCGGCGCCGCCTGCCGCAGGAACCCGAACGCGCCCGCCGTGTCCAGCTCAAGCCCGGTCGGCTGGGCGACCCGAAGAGCCCGGTCGAGTTCGGGGTACAGGCGCACGGCACGGCCCAGCCCGGCCAGCAGCTCGCGCTCCGGACTCCTGGGCAGGCCGGCCACCGGCTCGCCGCTCCATACCCGTTCGGCGCGTACGTAGAGGCTGGGATCGTCGGCGGCCTGCAACGCGATCTCCACCCGCCAGCCACGGCCATCGTCAGCGCCGGTGCCGGTGGTGCCGTCAGCGTGGTCGGCGGGGGCAGTGTCATCCAGTCGGTCGAGGTCGTCGGCAGAAGCGGAGGTGGTGCGGTCTAGGCGGTCGAGGTCGTCGGCAGAGGGGGTGCGGTCGAGATCGCCGGTGGGTTCGAGCAGGCGGAAGCACACCCTGGCGGCCCCGTCAGCGGCGGCCACGGAAGCCCGCCACTCCTCCAGCTCACGGCGCAGCTCCGGGCTGTCCGGGCAGCTGTCGTCGGCCCCGGTCAGCGCCGCCAGCCACCGCTCCTGATCCGTACGGGGGCCGGTCACGAGCGGCTCGGTGAGCGCCGCCCGGACGAGCGCGTCGGCGAACGCGTCGAGCGCCGCCCCGAGCACCTCCACGGAGGGGCGCTCGACCTCGCAGGTACGGCAGGCAGGCGGCATGGCGAGGGCGAGGTCCCGGAAGTAGGCGGCGTCGGCCCCGGTCAGCACCGCCCGCCACACGGCCCGCCCACCGGCCTGCTCCGGATGCTGCCGGGCGTGGGAGATGAGCTGGGGGATGACCCGCCCCCGCCGTACGAGATCGCGCGCGAACTCGGCCACCACGCTCCAGTGGCGTACGGTGGCGGCGCCGGGGTGTTCGGCGAGGACCCGCAGCGCGTCACCGGTGGCCGGGACGACAGCGGGCACCTCCCACAGATGCAGGCGCGGCCGGACGATCTCCGACAGACGCCCGGCTTCGGGCGAGGCCAGCGGCTCCTTGGCGGAACCGGGCAGGAGCAACCGCAGACCGCGCACGGAGCCGCCCAGCGGGACCGGAGGCAGCCGATCGGCCGGCCGCCGTTCCGTGAGGACCCCCAGCGAACCCTCGGCGGAGGAGCCGTGGTTACGGAGCGTGACGTCCGGGACTGGCGCGAGGCCGAGCAGATCGCCGAGCGCGACAGCGGTCGCGGCGAACGGGTGCGGCCGCACGACGACTTCCGCGGTCGTCCCGGCGGTGGGCGCGCTGGCGGATGGCGAGGTGCCGTCGGTGTCCTCTGCCCAGAAGGCGAGGGCGTCTCCTGCCCAGATCCCATGTACGACCAGCATCTCGGCAGCGTATCCCGCCTAGCGGAAGATGGGCCCGGTCTTGAGCGTAACCCCGAACGGCTCCGGCAGTGGCAGCGGCTGCCCCGCCTCGACGACGATCGAGGCGTCGTACGCGCCGTCGCACAGCCCGTGGAGCAGCCTGACTGACGGAGGGGTGGAGAAGTCGTCGAGGATCAATATCATCGGGACCCCCGCCCGCGCGTAGGCGACCGGCTTGGCCTCCAGATCGTCGTCGCGGCTGTCGGACGACACCACTTCGACGGCCATCAGCGTGCCGTATCCGTAGGCCTGGTTGCCGTCGAACTCCGGACTCCCCGGCGGGGCGATCAGGAGGTCGGGCAGCCGTTTGTCGCCGCGCCCCGGCGGAATGTGCACCGCCCAGGACTGGTAGAACTCCCAGCCGTTCTTCCGCTTGACGTCGCAGAGCTGATCCGCCAGCCGGTCGACCAGGACGCAGTGCCGTCTCTTGGCCCTGGAGCTCACATAGACCCGCCCATCCACGATCTCCGGCCTCAGTCCTTGCCCGACGAGTCTCTCCCACACCTGTTCGCGGCGGAGCTCCTCGTCCGTGGGCCCCAGGGCGCCCCATCCAGGGCCCCACGTGGGTGCGGCGATCGGCGGGCGCTCTGGACCCGGGGCGGGGTCGTGCCCGTGTGCCTTCCCGTACGTGCTGCCGGTAGGCATGGCGGTCATCCTTTCGCTCGCGTCATCAAGCTGTTCAGGCCCCGTACTTGCGCCCCCGGCTGGGTGCCTTGCTCAGCGGAAGATCAGGCCGGTGTCGAGCACGATCCCGAACGGCTCCGGCAGCTTCACCTGCTCGCCTTCATCCACCTTGGCCATGCTGCGATATTCGCCATCACGCGGGTCCGACAGCAGGGTGACCGACCGAGGGTCGGAGAATTCGTCGACGATCAGCATGATGGGTATGCCTGCCCTGGCGTATTCGGCGGGCTTGACTTGCAGATCGTCAGTCCGGCTGTCTTGGGAAGTGATCTCAACGGCTAGGAGCGCGCCGTGGCCGTACGCCTGGTTCTCGTCGAACTCCGGACTGCCCGGTGGTGCGACCAGCAGATCGGGAAGCCGTTTGTCGCCCCGATGGGGCGGGATGTGAACGGCCCAGGTCTGGTAGAACTTCCAGCCGTTCTCCCGCTTGACGTCGCTGAGCTGGTCAATCAATTGGTCGACCAGATCCGCATGGCGCCTCTTTGTCCAGGGACTCACTATTATCCTTCCGCCGACGATCTCGGCTCTCCAGTCCTGTTGGATGAGGGTTTGCCAGAGCTGTTCGCGCTTGACCTCGGTCTGAGTCGGTCCGGACGGTCCCCAGCCTGGACCCCACGTTTGCGAAGGTCGGGACTCAGGTGCGGGTGCACGCCTGCGTGTCTTTCTGCGCGTGGTGCCGGTGGCCATGGCGGTCATCCTCTCGCTCGCGTCATCGGAAATACTACACTGCGTGACCGTTGTTTTACTCTGTGAAAGGTCTTCATGATGGGGTTCTCAGCAGGCGAGAAACGGTGGCGGGAGCGGCTGGGCAGCCTGCGTGACGTGGTCAGGCAGGAGCTGGTGAGCCGTCAGTTGGCGGCCCATCTCCCGCCCGCTCCGGCCACGGTGCTGGACGTCGGCTGCGGGCAGGGCACCCAGGCGCTCAGGATCGCCGCCCAGGGGCATCGGGTGACCGCGCTCGACGCCTCCAGCGATCTGCTCGGGCTGCTGAAAGAGCAGGTCGAGCCGGGGATGGCCATCGAGGTCGTGCAGGCGCCCGCCGAGCGGCTGGGCGAGCTTTTCGAGCCCGGGAGCTTCGACGTGGTCCTCTGTCACGGAGTGCTCATGTACTTCGACGACCCCGACCCGCTCCTGACCGACATGGCGCAGGTGCTCGCGCCCGGCGGGGTGCTGTCCCTGCTCGTGCGCAACGGCGACGCGCTGGCCATGCGGGCCGGGATGACGGGGGACTGGGCGGCGGCCCGGGAGGCGTTCGACGCGGACGCGTACACCAACCGCCTGGGCGTCCGGGCGCGGGCCGACCGGCTCGACGACCTGACGCGGCGTCTGGCCGCACGAGGGCTGGGCGTCCGGCAGTGGTACGGCGTGCGGGTGCTCACGGACCTGGCGGCCGACGACGCGCCCCTTCCCGACGACCTGGACCTCCTGCTGGAGTGCGAGGAGCGGGCCGGGGCGAGCGACCCTTACCGGCGGGTGGCCCCGCTGACCCACGTCATCGCGCGGCACGGCGATCCCGGTGAAGCTCACTAGGCAGCGCGAAGGTCGATGATTCCCGTGCCGCCCGCAGGCGGAGTTGTACAGTGGAAATATGAATCCTCCCGGATCGTGGTGCGAACGGCCCAAGCCGTCGGCTCCTTCGTGTGAGCTGCCCTCCCCGTGGAGCAAGCCCAAGAAGCCAGACACCTGGTGCGACGTTCCCAAGTCCCCGGTTCTGTCCGTCGTCGACTTCCTCCTGCGGGCCGCCAAGCGGTGATAGAAAGCCACTTCGCTGGGTAGTCGCCTCCTCGGCAGAGGAGGCGACGTGAACGACACCCACAAGCTGGTCAACGATCTTTCCGAGCAGGTCTCCCGGCTCGTCAAAGACGAATTGCGGCTGGCGCGGCTGGAGCTCACGCGCAAGGGCAAGCGGGCGGGTTTCGGCGCGGGCCTGTTCGGGGCCGCGGGAATGACCGCGTTCTTCGGTGGTGCCGCTCTGGTGGCCGCTGTCATTCTGCTGCTCGCCCTGGTGATGCCCGCCTGGGCGGCTGCCGCGATCGTGGCGGGCGCCTTGTTCGTCATCGCCGCCGTGCTGGGTCTCCTCGGCAAGAACCAGGTGAGACAGGCCGCGCCGCTGGTGCCGGAAGAGACGATCGCCAGCGTCAAGGCCGATATCGACGTGGTCAAGGAGAGGGCTCGGCGATGAGTGAGACGGACCCCGAGTACGGCGAGCAGGGATACAGCGAGCAGCACGCCGGGGACGTGGGCGCCCGCCGGACGACGGTCGGCATGCCGACGGACCACGAGTCCGTCAACGTACCGCCGACCAGGCCGGGCGCGGCGGAGAACGCGATGAAGGCGGAGGCCGCCCGCCGGGAGCACGAGACCTTCATCCCCGAACCCCCCGTGGTGGACGAGCGGACCGAGGCGGCGGGGGCCAGGGAAGGCGAGACGGAGTCGCTGAGGGCGGAACAGGCGAACGACGAGGATGAGGAAGAGGACGACGTGCACAAAAACATCAAGGACACCCGTCATGAACTCGGCGACACCGTGGCGGCCCTGGCCGACAAGGTGGACGTGAAGGGCCGGGCGAACGACGCGGCGGAGGCGGCGAAGGGCAAGGCCACCGAGGTGGCCGGGGTCGCCAAGGACAAGGCCGCCGTCGTGGCCGAGGTCGCCAAGGACAAAGCGGTCGTAGTGGCCGAACTGGCGAAGGACAAGGCCGTCGAAGTGGCGGACGTCGCGAAGGACAAGGCCGCCGAGGTGGCCGACAAGGTACGAGACGTCACCCCCGACCAGGTCAAGGAGGCTGCCGACAGGGTCACCACGGAGGCCAGGAAGCGCCCCGTGCTGGCCATCGCCGCCGTCGGCGCCCTCGTGGCCCTGGTCCTGCGCCGGATCATGAGGCGCAACAGGAGCAAGTGAGCCCCGATCCCGATAGCCTGCTTGTGTGATTCGTCGAACGGCCGCCACCGCCCTGCTGGCCCTCCTCATGTTGGGGGCCGGCACGGGCTGTGGCGCGGGGTCGGCCGTCAACGACTACGGCAAGATCATCAAAGGCGCCAAGGGCTCGACCGTCGCGGTGGAGGTCGGCGCGGGCCAGCGGTTCTCGCTGGCCGTGGGCGACAACGTGTCCACCGGTGACCAGTGGCGCCTCGTGGCGGTGCCCGACGCCAAGGTGGCCTCGTTCATCAGCAAGGAACACAAGAGCGACGGCGGCGGGCCGGGCTCGGGCGGCACCAGCTACTTCGTCTTCAACGGCAAGCACCCGGGCAACACCGAGATCAGGCTGTACGACTGCTGGCGCTGCCCCAACGCCACCGCCGGCCCGGTCGACGAGCAGAGCAAGGCACGGTCGGGCGAGGCGATCTTCGCGGTCGTCGTCAAATAGAGCACCCGTTGGGGAGACCTGTGGATTTCATGCGCGTGCGTGCCTCGGTCGATGGCGCGGAGACGATCTCGTGGTGGACCGGAGACGTCTACGGCTGGCAGCAGGACGACGGCCCGCATCACCTGTTCGGCTTCGAGGGCGTCAACGTGGCCAGGGCGGTCGAGACCGACGGCGGCTGGCAGATGCTGACCAGGGAGGCCGCGGCCTACCTCGACCCGAAGTCCCGCGAGATCCTCGACACCTGGGACAACCCGTTCACCGGGGCCTCCGTCGAGGTCCAGCACGTCTTCAACGACCCGGTCAACCAGCGCTTCGGCGCCTACCCCATCCCCACCACCAGGCTCGGCGACCAGGTCGTCTTCAACGCCGACATCCGGCTGGCCTACCCGTCGCCGCTCAAGGTCGCCGACTACCCCGACAACTCGGCCAGTGACACCTACCGGGCGCTGGAGCTGTTCCAGTTCTTCGCCTCGGCCAAGGATCTCGACTCCGGCGAGCCGAGTGTGCCGTGCGTGTTCTCGTGGTGCCGGGTCTCGCCGTGGCTGCCGTGGATGGCCATGGGGCAGCGCCAGGGTGGGCTGGTCTACCACTGCCGCGGGCACAAGACGACCGAGGTGCCCGACCGGCTCCGCGCGCACGTGGGCGAGCACTTCCTGCACGCGCCCGAGGAGTGGTCGGCGCCCAACGTGACCAGCTGGACGGCTTTCGCGGACAAAGCCGCCCGCAAAAGCTGACCAGGCCGCCCGATAAGGCCCGGTAGGGTCGGCCGGTGAGCAACGACCTGTTCTGCGAGATCGTCGCGGGCGAGCGGCCCGCCCACATCGTCCACTCCGACGAGGTGGTCGTCGCCTTCCTCGACGTCCGCCCGGTCTTCAAGGGTCATGTCCTGGTCGTACCGAGGCTCCATGTCGAGACCTTCGGCGACCTCGGCGACGTCGGCCCGTTCTTCGAGCGGGTTCAGCTGGTGACCCGCGCGGTCGAGGAGGGGCTGGAGGCGGCCGGCACGTTCGTCGCGATGAACAACCGGATCAGCCAGAGCGTGGCGCACCTGCACGTCCACGTGGTGCCGCGCAACCCGAAGGACGGGTTGCGCGGTTTCTTCTGGCCCCGCACCAAGTACGCCTCGGAGGAGGAGGCGCGGTCCTACGCCGAGCTGATCGCTAAAGCGCTTCCTGCGCAGTGACCACCCGCTCGGCCTTCGGCGGCCGGGTGACGAGCGGCAGCACGAGGGCCACCAGCGCGATGATCCCGATCACCGTGAACGCCGTCGTGTAGTTGTCGCCCGAGATGAGCGCGGCCGCGAGCAGCGGCCCGACGATCCCGCCGACGCTCCAGGCCACGATCATCAGCCCGTAGATGCCGCCCGCGTTGCGCAGGCCGAAGAAGTCGCCCGCGGTGGCGGGCATGGTGCCGAACCCGCCGCCGTAGCAGAGGTAGACCACCGCCGACAGGATCGCGAACACGGCCACCTGCGAGGCGTGGCCGAGCAGCAGGAAGCAGATCCCCTGCAGGCCGAGCATCCCGGCGAAGGCGAACATCCGCCCGGTCCGCTCCGAGATCCAGCCCCAGAAGATCCGCCCGGCGCCGTTGAACAGCCCCATGACACCGGTCAGCGTGGCCGCGGCGGCCGCGGTGTAGCCGGCGATGGACGTGGCGGCCGAGCTGATCACCGAGATGAGCGCGATGCCCGCCGTCACGTTGAGGCAGAGGATGGCGGCCAGCAGGTACCACTGCGGCGTACGCAGCGCCTCGCCCTGCGTGTACTCGCGCCCGCTGGCGGCGATCCGCCCGGTCGCGGCCACCTGGTAGTCGGCCGGTGGGTTGCGGAAGAAGAACGCGCCCACCAGCGTCATCACCAGGTATGCCACCCCCAGCGTGAGGAACGCCCTGGTCGGCACCGCCGGGTTGGACTCCACCAGGCGCTGCGCGACGGGCGAGGTCACCACGGCGCCGAAGCCGAAGCCGCCCACCGCGATCCCGGTGATCAGCCCGCGCTTGTCCGGGAACCATTTCTGCAGCATGGCGATCGGCACGATGTAGCCGAGCCCGAGGCCGAAGCCCGCGATGACGCCGTAGCCGAGGATGAGCAGCCATAACCGCGAGTGATCGGCGGCGAAGCCGGCCAGCAGGATGCCGAGCGAGTAGAGCACGCCGCCCGCCAGGGCCACCGGTCGCGGGCCGCGTACGTCCTGGATCCGGCCGCCGATGAAGGTGCCCAGGAAGATCATGCCGATCGTCACCGAGAACGGCAGCGCGGCCTCCGCCTTGGTGAGGTCGAAGTCGCTCGCCTTGGCCTGGAGCGCCTTGGAGAACACGCTCCAGGAGTAGACGGCGCCGAGCGCGAGCTGGAAGAGTACCGCGGCTGCCGCGAGTAACCAGCGCTTCAATTGACCGTCACCACCGCGTTGTAGTCGGGGATGCCCGCCTGTGGCGAGCGCTTGTTCCGGTCGATGAGCACCTCGCCCTCCGGCCAGTGGACCTGCAGATTGCCCGGCGTGACGGGGGCGCGCACGACCCGCCCGGTCAGCTCGCCGGTGTCGCTCTTCAGACGTACCGGGTCGCCGTCCTTCAGGCCGAGCCGGTCGGCGTCGATCGGGTTCATCAGCACGGCCTCGCGGGTGGCTCCGGTGAGGGCGTCGCGCTTCTCGTACACCATCGAGTTGAACTGCTTGCCGCGGCGGGTGGTGACCATGAACGTGCCGTCGGGGCGATTCAGCGGCGGCACCTCGACCACCGAGAAGCGCGCCCGGCCGTCGGGGGTGGGGAACTTCCAGCCCGCGCAGAGCAGCGGGCCGCCATACTGGAGGTGGTCGCCCTTGGACTTGAGGTTCTCGATGCCCGCGTAGACGGGGACGGACCGGGCGATGTCCTCGCGGATCTGCGGCGTGCCGGAATAGCGCACGTGTTCCGAAATTTCGGGACGTGTGCGGGCGGCCAGTTCGGTGGTGAGCGCGCAGCCGTCACAGGCGCCGTCACGCAGGATCCGCCAGGCGTACCGCCGTTGACCGCGGTTCTCGCGGACGGCCTTCCAGATCTCGAGGTAGTTGTTGGGCTTCTGCTCGCCGAGCCCGAACGGTTTCAGGCCGGCCCAGTTCTTCGGATCGAGGCCCATGACAGGAACTCCTTGCTCTTTGTCGGAACGTAGATCGGGACTGTCAAAGCGTCAAGGCGGGCACTAGGCTCCGGCGGCGTGGAATACCTGGTCGGAGTCGCCGTGGTGACCGTGCTCGTGGGCGTGCCCGCGATCGTGCTCTGGAGGGTCCTGCGCGGGCGGCGCGAGCTGGGCACCAGCCCGGCCGAGCGGGCCACGTTCGAGACCCTGCACACCGCGTCCCTGGCCGGGCCGCCGCTGCGCGCCGGGCTGACCGAGGAGGCCGTCCAGAAGGCGTCGCGGCACCTGCGTACGCTGCTCGGCTCGTCGGCGCTGGCGATCACCGACGGGAAGCGGCTGCTCGTCTACGACGGCGCGGGGGAGCACCACGCGAGCCAGGCGTTCGAGCACGCGGGCGCGACGCTGAAGGACGGCCGCACCCAGGTGCTCGCCATCGAGTGCGAGCTGCTCGAATGCCCGATCCGGCACGCCGTGGTCGTACCGCTCACCACCGACGACCGGGTCGTCGGCGCGCTGGCGGCCTACGGCCCGCACGCCTCGGCCGGGCTGGTCAGGGCCGCCCAGGAGGTGGCCGGCTGGGTGGACTCGCAGCTGGAGCTGGCCGAGCTGGACCGTTCCCGCACCCTGCTGATGGAGGCCGAGGTACGGGCGCTGCGGGCGCAGATCTCGCCGCACTTCATCTACAACTCGCTGACCACGATCGCCTCGTTCGTCCGCACCGACCCCGAACGCGCCCGCGAGCTGCTGCTGGAGTTCGCCGACTTCACCCGCTACTCCTTCCGCAGGCACGGCGAGTTCACCACACTGGCCGAGGAGCTGCGCTCGATCGACCGCTACCTGATCCTGGAACGCGCCCGCTTCGGCGACCAGCTCCAGGTGACCCTCCGCATCGCCCCCGAGGTGCTGCCCGTCGCGGTGCCGTTTCTGTGCCTGCAGCCGCTGGTGGAGAACGCCGTCCGCCACGGCCTGGAGAGCAAGAACGGCGTCGGCCGCATCGCGATCGTCGCCGAGGACGCCGGAGCCGAGTGCCGCATCAGCGTCGAGGACGACGGCCTCGGCATGGAGCCCGACAAGCTGCGCCGCATCCTCGCAGGTGAGATAGCCCCCACGGGCGGCGTGGGGCTGGCCAACGTGGACGAGCGGCTGCGCCAGGTGTACGGAGACGAGTACGGGCTGGTCGTCGAGACGGGCCCCGGCGCGGGCACGAAGGTCAACATCAGGTTGCCGAAGTATCACCCCGGCGTCTCGGCCCGTTGACCTCGATCTTTGTTGTCGGTTTTATCACTGTGTATGGCACAACTCCGGGTCCTCGCCGTCGACGACGAGCTACCCGCTCTGGAAGACCTGTCGTACTTACTGCGCGCCGACCCTCGCATCGGGGAGGTGGCCACCGCGAGGGACGGCGCCGCGGCGCTGAAGCTGCTCGACCGTGCCATCGCCGACGGCCGGCCGATCGACGCCGTCTTCCTCGACATCAGGATGCGCGGGCTCGACGGCGTGGTGCTCGGGCGGCTGCTGTCGCAGTTCGCCAACCCGCCCCGGGTCGTGTTCGTCACCGCCTACGAGGAGCACGCGGTGGACGCCTTCGAGATCAAGGCCGAGGACTACCTGCTCAAACCGGTGCGCCCCGAACGGCTGGCCGAGGCGATCAGACGGGTGGCCGTCTCGGCCGACGTGCCGGTCGAGCTCGGCGAGTCCGACACCATCCCGGTTGAACTGGGCGGCGTGACCCGGTTCGTCTCCAGCGCTGACGTGGTGTACGTCGAGGCGCACGGCGACTACGCCCGCCTGCACACCGCCGCCGGCAGCCACCTGGTACGCATCCCGCTGGCCACGCTGGAGGACCGCTGGGCCTCGGCCGGGTTCGTCCGGGTGCACCGCAGCCACCTGGTCGCGGTCAAGCACATCGAGGAGCTGCACATCGACTCCGGCAAGTGCACGGTCCGGGTCGGCGACACCGAGATCCCGGTCAGCCGCCGCCACACCCGCGAACTGCGCGACATGCTCGTCCGCAGGGCCAAGAGAGGACGGCCGGAGTGAGCCCGGAGCCCCGCCCCGCCCGCCGGGTGCCGCTCGCCCGCCACGACACGGCGCGCCGGGTCACGGTGACGAGCCCCCGGACCGCCGCCGCGCGCCGCCCCCGCTACCCGGCCACCCGCGAGATCGACGAGCAGACGCACCTCGGCGAGGTGTACATGCGCTCGCTGCTGCGCACCCAGTTCCGGCTGGCCCTGTTCGTCTGCACGGTGCTGGCGTGCGTGGTGGGCGGTCTGCCGCTGCTGTTCCTGGCCATCCCGGAGCTGCGCGAGGTGGACCTGCTGGGCATCCCGCTGCCGTGGGCGGTGCTGGCCGGTCTCATCTACCCCGCCTTCGTCGTGGGCGCCTGGCTCTACGTACGGCAGGCCGAACGCAACGAGCGCCACTTCGCCGACCTGGTCGAACGCCCATGAGCCTCACCGCGGTCGTCGTCGTGGTGGTGGCGGCCGTGCTCATCGGGGCGTTCGGCATCCGGTTCTCCCGTACGACCTCCGACTTCTACGTCGCCTCCCGCTCGGTCAGCCCGCTGTGGAACGCCTCGGCGATCGGCGGCGAGTACCTGTCGGCGGCGTCGTTCCTCGGGGTGGCGGGGCTGATCCTGTCGTTCGGCGCCGACATGCTGTGGCTGCCCGTCGGCTGGACCGGCGGCTACCTCGTGCTGCTCGTGCTGGTCTCCGCGCCGCTGCGTCGCTCGGGGGCGTACACGCTGCCCGACTTCGCCGAGGCCAGGCTGGAGTCGATGACCGTGCGCCGCACGGCCAGCGTGCTCGTCGTGCTCATCGGCTGGCTCTACCTGATGCCGCAGTTCCAGAGCGCGGGCCTGGTGCTGCGGACGGTCACCGGGGCGCCGGTGTGGGTGGGCGGGCTGCTGGTGGCGGCCGTGGTCGCGGTCAACGTGCTGTCGGGCGGCATGCGGTCGATCACGTTCGTGCAGGCGTTCCAGTACTGGCTCAAGCTGACGGCGCTGGCCGTACCGCTGGTGTTCCTGCTCATGGCGTGGCGCGCGGACGGGGCGCCCGCGGTGAGCGCGGCCGACGCGGCCACCTGGCAGGTGCCGCTCGCCGGCGGCAAGGAGTACGGCCTGTACTCGACGTACTCGCTGATCCTGGCCACCTTCCTGGGCACGATGGGCCTGCCGCACGTGCTCGTCCGCTTCTACACCAACCCGGACGGCCGGGCCGCCCGCCGCACCACGCTCGTGGTCCTGTCGCTGCTCGGCGCGTTCTACCTGCTGCCCGCGCTGTACGGCTGGCTGGGCCGGATGTACGTGCCCGACCTGGCGGGGACCGACGCGGTCGTGCTGAGCCTGCCGGAGCGGATGGTCGGCGGCACCCTGGGCGACCTGCTGACCGCGCTGGTCACGGCGGGGGCGTTCGCGGCGTTCCTGTCCACGTCGTCGGGGCTGACCGTGTCGGTGGCCGGGGTGATCGCCCAGGACCTGCTCAAGGGCAGCGTCCGCTCGTTCAGGGCCGCGACGCTCATGGCGGTCGCGGTGCCGCTGGCCCTGGCGCTGTGGGCGCGGGCCCTGCCGGTGGCCGACGTGGTGGGGCTGGCGTTCGCGGTGGCGGCCTCGTCGTTCTGCCCGCTGCTCGTGCTCGGCATCTGGTGGCGCCGGCTGAGCACCACGGGCGCGCTGGCCGGCCTGTTCGTGGGCGGCGGCCTGGCCAGCGCGGCGGTGCTGGCCACGATCACCGGCGGGCCGTGGGACGGGCTCGCGGGCGCCCTGCTGGCCCAGCCGGCCGCCTGGACGGTGCCGATCGCGTTCGCGGTGATGGTGGCGGTGTCGTTCCTGACCCCGCACCGGGTCCCGGCGGGCGTGGCGCGCACCATGGTCCGCCTGCACACCCCGGAGGACCTCGACCTGGACCGCGGCGACTGGCGGCCCCGCTCGTCCTAAGAGGGCCGGTCCTGAGGGGGCTGCTCGCCGGAGCCGCGGGTGATCAGTTCGACCGGGACCTTGACCCGTCGTGGCTGGTCCGAGGGGGCCAGGAGCAGGTCCACCGCGCTGCGGCCCAGCCGCGTCACGTCGTAGCGCACCACCGTCACCCCCGGGTTGAACACCTCCGCCAGCGCGAAGTCGTCGAACCCCACGAACGCGGGGCGTTCGGGCCGCTCGCGCAGTGCCTGGAGGATGCCGATCGCGGCCCGGTTGTTGGTGGCGAAGAACGCCGTCGGCGGGTCGGCCAGCGACAGCAGCCGCGTCACCTCCTGCCCGGCCCGCCACGGGTCGAACACCCCCCGCACCACCAGCGACTCGTCCACCGCCACCCCCGCCGCCCGCAGCGCCGCGCGGTAGCCGGAGGCGCGGTCGTGGACCGAGCTCAGCCCGTCGTCGTCGGAGACCAGCCCGATGCGCCGGTGCCCGTGCCCCAGCAGGTGCTCCGTCGCCATCCGGCCGCCCCTGACGTCGTCCAGCAGCACCACGTCCGCCTGCTCCAGGCCGTTCGGCACCCGGTCCACGAACACCGTGGTCAGGCCGCCGTGCTCGCCGAGCCAGCCGTGGTCGGCGGCCGACGGCACGATGATCAGCGAGTCGACCCCCCGGGCGTACATGGACTCCACGAGCATCCGCTCCCGCTCCGGGCGTTCCTCGTAGGAGCCGAAGACGACGAGTGCCTCATGGTCGGCCGCCGCCGCTTCGACCGCCTTGGCCAGGCGGGAGTAGAACTCGTTGGAGATGTTCTCCATGACCAGGCCGAGCGTCAGCATGGTGGCGCGGCGGGCCAGCCGGCTGGCCGCCTCGTTGCGGCGGAAGCCGAGCGCGCTGATGGCCTCCTGCACCCGCCGGCGCAGCGGCGCGCTCACGTGCGGCTCCTGGTTGACCACCCGCGAGACGGTCTTCAGGCTCACCCCCGCGCGCCGGGCGACGTCGGCCATGGTCGGGTTGATGGCTCCCTTGTGGCCTGTCATATGGTGCCCCCATGGATGATGAATGGATCTGTGGACGGCTGGGCGAGGACGAGCCGTGGATGCTGGGCGCGGTCAACCCGCCGGTGTTCGAGAACTCCCTGTTCACCTTCGAGACGGCCGGTGAACTGGGTGAGGCGATCAGGAACGAGGACGAGCGCTACGTCTACTGGCGGGGCACCAACCCGACGGTCGACCTGGCGCAGCGCAAGCTCGCCGCGCTGGAGCGGGGGGAGCGGGCCAAGTGCTTCGCCTCCGGCATGGGCGCGATCGCCGCGACCATCTCCTCGCTGGTGAAGGCCGGTGACCATGTGCTGGTGCTGGGCGCGGTCTACGGGCCCACCACGCAGTTCCTGCGTTACCTGGAGAAGTTCGGCGTCACGCATACGCACGTCGAGGATCTTGACGGCTGTGACAGCGCTATCACGGCGAGCACCCGCCTACTGTACTTCGAGTCTCCCTCCTACATGGCCTACGCCGTCGTGGACATCGCGGAGGTGACCGCGTGGGCGCGGGAACGGGGGCTGGTGACGGTGATGGACAACACCTGGTCCACGCCGCTGTTCCAGAAGCCGCTGACGCTCGGGGTGGACCTGGTCGTGCACTCGCTGTCGAAGTACATCGGCGGCCACAGCGACCTGGTCGGCGGTGTGGTGATCGGGCCGTCGCGGCTCATCAGGCCGCTGGCGCTGACCGAGTACCAGCTCTACGGGGCGGCCATGTCGCCGCACGACGCGGCCAAGGTGATCAAGGGGCTGCGTACGCTGCCGGTACGGATGGCTGCGCACCAGGAGCGCGGGCTCGCGGTGGCCGGGTTCCTGGCGGATCACCCGGCGGTGCGGCGGGTCAACTATCCGGGGCTGCCCTCGCATCCCGGTCACGCGCAGGCGCTTCGCCAGATGTCCGGCTTCTCCAGCCTGTTCAGCTTGGAACTGGAGACCGACTCCCGGCCGGTGGTAGCAGCATTCATCGATTTGTTGCGACATTTCAGGATCGGGGTGTCTTGGGGAGGCTTTGAGAGCCTGGTCAACGCGCCCGCGCTCTCGACCGAGGAGAGCGTACGAGCGACCATGGGCATCCCGATCGGGCTGGTCCGCCTGTCGATCGGGCTGGAACCGGCCGAAACGTTGATCAAGGACCTCGGTCTAGCGCTGGAGGGTGCCAGTCCCCTAGCGTGATTGACAGCGCTGTCTTTCCTCTCTGGAGGCTCAGATGAGAACCCCCCTCCTCGCGTCCTTGGCCGCGGCAACCCTGGTGCTCGCCGGCTGCGGCTCCGGGTCGTCATCCTCGGGAGAGGTACGGCTGCGCATGATCGAGAGCCTGACCAGTCCCGAACGGACGAAGCTGATCAAGACCCTGATCGCGGACTTCGAGAAGGCGAACCCGAAGGTCAAGGTAGAGCTGATCTCGCCGCCGCTCGACAGCGCCGACCAGAAGATCACCCAGATCCTGCAGACGAAGAAGGGCTTGGACGTCCTGGAGGTCCGCGACCACACGGCCAAGTCCTTCTCCAACAACGGCTGGCTGGCCGTACTGCCGACCACCGAATGGGCGGGCTGGTCGGACCTGACCGAGCTGGCCCAGAAGAAGGCGGTCGAGGTCGGCGGCAAGCCGTACCTCATCCCGTACGGCTTCTATGAGCGCACGCTGTTCTACCGGACCGACTGGGGCATCGCCCAGCCGCCCACGACCTGGCAGGAGCTCTACGAGGCCGGCAAGAAGATGACCTCGGGCGACAGGTTCGGCTACTCCTTCCGGGGCGGCAAGGGCGGCGCCGACTACGTGGTCCAGATGATCAGCGCCTACAACGGCGAGGCCCTGAACCCCGAGAAGTCCTTCTTCCTCAAGGACAAGCGGACGATCTTCTCGACCCCCGAGGCCGTCCAGGCCACGGACCTGTTCGTGAAGATCTTCAAGGAGACCTCGCCGCCCGACTCGGTGTCGTGGGGCTACCCGGAGATGGTCCAGGGCTTCACCTCGGGCGTCACCGGCATGCTCATCCAGGACCCCGAGGTGATCAAGACGGTCCAGGAGAGCTCGGTCAAGGCCTGGTCCACGGCCCCGATCCCCAAGGGCCCCTCGGGATACGCCTTCCAGCCGGTCGGCTACGCGGGCTGGGGCGTGACGTCCTTCAGCGAGCACCCGAAGGAAGCGGTCAAGCTGGTGCAGTTCCTGTCGGAGGCCAAGCAGAGCGTCGCCTTCGCCAAGGGCAACTCGCTCATCCCGATCTCCAAGCAGGCCCAGAGCGACCCGCAGTTCTCCCAGGGCGCCTGGAAGGCCTACCTCCAGGCGCAGCAGGACCCCAAGCAGGTGATCACCATCCGGCCGGTCGACTACCCGGGCTGGAGCCAGTTCCAGGTCGACTCCGACCGTGACGTGCAGGCGCTGCTCACCGGCAAGAAGACCACGGCCGAGGTGCTCAAGTCGTGGGACGCGTTCTGGACGGACCAGGCGAAGAAGGTCTCGTGAGCGTGGGATCGGCCAGACCCGCGTTCACCACCCGCAAGGCCAGGTTCATCGCCCTGTGCCTGCTGCCCGGCGTGGTCTTCGTGGTGCTCTTCACGTACTACCCGGTGATCCGCGGCGCGATCATCGCCTTCCAGCAGTACAACCTGTTCGACCTGACCTCGACACCGTTCGTGGGCCTGGAGAACTTCCGCGCGGTGCTGGCCGAGGACCGGTTCTGGACGGCGCTTCGCAACACCGGCACCTGGGTGGTCGTGTCGCTGTTCTTCCAGTTCTTCCTCGGCTTCGGGCTGGCGCTGCTGCTGCGGCGGCACTTCCGCGGCCGGGGGCTCTACCAGGCGTGGGTGTTCTTCCCCTGGGCGATGTCCGGGTTCCTGATCGGGCTGCTGTGGCGGTGGATGTTCAACGGGCAGTTCGGGGTGATCAACGACCTGCTGCTCAGGAGCGGCATCATCGAGCACCGCATCGGCTTCCTCGCGACGCCCGGGTGGGCGATGACCTCGGTCATCGTCGCCAACGTCTGGTACGGCGTGACCTTCTTCGCCATCATGATCATGGCGGCCCTGCAGTCGGTGCCCCGTGAGCTCTACGAGGCGGCGGACGTGGACGGGGCGTCCCGGCTCAGGCAGTTCTGGCACGTGACGCTGCCGCACATCCGGCCGACGCTGGCGCTGATCGTGCTGCTGCGCATCATCTGGATCCTGAACTTCCCCGACCTGATCTACTCGATGACCGGCGGCGGACCCGCGGGGAGCACCGACATCATCACCACGTTCCTCATCCAGCAGGTGATCGGCGGCGACTACGGCCGAGGGGGCGCGGTCGGCATGCTCGTCCTCGGCCTGCTGCTCGCCTTCAGCGTCTTCTACCTGAACGCCACCCGATTCGAGAAGGCCCGATGATTCAAGAAAGGATGAGACGCCTGGCCAAAGCGATCGTGCTCGGTGTCTGGCTGCTGATCACGCTCTTCCCCCTCTACTGGATCGTCGTCACCTCGCTCAAGCCCAAGGCCGAGATCTTCTCGATGCCGATCAAATACTGGCCGGGCAACGTGACGTTCGAGCACTACGCGGACCTGTTCTCCTTCGCCGACTTCGGCACCTACCTGCTCAACAGCCTGCTCGTCTCCCTGGTGGCGGCCGGGGCGGTGACCGTGATCGGCGTGCTCGGCGGCTACACGCTGGCCCGCTTCAGCTTCCCCGGGCGGGGCGCGCTCATGCTGGCGTTCCTGGTCACCCAGATGCTCCCGCTGTTCATCGCGCTCGGCCCGCTCTATCTGCTGATGTCCGACCTCGATCTGCTCAACCGGCTGGCCGGACTCATGCTCGTGTACGTCGCCATGCTGGTGCCGTTCTCCACGATCATCATGCGCGGCTTCTACGAGCGCATCCCCGTGGCCCTGGAGGAGGCCGCGCAGGTCGACGGCGCCTCCCGGCTGGTCGCCATGGTCCGGGTGGTGATCCCGGTCATGCTGCCGGGCATCGCCGCGACGTTCATCTTCGCCTTCGTGCAGTGCTGGAACGAGTTGTTCCTGGCGATCACGTTCATCGACAGCGAGGACGCCAAGACCATCCCCGTCGCCATGAACTCCTTCATCACCCAGTACGACATCGACTGGGGCTCGATGGCCGCCGCCACCGTGGTCTCGGTGCTGCCGACGCTGGTGCTGTTCGCCGCGATCCGCCGCTACATCGTCGAAGGGCTCACGGCCGGTGCGGTCAAGGGGTGACGACCGTCAGCTGGTGAGCGCGGCCATGAGCTCGTCCCTGCCGCTGGCGCCGGTCTTGCGGAAGACCGCCTTCAGATGGTCGTTGACCGTGTGCACCGACAGGTCGAGGCGACGGGCGATCTGCTTGGGGGCCGCGCCGGCGTACAGGCACTCCACGACGCATCGTTCGCGCGGCGTGATGCCGTACCAGTCGCAGAACGACGGGAGCAGCAGCGGGCCGGTGGCCGCCTGGATGACGATGGCCACGTCGCCGTCGCCGTCGGGGGACAGGGGCTGGCCCTCGATCACTGTCCAGCGGCCGAAGATGGCCGCCGGCGCGCAGATCCGCGGCCGCCAGGAATCCGGATCGCGGGCGTATGTCCGCGTGTCGAGTGACAGGCATTCCATCGACGTGTCGGCCAGCCAGTCGGGCAGGTCGCACCGGCCGGGCGTCCACATCTGCGCCAGCCACGCGCGCGCCTGAGGCGTGACCGCGCGGATGGCGTGGTCGGCGCCTATCACGATCAGGCCCGCGGGCAGCGCCGGGAACGACGGGGTCAGCGGCGCGACGGTCACATAGCGGCGCAGCGCGGCCAGCAGCGCCGGGGCCAGCCGTACCGCCCTGTCCGCGTCCTCGGCGCCGAACGGCCGCCCGCCCTCCGAGCGGATCAGCCCGAGCAACCCCCACACGCCGTGGGAGTCGCGCAGCAGCAGTCGGAGCTCGCAGCCCGCACCGTGCGCCAGCAGCACCTCCCGCGTCAGCCGGTCGCCGTGCAGCTCGCACGGCCCCTCGCCGTGCTGCTTGCAGCGATCGCCGCCGCATCCCGCGCCCACCAGGCCCACCGGCACGGGCCGCCGGGCCAGCGCGGCCGGGCGGCACGGATCGTCGTCGAGGTAGCGGCTCATCGCGAGCGCGCGGATGAGCGCCGGTTCGTAGCGGTGCCAGAAGCTGAAGGACCCGAGTCCCAGCCCGGTCGCCGGGCTGGTGCCGACCAGCCGCAGCGCGTCATGACTCACCCACCGCGAGACGGCGCGCGAGATCGCCTCACCCAGCTCGTCGGGGCTCGCACCCTGCCCCATCGCCGCGTTGAGCTCGCGGAAGAGCCGATCCTCGGATGGAATCACGCCGACACATCAGCATGTCGGGAAGGCCCACCACAATCGCCTCTCAGGGTAGTCATTTGATCACTCAGAGTAAGTATGAACCTGATGGCCTTTAGCCCCGACTGTGCTGGCAGGGAGGCAAGGTGGCAGATGAGTTACTGGTGGTGAGATGCCAGCTCGGCGAGCGCGAGGCGCTGGCGGAGCTGGTGCGGGCCTGGCACGCGCCGCTGTGGACATACGTCAGGCGGATGCTCAGCGCCGGCGCGGCCGATGACGTGACGCAGGAGGTCTGGCTGGCCGTCCTGCGCGGCCTGCCCCGGCTCAAGGAGCCGGGCCGGTTCGCGCCGTGGCTGTTCACGATCGCCCGGCGGACGGTGATGGATCGGCTGCGCCACGAGTACGGCGCGGCCGAGGCCGAGCTGACCGCCGAGCCGGTGGCCGACGACCCGGCCGCCGCCCTGGTGGACCGGGCCGAGCTGGTCGCCGGGCTGGCCGGGCTGCCCGTACGTGAGCGGGAGATCCTCGTCCTGTTCTACCTGGAGGACCTGTCGGTGGAGGACTGCGCCCAGATCTGCGCGATCCCCACCGGCACGGTCAAGTCCCGGCTCAACCGTGCCCGCCGCCTGCTGCGCGAGCACCTCATGGAAAGGGGTTATCAGCAATGATGGGGGATTTGAGCGGGCCGTCGCCGGATGACGCGCTGGCCAGGCTGTCCGGGTCGCTGTCGCGGGCCAGGCGGATCGGGGCCGTGGTGGCGCTCGTCGCGGGGCTGGCCGGGCTGGTCTTCGTCGGGCTGCTCTGGGCCACCGAGCCGGGGGAGCTGCCGGGCCGTACGCGGGTGGCGTTCGGCGGGTTGATGGCGCTGTGCCTGGTGTGGAGCGGCTACGGCGGCTGGGCGCTGACGCGAAGGGTGCCGATGTTCGCGCTGGACCGGGTCGTCGCGGCCTGGATCGCGCTGGCGGCCTCCGTCCTGACGACCGCGGGCCTGGTGGCGGTCGTCCCTCGCCAGGGGGTCGCGGCGATCGTCGGGGCGGTGCTGATCGGTGTTTCGGTGGTCCTGGCCGTACGGGCGCATCTGCGGCGGGCGGCGCTGCTGCGGCGCAAGCGCGAGCTGTCGTGACCGTTCATCGCGGCGGGAGCGCGAGCTGTCGTGACCGTTCGTCGCGCGGATGCGACCTTTCGCCGCAACTCCCTCCCAACTAGGCGCTGAGCTGCGGCGGCTCGTCGAACAGCCTCCCCCGGGGCCTCCACGAAGGATAGGTTTCGCTCCTATCTTGTGCGTGATCCGCATCACAGTGGAGGACTCGTGACGACTAAACAACATGACGCATCCGTCTATGAAGAGATTCAGGAGAGCGCTGAATTCCAGGACCTGAAGCGGCGCTTCCGGCGGTGGACGTTCCCGATGACCGCGGCGTTCCTGGTGTGGTACCTGCTCTACGTGGTGCTGTCCGGGTGGGCGCGTGACTTCATGGGGATCAAGCTGTTCGGCAACATCAACGTGGCGCTGATCTTCGGCCTGCTGCAGTTCGTCTCCACGTTCTGGATCGCGTGGGCGTACTCCAGGCACGCCGAGAAGAAGCTCGACCCGATCGCCGACAAGCTCCGCCACGAGGTCGAGGAGAAGACCCAGTGAAGTCCGAGACCCTGGCCACCATCCTCTTCCTCACCTTCGTCGCGCTGACGCTGGTCATCACGTTCTGGGCCAGCAGGCAGACCAAGACGGCCGCCGACTACTACGCCGGCGGCCGGTCGTTCAGCGGCGTGCAGAACGGCATGGCGATCGGCGGCGACTACATGTCGGCCGCGTCCTTCCTCGGCATCGCCGGCATCATCGCCCTGTCCGGCTACGACGGGTTCCTCTACTCCATCGGCTTCCTGGTGGCGTGGCTGGTGGCGCTGCTGCTGGTCGCCGAGCTGATGCGTAACTCCGGCAAGTTCACGATGGCCGACGTGCTGGCCTTCCGGATGAGCCCGCGCCCGGTCAGGACCGCCGCGGGCGTGTCCACGATCACGGTGAGCATCTTCTACCTGCTGGCGCAGATGGTGGGCGCGGGCGCGCTGGTCGGCCTGCTGCTCGGCATCACCAGCCCCTCGGGCAAGGCGTGGACGATCGTCGGGGTGGGCGCCCTGATGATCGTGTACGTGGTGTTCGGCGGCATGAAGGGCACCACCTGGGTGCAGATCGTCAAGGCCGTCCTGCTGATGACCGGCGCGGCCCTGATCACGATCATGGTCCTGGCGCACTACGGCTTCAACCTGTCGTCCCTGCTGGGCGACGCGGCGACGCAGAGCGGCAAGAACGGCAACTTCCTCATCCCCGGCCTCAAGTACGGCACCGAGGCGCAGGGCCTCGCGGGCAAGATCGACCTGATCAGCCTCGGTCTCGCCCTGGTCCTCGGCACGGCCGGTCTGCCGCACATCCTGATCCGCTTCTACACGGTCCCGACGGCCAAGGACGCCCGCAAGTCGGTGCTCTGGGGCATCGGCATCATCGGCGTGTTCTACCTGCTCACCCTGGTCCTCGGCTTCGGCGCGGCGGCCCTGGTCGGCAGCAAGGCGATCGCCGCCTCGGACAAGGCGGGCAACACGGCCGCACCGCTGCTGGCCAAGGCCATCGGTGAGACGTTCCTCGGCTCGGCGGGCGGCACGATCCTGCTGGCGCTGATCGGCGCGGTGGCCTTCGCCACGATCCTGGCCGTGGTGGCCGGGCTCACGCTGGCCTCCTCCTCCAGTTTCTCGCACGACCTGTACGCGCACGTCTTCCGGCGCGGCAACGCCACCGAGCGCGAAGAGGTGCTGGTGGCCCGCATCTCGGCGTTCGTCATCGGCGCGGTCGCCATCGGCCTCGGCATCCTGGCGCAGGGACAGAACGTCGCGTTCCTGGTGGCGCTGGCGTTCGCGGTGGCCGCCTCGGGCAACCTGCCGGCGATCCTCTACAGCCTGTTCTGGAAGAGGTTCAACACGGCGGGGGCGGTCAGCGCCATCTACGGCGGCCTGATCTCCGCCCTCGTGCTGGTCATCTTCTCGCCGGTGGTGTCCGGCTCGGAGACGGCGCTGTTCAAGACGGCGCACTTCAACTGGTTCCCGCTGAGCAACCCGGGCATCATCTCGATTCCGCTGGGCTTCCTGTTCGGCTACCTCGGCACGGTCCTGAGCAAGGAGTACAACGCGGCCAAGTACGCCGAGATCGAGGTCCGCTCGCTCACCGGTGTCGGCGCCGAGAAGGCCACCGAGCACTGACACCCGCTGGTCAAAGGGCCCGGCTCAGGCCGGGCTCTTTCGCCTGCCGCCCGCGCCGAGCAGGTACAGCAGAGCTCCCACCAAATGGCGACCATGTCGAACGTGGTGAGCACCTTCGGCAGGATCCCGCCCGCCACCCGCTCGGACAGCAGGTCGTCGCCGGACGTCGTCATGGGGCGGCCCCCCTCAGCAGCGGTTACCTGCCAAGATCCGCCGCGCTCCTGCCGGCGTCAAGGAGCCACGACCGCCGCGCTCCTGCCGGCGTCAAGGAGCCACGACCGCCGCGCTCCTGCCGGCGTCAAGGAGCCACAGACTCCGCGCGGAGTTTGGCGGAATGCTTTACCAGGGTGATCAGCACCTCCCTGCTCGAGTCGCGCTTCCTGGCGTCGCACATGATGATCGGGATTGACGGGTTCAGCTGGAGCGCCAGCCGTACCTCGTCGAGCTCGAACGTCCGCGAGCCCTCGAAGCAGTTGACCGCCACCACGAACGGCGTGCCACGGCGCTCGAAGTAGTCGATCGAGGGGAAGCAGTCGGCCAGGCGGCGGGTGTCGGCCAGGATGACCGCGCCCAGCGAGCCCTCGGCCAACTCGTCCCAGACGAACCAGAACCGCTCCTGGCCCGGCGTGCCGAACAGGTACAGCACGTAGTCGGGGCTGAGCGTGATGCGGCCGAAGTCCATCGCCACGGTCGTCGTCCGCTTGGCCTCCACGGATGAGATGTCGTCGATCCCGATGCCGCGGTCGGTCAGGATCTCCTCGGTCCGCAGGGGGCGCGTCTCGGAGACCGCGCCGACCAGCGTGGTCTTGCCCGCGCCGAAACCACCGGCGACCAGGATCTTGATCGCGGTCGGCAGGCGCGGGCGGTCAGAGCGATCGAAGGCCATCGAGCACCGCCCTGTACATCTTCATATCGTGCATGTCCACCTCGGATTGCGGTTCCTGGGCCGAGACGAGTTCCTTGTCGAACAGGTCGCCGAGCAGCACCCGGATGATGCCCGCGGGCAGGTCCAGGTGCGCGGCGATCTCGGCGACGGACTTGGGCTCGCGGCACAGCCGCAGGATCGACAGATGTTCGGGGTCGAGCCCGGCCTCGGGACCGGGCGTCGGGCCGATGGCCACGGCCATGGAGATCAGGTCGAATTTGCCATGGGTGGGCTGGGTCCGCCCCCGCGTCACCACGTAGGGCCGGATGATCTCCGGATCGACCCAGTGCTCCTCCTCGGGCCCGTCCGTGAGGCCGTGGTCAGGGGTGTTCACCGATCACCCCTGGCCACGGCCTCGGCACGGGTGCCCGAGGTGAGGTACTGGCCGACGCGGGCGACGAGCATGGCCATCTCGTAGGCGACCAGGCCGATGTCCGCGTTCTGCGTGCACAGGACGGCCAGGCACGCCCGCTCACCCGCCACGGTCACGATGAGGAACCGCGAGCGCAATTCCACCACCGTCTGCTTGACCGCGCCGCCCTGCACGTGCTCGGAGAGGCCCTTGGCCAGGCTCTGCAGCCCGGAGGCCACCGCCGACAGGTGCTCGCCGTCGGGCCGCTGCAACGCCGCGGACGACGCCATCAGCAGTCCGTCGGACGACAGGACGATGGCGTGCTCGGCCTCCTTGACCCGGTCGATCAGATCGTCGAGCAGCCAGTCCAGATCCGTGCCGGATCCAGGTGTCACGTCTCGCCTCCCGGTTGCTCGCCCTTGAGCCCGTCCATGATCTTGGCCGCTTCGGTCCTGCCCAGCCTGGTGCCCGACTGCAGAGATCCCATCATCGCGCGGATCTCTTCCGGCGAGCGTTCGTCATCGTCCTCCTCGGGGTTCGGTCGCGTGGCGGGTGCCTCGTCACGCAGGGCGGGGGCAAGGCTGGCCTGTGGCACCCGCAAGGGCAGGCCGGAAGGGGTGAACTCGGCGGCGGGCCCATCCTGTGCGGGCTCCGGTCGCGCGCGCCTCGGCTCCGGACGGGCGCGCTCCTGCTCAGCCTCCGGACGGACGCGCTCCTGTGCGGGCCCCGGATGGACGCGCTCCCGGGAGGGCTCCGGATGGACGTGTTCCCGTGCGGGCTCCGGTTCGGCGGGAGTGCGGGGCGGAGCCACCGTCAGCCGGCGCACGTTCTCCGGGGCGGCCGTCCGCGTCGCCGCGGCGACCGTCTTCCTGCGGGGCAGCCGCGCCGGCTCATCGCCCTCCTCCGGCGCCTCTCCCAGCTGGACGAGCTCCTGGGGGATCAGGACCACGACCGTGGTCCCCCCGTACGGTGAGGACTTGAGCACGACCTGGATCCCGTGGCGCGCGGCCAGGCGGCTGACCACGAACAGTCCCAGGCGCGCGGTGCCGGTGATGCGGAACTCCGGCGGGTCCGCGATGCGCTCGTTGGCGGACTCCAGGTCCTCCGGCTTCATGCCGAGCCCGCGGTCCTCGATCTCGACCACGTAGCCGTTGGCCACCAGTTGCCCGCTGACCTCGACGGTGGTGTAGGGCGGGGAGAAGGAGGCCGCGTTCTCGATCAGCTCGGCCAGCAGGTGGATGACGTCGCCCACGGCGCGGCCCAGCAGCACGACGTCGCCCATCGGCATGAGCGTCACCCGGGTGTAGTCCTCCACCTCGGCCAGCGCGCCGCGTACGACGTCGACCATCGGCACCGAGCGGCGCCAGACACGGGCTGGGGAGGAGCCGGACAGCACGATGAGGTTCTCGGCGTTGCGCCGCATCCGGATGGCCAGGTGGTCGAGCCGGAAGAGCTCCTTCAGCTCCTCGGGGTCGGTCTCGCGCCGCTCCATCACGTCGAGCACGGTCAGCTGCCGGTGCACCAGGCCCTGGGTCCTGCGGGCCAGGCTGAGCAGGATGTCGCGGATGCTGCGGCGCAGCTCGGCCTGCTCGGCGGCGACGCTGACCGCCGTGCGCTGCATGGTGTTGAACGCCTGGCCGACCTGCCCGATCTCGTCCTCACCGAAGTCCAGCGACGGCGCCTCGCGTGCCAGGTCCACCTCCTCGCCGTGCCCGATCCGTTCCACCAGACGGGGGAGTCGCTCGTCGGACAGCTCGTGCGCGGCGTCACGCAGCTTCTGCAACTGGGCGAGGAGCGTACGGGCCGTGGTGATGGACAGGACGATCGACGCGATGACCGCGATGAGCCCGAGGCCGCCGGCCAGGACCAGTCGCACGACCACGCCGATCGCTACCGGCGTCGCGCGGTCCACGAGGCGGTCACCCGCGCTGAGCACCAAGGTGTTGAAGTCGGCGAGCGCACGTTCGGAAGCGGTCTTCCACTGGCCGGCGCCGAACGGGACGCTCTCCAAGCTGGCGTCCTGCTCGACGAGCTGGGTTTCGAGCTCGCGCAGGCGGTTGAACGTGGCGCCTGCGGCCAGTTTGTCGTAGGCGGCCTTCTCGGAGTCGGGCAGCTCGCCCGCCGCCTGCTCGGCGAGGATGCGCCAGGCGCCCACGGTCTCGGCGAACTGCGCGTGTTCCGCGGGGGTCAGCCGCCCCTCGGCCAGGGCGCCGGCGAGCAGCGCGTCCTCCCGGGAGAGAACCTCGCGGGCCCTGCTCAGCGCGAGGAGCGTGCGGATGTCCTTGGCGACGATCTTGTCGTCGAGGGTCGCCACCGAGCCGTAGAGCCGGTAGATGGAGTCGATGACGTCGGCGTAGGCATCGGTCGCCTGCACCCGGTTCATCCGGCCCGCGTCGACGGCCTGCCGGGTGGCCTTGAGCGTGTCGAGCCGCCGGAAGACATCGGTGACCCGTTTGGCCCCGTCGTCGTCCGTCGCCAGGTCGACAACGCTCGAACTCGCCGCCTGCTCGAAGGTGACGATCGTTCGGTCGGCCTGCTTGCGCTGGTTCTCCAGATCCTTGCGGGCGCGGATCGTCCCGTCGCCGAGCCGGATGATCGACAGCCGGCGTTCCCGTTGCAGCTCGACGAGCAGCGGCTCGCTCGGCCCGACCACGGCGTTGTCGAGTTGCGAGACCCAGAGCAGGTTGACGCCCTCGCGAAGGGTCACCCAGGCGGCGAACACCCACAGCGCCGCCATGGAGAGCAAAAGTGCAATGATCTTGGTCCGCAGTCGTGAATTGCGGAAGCGCATCATACCTACCCTGTGAAAGTCATTTGAAATGGCTGACCACCAGGAGATGCAGTGGCATACCGGCGCTGAAGACGTGGGCACCCTAGCAAAGGGGGCGATCTTGCCTCAACCCGACTGTATTCATTTGCGGTGAAATATCCGTTTTCATGACCCAATTAGTCAAATGATGTATTGATGGATATCCTCCGTGGGTGAGTGACCTGGGGGATCGCGCGTATTTCGGCATCCGCAACGATCTCGCGGACCGGTTGCTCAAGGGCTCGCATCAGCTGGCGGGCGTGCCCGAGGGGGACCGAGAGGCCGTCCTGCGGGCCGCGCTCGACGCCGTACCCGAGGCGGCCGGGCTGCTGCGCCCCTTTCCCGTCCTGTTCGCCGACGGCGAGAGCTCGGCGAGCCGGTTGGCCTTCAGCTGTCTGTCGGCCGCGGCCACGTTCCCGCTCGCGCGCCGCGAGCAGATCGCCGAGCTCGGGGCGCTGACCGCGATCCTGTTCGGCCTCGACGACATCGCCGACGGCATCGCCGGAGACTGGCCCGACCGCGACTTCACCGCCTTCATCGCCCGGCTGTGCGCCATGACCACCGGCATGCCCTCCGCCCTGGCGCCCGAGCCGGTCGCCGAAGGGCCGATCGAGCAGGTCCTGGGCGCCTGGCAGGCGTGGTGCGCCCGCTTCCACGGGCACGCCGGTGCGGCGGTCCACGCACCGAACCTGGGACGACAACTGGAGCTCGCAGGCGCGGCCATGCTCCGCGAGCGCGCCTGGGCGGCGGGCCGGGCCCCCTGGCCGGAGTACGCGGACTACCTGGCGAACGGCCTGCTCACGATCCTCTATCCCACCTGGTGGGCCGCCGCCCTGGCGATCCGCGGCCCCGTCCCCGTCGAGGCCGCCCACTGGGCGTCGATCGAGCCGGCCACCCATCTCGGCGCGGCCTGTATGCGGCTGGCCAACGACATCAGGACGTTCGAGCGGGAGAAGGCCGAGGGCAAGCCCAACTCCATCAGCATCCTGGAGAAGGCGGGCACCGGCACGGCGCGGGCGGTCACGCGGGTCTCGGCGCACATCGGCGAGCTCGACGCGGAGTTCAGAGCCGCGCTCGCCGACCTGCCCGCCGAACTGGCGGAGATCGCGGAGGGGCAGCGCAGGAGCGTGTCGTTCAACGGCCGCTGGTACCTGGCCAGGGACACGCACGCGTACACCGTTCGGGAACTGGCCGGAGATCTGGAGTCGCATGAGGGTTAGGTCCGGCGGGCGAGATGCGACGAGGCGATGACGGCGGCGCGGACCACGGCGACCGGCGTGTAAAGGTCCTTGTCGTGCCAGAGGGGCGGATGCTCCTCGCCTGACGACCGGGTCAGATACGCGTGACCGCGGTCTACGGCCCGCTCGCATCGCGGGTCCGCCCGCCACCGGGTCAGCAGCAGGATCTGCATCGCGTAGGCGGTCTCCTCCGCGGTGCCCGTCCAGCGCCCCCACGATCCGTCCGGCCGCTGGGTCTCCAGCACCCAGCCGACGGCGGCGTCCACCGCGCCCGCCGAGAGGTCGCCGCCGAATTCGTCCAGCGCCAGCGCGCAGGCCGCCGTGGCGTAGTAGCGCGAAGCATGCCAGCGGTCGCTCCAACTCCCGTCCGGCTCCTGCCGCTCGCCGATCCAGGCCGCCACCTCGGCGATGGTCTCGTCATAGCGGACGGCGGAGGCGGGCACGCAGGCGACGTACTGGCCGAGGGCGTCGAGCACGTGCGCGTTGACGCTGACCGAGGTGCCCTGCTCTCCCTGCCAGGTGGAGAAGTGCGTGCCGGAGCGGAACGTCGCTAGGCAGTCCGGCTCGTACGGCATGCCGAGCAGCGCCAGGGCGTACAGCGCCACAGCGGTCGTGTCGGCGTCGGCGGGAAGCCCGGGGCCGGCGGTGGCGCCGGCCGGACCGATCGCCGCCCTGAGGTCGGCCGCCATCTCCGGCGGCACCTCGACGGGCACGCCCGCGCGGATCAGCCAGCTCAGTACCCAGCCCCGCTCGAACACCGTGATGGGCAGCCCGACGGGCACCGGACCACCGTGGCGCCTGGCCACCGCCTCAAGGTGCCCGCGGGCCGGGTCGTGCACGTCGCGCGCGCCCCGCTCGCCCAGCCAGGCGGCGGTGGCCGCGGGTGAGGCCCCGACGGTGCCGATCGCCGTCGGCCGGACCACGAGCGCCCCCTTGGCCGCCGGGCCGCCGACCTCCAGAGCGTGCAGCAACTTCTCCGGCACCTCGGCCCCCGACTCGATCCACGATCTGACCAGGTCGAGCGTGTCGTAGCTCATCCCGTCGGGCAGCGACAGCGGGCCGTGGCCCGCCAGGCTCTCCAGGTGCCGGTTGATGAGGGCGACCAGCGAGGGCACGATGTGCTCGATCGCCGGCATGTCGGGCAGCTGCAGAGGGCCGGCCAGCCAGCCGGCCAGCATGCGCAGGCCGCGCTCGGCGGCCTCCCCGAGGTTCTGCCCGTCCGTGCCGGACTCCCCGCGCAGCAGCGCGGACAGGATCGCCTCGGTGGCGCTCAGGGTCGGCACCAGCCCGTATCCGTCCGGCGCCCCCCAGGCGCCGTCCTCCCGCTGGGCGGCGACCAGGTAATCGATCCGCTCCTGGTGGCCGACCAGCCAGGGAACGAGCGTGACCAGCCGGCCGGTCTCATAGACCGAGGAGGAGACCTGACCCCAGGGCCGGAACATGAGATCCGTCAGCAACTCCGCAGCTTCCCCGCCGCTCACGCCTGACGGCTCCGCTCGATCGGCAGCAGCTTCAGCATGAGTTTCTCCTTCGGCCGCACCGACGCTCCCGGCACCAGGGTGAGCCGCTGTGGGTTGGTCAGTTCCGGCCGGTACCTGCTCAGCAGGTTGGCGATCACGAGCGGCGCCTTGAGATAGAACAGGTGCTGGCCCAGGCACACGTGCGGGCCGGCGCCGAACGGGATCGAGGCGTAGCGATGCCGGCGCTCGGCCTGCTCGGGCGCCCAGCGCTCCGGGTCGAACGCCAGCGGCCGCTTCCAGAACTCCGCCAGCCGATGGGTCGTGTACGGGCTGACCAGCACCTGCGAGCCGGCCTTGATCCGGACCCCGCCGATCTCCGTGTCCGCCACGGCCTGGCGGGGGATGATCCAGCCCGGCGGGTACAAGCGCACCACCTCTTGCAGGACCATGCGGAGATACCTGAGCCTGGCCACGTGGGCCGGCCGGACCGGGCCCTCGCCGACCACCTGGCCGACCTCCTCGCGGAGCCTGGCGTACACGTCGGGATGCTCGTGCAGCACCGACCACAGCCAGGTCAGCGAAACCGCCGTGGTCTCCGACGCCGCGCCGTAGACGCTGACCAGGTCGTCGCGGACCTGCCGCGGATCCGCCGCGCCCGTCTCCTCCATCCTGACCCTGAGCAGCGCCGAGAGCACTTCGTTGGTGCGGGTGCCCTCCCTGAGAGCCCGTTCGATCAAGGGGTAGACGATCTCGTCGATCTTCTTCGTGGCCGCCAGGAAGGCCCGGTCCCCCGGCACCCTGACGGAGTAGGGCATGAAGGGGAAGAGCAGCCGGAAGCCGATCGACGTGGCGCACGTGGCGAACTCGGGCAGGAGCCGCTCGGCGACGTCGCGGGGGATCCGCCCGCCGAACAGCACCTTGATGACGCTCTCGTTGACGATCGCGGTCATCTGGTGTCCGGCGTCGACCGGCCGTCCGCTCCGCGCGTGCTCGTCCAGCTCGGCGACGCGGCCGGCGATGATGTCGGCCAGCTCCTCGCCCAGCGAGGCCGTGTACCTCGCGGTGAACAGCGGCTGGAGGACCTTCCTGCTGGATTCCCAGCCCTCGCCCTCGCCCAGGATGCTCTGGCCGGTCACGCGCCGCAGCGGCCGCCAGAACATGCCTTCGCGCACGAAATTGGACCAGTCGGTCTTGAGCACCTGCTGGACGTGGTCGGGGTGGGAGACCAGGTAGGGCTGGAACGGGCCGATGTTCAGCCGGACGATCCGCCCCCCGGCGTCGGTGCCCATCTTGGCCAGCTCGGTGACCGGGTCTCTCAGCAGCCGGGGGATGGTTCGGTGAAAGGGAAGGACCTGGGGTTGTTGTTCACCGGCTGGAAGCCCGGGCGCCACGCGATCCTCCAACTGCCCGTCTCAATTGACGGACATTTCATAACAAAAGTCAGAACTCTTGTGGAGTATCACATGATCTTGGATACGAATTCAAGAACGCACCCGGGTAGGAGCTCCCACTGGATCCTGGGCGGTTTCCCGTGGTCAGGGGCGGGAGGCTGCGTCAAGGACGCGTAGTTCGTCGGCGGTCAGCGTGAGCGCGGCCGCCGTGAGGAGCGGCTGGAGCTGCCTGACGTCGCGGGCGCTGGAGATCGGCGTGGTGATCGTGGGCTGGGCGGCGAGCCAGGCCAGCGCCACCGCCGCCGGCTCGACGTCGTGCTCGGCGGCCACCTTGGTGAGGGCCTCGATCGTCCGCGGCCCGCGCTCCGTCTCCAGGTATGTGGCCGCCTGTCCCGCGCGCGGGCTGTCGACCGTGACCCCCGGAGCGTACTTGCCGGTCAGGAAGCCGCGGGCCAGCGTGGAGTAGGGAGTGCTGGACAGCCCCGCCGCGGCCACGACGTCGCGCAGCCCGCCCTCGTAGTCGCGCTCCATCAGGCTGTACTGCTGCTGGAGTGCGACGTACCTGGGCAGGCCCTCGTCGTCGGCCACCCGCAGCGCCTGCGCCAGCCGGTCGGCGCCGTAGTTGGAGGCGCCGATGTGGCGGATCTTGCCCTCCTCGATCAGCTGCCCGAACGTGGCCAGCGTGTCCGCCAGCGGGGTGTCCTGGTCGTCGACGTGCGCCCAGTAGAGGTCGATCCGGTCGGTACGCAGCCGGCGCAGCGAGTCCTCGATGGCCTTGCGGATGGTCGCGGGCGCCAGGCCCTTCACGCCCTCCAGCATGCCGACCTTGGTGGCCAGCACGATCGAGTCGCGGTTGCCGCGCTCCGCCATCCACTCGCCGATGATCGTCTCGGAGGTGGACTCGCCGGTGGCCCAGTAGGGGTAGACATCGGCCGTGTCGAGGAAGTTGCCCCCGCCCTCGATGTAGGCGTCGAGCACCTCGAAGGACGCGGCCCGGTCGGCGGTCCAGCCGAAGACGTTGGTGCCCAGGCATATCGGGAACACGGACAGATCCGTGGTGGCGATCGATTTCATCTCGCTATTATCCGCGCATCGAAAAGGGAGGCTTCGATGGCACCCCGGTTACGTGGCTACCTGGTCATCGGCGGCGTTCTCGCGGTGGGGGCGGTGGCCGTACTGCTCCATCGCGATCTGCTCCATTGCGATCTGCTCCATCGCGATCTGCTCCATCACGAGGGCGAGCCCGCCTCCCGGCCGGCTCCGTCGAGCGGCGCGCAGGCGGTCGAAGTCGTCGAGGAGAAGCGGCTCGACGAGCGCAGGATGGAGCTGACGATCAGGTCGCCGGCGCTCGCCGGCATCACGAAGGTCCGGCTGCTGCTCCCCTCGGGATGGGAGTCGCGGCGCGACTGGCCGGTGCTCTGGCTGCTGCACGGCGGCCTCGACGACTACGCCTCGTGGACCGCCAAGACCGACGTCGACGCCCTCACCCGCAACTCCGGGCTGATGGTCGTCATGCCCGACGGCGGCAAGTGCGGCAGCTACTCCGACTGGTGGAACGGCGGCGACGGCGGCCCGCCGCGCTGGGCGACCTACCACCTCAAGGAATTGCTGCCGCTGCTCGAATCCCGCTACCGCGCCGGGCGGGAGCGGGCCGTCGCGGGCTACTCGATGGGGGGTCAGGGCGCGATGCTGTACGCCGCCCAGGGGTACTTCAAGGCCGCGGCCTCCTTCAGCGGAGCCGTGCACATCCTCGAACCCGGCGTGCCGCAGGCCGTCATGGCGGGCACCACGATCGGCTGCTTCGGCACCGACTGGAAGCGCGTCTGGGGGGATCCGGCCGCGCAGCGCTCCGTCTGGCGCGCGCACAACCCTTACGACCAGGCCGGGAAGCTCAAGGGGGTCGAGCTGTACGTGGCCGCGGGCGCGGGCGACCTGGTCGAGGACCTCGCCAACCGGGCCGCCCGGACGTTCGCGGGGCGGCTGGAGCGGCTGGGCGTGCCCGTACGGACGCACTTCTATCGCGGTGGGCACAACCACGAGTCCTGGCAGCGGGAGCTCCACCGGGCCTACCCCATGCTCAGCCGGGCCATCGGCGCCCAGTGAGGGTGTCGTCGACTTCCATACCCTTACCAGGGGCTACAGGCTGACGTTAGGGTGCGGCTGTGGGGGTCGGTGACGCGCGGACGCGCATTCTGGACGCGGCGGAGGAGCTGTTCGCCGGTGGCGGTTACGAGGCCACGCCGACCGCGGTCATCGCCAGGCTGGCCGCGGTGCCCAAAGGGCTGATCTTCCATTACTTCCCGCGCAAGATCGACGTCCTGGTGGCGCTCATCGACGAGCGCACGCTGGTCGAGGAGGGGCACGAGATCGACGCGGTGCCCGGCGACCCGGCGGGCACACTGTCGCGGCTGGCCCGCAGGCTGCCGCTGCGCGCCTCGCCGGCGATGCGCCGCATCCTGTTCCGCGAGGCCGACACGCACGGCTCGGTCAAGGAGCGGCTCGGCCGGCTCAACGGCGAGCTGATCAGGCGGTCCAGGTTCGCGCTGGAGCTGGCGCTGCCGGGCGCTCGGGGTGACGCGGCCCGGCTGGAGGTGGCGGCGGCCACGTTCGCGGCCGTACTGCTCTACCAGGAGAACCTCTGCCAGCTAACCGGTCACCAGATCGACCCCGACGCGGTCGCGGAACTCATCGCTCACTCGCTCGTCTGACAGCTCGTCCAGGGCCGTCTTCAGGTGGGAGAGCAGCCCCCACACGTCGTCCATCCGCTCGGGGCAGGCCACCACGCCGAAGTCGAGCATGCCGTCGTAGGAGAAGCAGGTGATGTTCACGCCGCCGCTCATGTCGGTCAGCACCGACAGCGGGTAGTACGACAGGATCCGTCCCCCGCACAGGTACAGCGGGAACTGCGGTCCGGGCACATTACTGATGATCAGGTTGATCGGCGGGAACGTCACCGAGGCCAGCCGGAAGATCGCCGGAGTGGCCAGGCTGGTGATGGGCGCGGGCAGCAGCGAGCAGAGCTCGTTCAGCCAGGCGGGCGGGGCCAGGGCGAAGCGCCGTTTGGCCGCGCTCATGGTGGCGCCGACGGCCCGCAGGCGTCGCACCGGGTCGGCGACGTTCGTGGGCATCGGGGTGATCATGGCGGAGATCTGGTTGCCCACCGTCTCTCCGGCGCCGGCCGTACGGACCGCGACGGGGACCGCGACGACCAGCGGCTCGTCGGGCAGCGCGTCCCGCTCCTCCAGCCAGGACCGCAGCGCCGACGTGCACAGCGCCATGACGATGTCGTTGACGCTCATCCCGTTGGCCTTGGCCACGCTCTTGACGTCCTTGAGCGAGACCGACCCGAACGACAGATGGCGCCGCCCGCTGATCGGCCCGTTGAACGGCGTGCGCGGGACGGTCAGGCTGGGCAGCTCGGGGCGCCGCGTGTCGTCACCGGCGACGAACCTGGCCGCCCTGGCGATCAGCCGCGAGCCGGGGAGGGCGGAGGCCACGGGGATCGCGTCGAGGTCACCGGCCGCCTTGACCGCCGAGCGGACGGCGCGTAGGGGGTGGGTGGCGGTCTGTACGGCGGCGGCGGCCAGCATGCCCATCAGGCCAGGGGCCTGCCTTTCTGAGGCCATGTCCACCAGGCCGGGTGTCTGCCTTTCTGGGGCCATGTCCAGCGCCTTGCCCGGCGTCTGGCCGGTCAGGCCGGTCTGGCCCGTCTGGTGTGGTGTCTGGTCCGGCCGGTTCGCCTGGTGCGGTGTCCGGCCTGACCGGCAGTCGTGCGGCAGCGGGTCGCGGGCGTCGGGGGAGAGGTCGAGCAGCGTGGCGAGCGTCTCCGCGCCCGAGACGCCGTCGATGGCCGCGTGGTGCACCTTGGTGTAGACGGCGGCCAGGCCGTCGGCCAGCCCGTTGATCAGGTGCATCTCCCACAGCGGGTGGGCCCGGTCGAGCCGCCGGGCGTGGAGCGCCGCCACTGTCTCGGCCAGCTGCCGCTCGCCGCCGGGTGCGGGCAGTGTCGTCTCGAACAGGTGGTTGCCGATGTCGAACTCGGTGTCGGGCACCCAGTAGGGCCGATCCAGCCCGAACGGCACCTTCGCCAGCCGCAGGCTCAGCGCCGGCGACAGGTGCAGCCGCTCCAGCAGCAGTGCCGCGAGGTTGTCGCGGGTGACGTGGCCCTCGGCGGGGTCGAGGATCGCCAGGCCCGCCACGTTGGCGGCGGTGGTCGCGGACTCGACGTTGAGGAACTGGGCGTCGAGTGCGGTGAGCTGGCGCATCTGCTCTCCCTTTCTCACGGAATCTGGCCACCATCACATGCGAGGATTGCCGCGACGTTTCCGCGAGAGTCTTCCAGATGAATTCGGATGCGCTGTCCCATCATTTAGTAAATGCGCAGCTCACCCCCAATCGGTGACAATTCCCTATCCGTGGACAACGGAAACAGGGTGCCGCACGACAGCGTCGAAGTGATAACCGAACGGGTGGTGCGGCGTCGTCAGCGGCTGCGTCTCGCCCCTCTCATCGGTCGCCCTCGCCATCAGCTCGTACGGCCCCGGCCGCCGGGGCGTCCAGCCGATGTGCCACGGCAACCAGGCGCTGACCAGGTGCGGGCCGTGGTGCGCGGCCCGCCGCCAGCTCAGTCCGCCGTCGACGCTGACCTCGACCCGGACGATCCGCCCCCGCCCCGACCACGATCTGCCGTGCAGGATGTATGGCCGGCCGGCCCTCAGGCGCGCATTCCACGCCAGCTCGAAAGCGCTCTTCACGGGCTGGGTCGTAACGTCGCGGTAAAAGATGGTGTTCCATGGGGAAGTGAGCTCCCGGGTCGCCACCTCGATATCACCCAGCCATTTGATCGACGCTATTCCCACCCAGCCCGGCACCACCAGGCGTACCGGAAATCCGTGGTCGGGCGGGAGAGTCCGGCCGTTCATCTCGTAGGCGACGAGCACGTCGTGCATGGCCTTGTCGACCGGGAGCGGCCGGCGTACGTGCCCGTAGTCCTCGAACGGCGCGTCGAGACCGCTCGGCAGCAGGTCCACGGCGTCCGGTCGCAGGCCCGCGTACCGGAGCAGGTAACTGAGCGGCACCCCGCGCCACCGCGCCACCCCGATCGCGCCCAGCCCCCACTGCGTGCCCGGGGCCGGGTTGAGCTGCTGCGTCGCGTACAGCCGCCGACCGTTCCCGGCGCACTCGATCGCGGCGTCGATGGTGCGTGACGGCATGGCACGAAGCTGGCCGTAGTCGTACTCGCCCGGACATCGCAGGCCGGGCCCGTGGAGCCGCAGCCGCCAGGTCGTGGAGTCGATGCTGGGCGTGTACGTATGATTTCGCACGAAAAATCGGTCTATCGGGGTGTGGTATCCCTGCCCGGCCATGGCTTCCCACCGCATCTCGGCGCTGCCGTCGTGCACGGTGAACAGGTGGGCCGGCAGCGGTTTGACGATCGTCGCCAGAGCTTGCTCCATGGGCTGCTACCTCCACAGCATGTATTTCCTACTGGGAAACCATTTAATCGAACCCCGGCGATGTCCGCTCGAAAGACCTTTTGCGGAGGTAGCGATCCACACAGGGAGGGCTCGTGCCTGCCGGGACCGACGGCCTACCAGGCCGCCCGCTCCGGGCCGCTCGCTCGGGGCCGCCCGCTCTAGGCCGCTACTCCAGGACGGCCGCTTTCAGGCCACCGCTTTCAGGCCACCGCTTTCAGGACGGCGCCCGTCCCGCAGCGCCACGAACCCCGGCGAGCCGTTCACCAGCGCCGGCCACGACGACCCGGCGATGCGGACCCAGCCGATCGCCTGCCTGGCCACCGCCGCCGCGCCCCTCACCACGGTCAGCGCCCCGGAGCCCCGCAGGTCGGAACGGGCGATGACATCCGGGGCCCGTCGCTTCTACCGCGACTGGGCGGGCATCGCCCACGACGCCGTCGGCAGCCTGCGCATCGAAGCCGCCCGTACCCCCGCGAACACCGACCTCGCCGACCTCATCGACGAACTCGCCACCCACAGCGCGGAATTCGCCGGCCGCTGGGACGCCCACGACGTCGAGTATTACCGCAGCGGACGACAGCGCTTCCACCAACCCGACGTCGGCGACCTCGACCTCGACTACGACGCCCTGGAAGTCCCCGCCGACCCCGGCCTGACCATCCTCACCTGCACCCTCGCCCCAGCGCACCCCACGCCGCCGCCTTCGCCCGGCTCCAAGAACACGCCGATCCGCTATGACAGCGGGCCGGCAGACGACGGACGGCGCGTTCATACCGAACCGCGATGAAGCGGGCCGACGGACGGCGCGTTCACGCCGAACCGCGATGAAGTGAGCCGACAGACGGCGCGTTCATTCCGAACCGCGATGAAGCGGGCTGTCGACGACGCACGGCGCGTGCACGCTGCTCACAGTGCGGTGCCCGTCTCCTCGGCCAACGTCCGCACGAGGCGGTCCTGGAACGCCTCGTCGTGGACGGCGCGGTGCGGTTGCAGCCGCCGGCGGTGGTACCAGTAGCCGCCGGTGGTCAGGGCCTGAGGTTCGTCGCTCGATGCGAGCCATTCCTGCGTCTGATGGCCGAGCTCGAGATCGTCCGGTGCGCTCGGTCCGCCCATCCGCGTCGGCACCCAGCCTGGATCCACGGCATTGCTCAGCACCCCGGGACGCAGCCGAGCTACCGCGGCCGCGAGCGTGGTGACGAACAGCTTGCTGTCGGAGTACGAGCCGGCGCTCTCGCCCCGCCAGTCGACCCCGGCGAGCGACGGGCGCCCACTGGTATGCAGGCCGCTGCTCAGGTACACCAGCCGGCGCGGCCCGCGCAGCAGGGCCGTGAGCAGATACGGTGCGATGACATTGACCGGCATGACCGCCGGTCCGCTCCACACGCCGGCGTTGTGGATGACCGCGTCGAGCGGCTCCGCCTCGTTCAGCTCCGCGGCGATGCGCCGTACGGCGTCACGCTCGGTGAAGTCGCCCACCACGAGGTGTGCCCCTCGCTCGACCAGCGCGTCGAGGCCCGCCGCACGCTCCCGGTTGCGGGCGTGCACCACCACGTCGTGTCCCGCGGACACCAACGAATCCGCCGCGGCACGCCCAAGACCGTCCGCGGAACCGGTGACCAAGATCCGACCCCGACGGCCCCTTCCCCTGGCGCTCAACCTGAGAAGACCTGCTTCGCGATCGTGATCGCCGTCATGGCCTTCGGCCAGCCGGCGTAGAAGGCGAGATGGGTGATCGCCTCGATGAGCTCGGTCTCGGTGACGCCGTTCTCCTTCGCGCGCCCGAGGTGGAAGCGGAGCTGATCGGCGTCGCCGCCGGCGACGAGGGCGGCGACGGTGATCAGGCTGCGGTCGCGGGCGGCCAGCTCGGTGCGGTTCCAGACGTCCTCGAACAGGACGTCGTCGGTGAGCTCGGCGAGCTTCGGCGCGAAGTCGCCGATCATGCGGCGTCCGCCGCCGATCTGCCGGGGTTGCTCGGTCATCGAAGATCCTTTCGGTGGCCGTCCTTCGGTCCTGCGGTGCGCGGCGGCTGCTGTAAGACCGGGACCGGGATCGCCGGTGTACCTCGGCACTGCCACAGCCGGAGCGGGAAGAAGGACGGGTTCAGCTGGTCAGTGGCTGCGGGCGCGGTTGTACTGCTCGTCGGGGACCGGCTCGTTCCAGGTGGTTTCGGTGCTGCCGTCGCCCGCGCCCTCCCACATGGCCAGGTGCTCCATGAAGCGGTCGGGGGTGGCGCCGTGCCAGTGCTCCTCATTCGGGGGGCAGGTGACGGTCTGGCCGGGGTGGGCTTCGAAGACGGTGCCGTCGCGGGTGCCGATCAGGGCGACGCCGGAGACGACGTGCAGGGTTTGGCCCAGTACGTGGGAGTGCCAGTGGGTACGGGCGCCGGGGGAGAAACGGACCATGTTGGCGCGCATCCGGGACGGCTCCTGGCCCGCGTAGATCACGTCGAACCAGACGTCGCCGGTGAACCAGTCCGCGGGGGCCTTGGTGGTGGCCTGCTGTTCGACGAATTCCATGGTGTCTCCCTCAAACGTACGAGGTGATGAGGTGTGGGCCCAGTTCGCGGGAGGTGTCGCCACCTGGGCGTTTCCGTGCCCTTCAGGTAACCGGCTTTACGCCTACGCAAACAGTCACTGCCGAAGGGTGTACTGGCAGTACCTCCCCCGATGACGTCCCATCCGCCGAGGTCAACGGAGCGACGGCAAGTTTT
The DNA here is from genome assembly GCF_040648335.1 of Nonomuraea sp. NPDC049158. Classification (NCBI taxonomy): domain Bacteria; kingdom Bacillati; phylum Actinomycetota; class Actinomycetes; order Streptosporangiales; family Streptosporangiaceae; genus Nonomuraea; species Nonomuraea sp. NPDC049158. The sequence goes on from NZ_JBEZDM010000021.1 coordinate 57,124, forward strand.
GGGCATGGCATGGTGCCTCGACATCTCGACCTTCACGGGCGGGCTCCTAGCGTGGTGCTGAGGCACACAGCGAGGGGGCCGCGATGTTCATCCAGGTCATTCAGGGACAGGTCGGGGACGCCGGCGAGATGCGGGCGGCGTTGGACCGGTGGCACGCCGAGCTCGCGCCAGGGGCGGACGGCTGGCTCGGCGCGACCGCCGGCGTCACGGACGACGGCACGTTCGTGAACACGGCGCGTTTCGAGTCGCAGGAGGCGGCGCGGCGTAACAGCGAGCGGCCCGAGCAGGGTCAGTGGTGGGCCGAGACCCAGAAACTCTTCAGCGGCGAGGTCACCTTCCATGACTGCGCCGAGGCGTACACGTACCTGAAGGGCGGGTCAGATGCGGCGGGGTTCGTTCAGGTGATGCAGGGACGGATCCGGGATCCGCGGCGGATGCGGGAGATCACCGCCCAGAGCGAGCGGGGCATGGCCGCATTCCGGCCCGACCTCATCGGCGGGTTCGCCGCGCTGCACGGGGACGGCGGATACACCGAGGCCGCGTACTTCACCTCCGAACGGGCGGCCAGGGAAGGCGAGGGCAAGGAGCTTCCGGCCGAGATGCGGGAGCTTTTCGAGCAGTGGAAGGATCTGTTCGAGGGCGAGCCCACCTACTTCGACCTGCGCGACCCGTGGTTGTACTCGCCTCCTCAGGCCGCCTGAGATTCCCGCAGGGCGGCTGCTTACGCGGCCCTTCGGGGCCGCTGATGGGCGAGGTCGAGCCCTGGGTGAGTGATCGGGTGCTCAGTTGGGGACGAGGGAGCCGAAGGTCTCGCCGGCGTTGAGGCGCTGAATGAGGGACTCCAAGCCCTGCCGGTCCCCGTTGGCTCGGAGCCAGCGATCTACCTGGCAGGCGGCCTTGGCGTACGTGTTCGGCTGCTTGCTGGCCGTACGCAGCCACTCGTCCAAGGAGACCGGCAGCGGCGCGGTCGGTTGGACCAGGCAGCGGTCGCCGGTCGTTCGCGGGGCGAGGTAACGGGGGTCGTCGGAGACGACCACGGCCAGGCCCTCGTCGAACCACTGCGGGACCTCTGCTCCGGAGGTGAGGCGGGTGTGGAGCTCGACATGGGACATCTCGTGCGAAGCGATCACTGTGTCGAGGCCGCGGGGCGACAGCATCACGGAGCGGTCCAGAACGGCGATGCCACGCTCCTGGTGGCCGCCGATGTGCTGGTAGCACTCCTCGGTGGTGCAGATGAGCAGGCTGGGTGAGCTCTTTCGGCCGCCGTAGAAGGTGTCGACTCTCTTTGTGGCGGCGTCGACCGTCTGGCTGATCTGTGATCGTCGCTGGGGCGACAGGTCGGGCTCGATGTAGACGCCGGGGCGGAGCTCTGTCAGGCCGTAGCAGCCGGGGCACGTCGTGGCGGCCACGGAGGGGTAGGCCACCGCCACGCCGGCGACGGCGGCGACGAGCAGCACGGCCAGCGCCGCGAGAGCCCGGGTCCAGATCTTGCGGGCTCTCGATCGCTTGGGCGCCGGTGGCATGATCGACGTCCTTTCGTGGGGGTGATGGTGGGGATTACTTTCGCGTAATCCGCTGGTGGCCACATCCACCTGTGGGTGGTCATTCCTGGGGATGACATGCAGGCGTGTTGGTCGTGAGGATCGCCTGCGCGGCGCGGTGGCTCAGGGGTGTCCTGAGAGATCGCCGCGCCTGAGCCCGTTCCGCGCAGGCGATCGATCGATGGCCGCGCCTACCGGCCGAGGAAGGCGAGCAGGCGCTCCAGCGGCCAGGTGTTGATGACGTCCTCCGTGGTCAGCCAGGCGCGCTGCGCGATCCCGATGCCGAACCGCTGGTTGGCCAGGTGGGGGATGGCGTGTGAATCGCTGTCGATCGAGAACTTCACCCCGTGGTGCTTGGCCAGGCGGACCAGGTCAGCGGGCAGGTCCGAGCGGTCGGGGAAAGAGTCGATCTCCATGGCCGTCCCGGTGCGGCCGGCCGCGCGGAAGACGGCGTCCCAGTCGGCGTCCACCTGCGGGCGCTTGCCGATCTTGCGGGTGGTCGGGTGGCCGATGATGTCCACGTACGGGTTTTCGCAGGCCGCGATGAAGCGGCGGGTCATCTCGTCGCGGGACATGCCGAAGTGCGAGTGGACCGAGGCGACGCACACGTCGAACTCGCGGAGGATCTCGCCGGGCCAGTCGACGGAGCCGTCGGGGGCGATGTTGAGCTCGGTGCCGTGCAGGAGCCGCATGTCGGGATATTTCTGTTGCAGGTCCGCGACCTGCTGCCGCTGCTCCAGCGCCTTGTCCAGGGTCATCCGCTGCATGGCCAGGTCGGGGGCGTGGTCGGTGATGGCGTAGTAGAGGTAGCCGCGGGCGTGTCCCGCCGCCACCATGTCGGCCAGCGAGGCGATGCCGTCCGTCAGGTTGGTGTGCGTGTGCAGGTCGCCCTTGAGGTCGGGGAGCTGGAGGAGATCCGGCAGCTCGTGGCGGAGCGCGGCCTTCACCTCGCCGCCGTCCTCGCGCATGGGCGGGGGTACGAACTGCATGCCGAGCGCGGCGTAGATGTCCTCCTCGGACTCCGAGGCGATCACCGTCTCGCCCGCGAAGAGTCCGTATTCGGAGAGCTTCCACCCCTTCTTCACCGCCATCTCCCGGATGGCGACGTTGTGCTCCTTCGAGCCGGTGAAGTATTGCATCGCCGCGCCCCACGATTGGCCGGGCACCAACCGCAGGTCCACCTGAAGGCCCGACGTCGTGCGTATCGACGTCTTCTTGTCGCCCGCCGCGATGATCTCCGCGACATAGGGCTGGGCGCGGAAGTCCTCCATGATGGACTCGGGCGCCACGGCCAGGATGTCGATGTCGCCGATCGTGTCCTTCATCCGCCGCAGCGACCCGGCGTAGGCGATGCGCTCGGCCTTCAGCGAGGCCATCACCTGCTCGGCCAGGGACATGGCGACGCCGATGTGCACCCGGCGGCCCGACTGCTCCAGTTGCTCGATGCCCTTGAGGAGGTTGGCCAGGGTCTTGGGGCCGAGCCCCTTGACGCCGTCGAGCCGCCCGGAGGTGATCGCCTCGCCGAGCGCCACGGGCGAGTCGATGCCGTAGTCGTCGAACAGCATGATCGCCGTCTTCGGCCCCAGCGTCGGCACGCGGGTCAGCCGCCGCACCCCTTCGGGCACCCGGCCGCGCAGGTCGTCGAGCTGGCGGAAGCTCCCACGCTGCAGGAACTCCTCCATTTTCTTGGCGATCGCCTCGCCCACGCCCGGCACACCGCGTACGTCGGCCACCGAGATGTCCTCGGGGAACCCGGCGATCGCCTTGGCGGCCTTCTGGTAGCTCCGCACCCGGAACGCGTCGCCACCGGTCAGCGCGAACAGCTCCGCGTATTCGGAGAGCGCCGCCGCCGCATCATCGTTAGCCCTAGCCATGGAGCCAGCTTAGGGATTCCCGCCGACAAACGACGTGGGCGAGGCTACATGCGCACTTCACGCGGCCGGTACGGCTCCGCGAGGGAGGCCAGGTCCTTGTCCGAAAGCGACACCGACACCGCGGCGAGGGCGTCGTCGACGTGGCCCGGCTTGGTGGCGCCCACGATGGGGGCGGTGACGGTCGGCTGCTGAAGCAGCCAGGCCAGGGCGACCTGGGCGGCCGGCAGCTCGTGCTCGCGCGCGACCTCCGCGACCCGGTCAAGGATGAGCTGGTCGTTCTCGGGGTCGTAGAGGGCGTCGATGCGCGCGTCGGTGCCGGTCCTGGTCGTCGACTGGGACGCGCCCGCGCGGGCCAGCAGGCCGCGCGCCAGCGGGCTCCACGGGATCACGCCCACGCCCTGGTCCGCGCAGAGCGGGAGCATCTCCCGCTCCTCCTCCCGGTAGAGCAGGTTGTAGTGGTTCTGCATGGACACGAACCTGGTCCACCCGTTCTCCCGCGCCACGTGCTGCGCCTTGGCGAACTGCCACGTCCACATCGTCGAGGCCCCGATGTAGCGGACCTTGCCCGCCTTGACCACGTCGTGCAGCGCCTCCATGGTCTCCTCGATGGGCGTCTCGTCGTCCCACCGGTGGATCTGGTAGAGGTCCACGTAGTCGGTGCCCAGCCGGCGCAGCGAGGCGTCGATCGCGTCGAAGATGTGCTTGCGTGACAGGCCCCGGTCGTTGCGCCCCTTGCCCATCGGGAAATAGACCTTGGTGGCCAGCACGTAGTCCTCGCGCCTGGGGAAGATCTTGCGCAGCAGGTTCCCGGTCACGACCTCGCTCTCGCCGGCGCTGTAGACGTCGGCTGTGTCGAAGAACGTGACCCCGCCGTCGGCGGCCCGGCGGACGAGCGGTTCGGCCTGGTCCTCGGGCAGCGCCCACTCCTGCCTGGCCGGATCCCCGAAGCTCATCATGCCGAGGCAGATGCGCGAGACCCGCAGGCCGGTGTCACCAAGTCGTCTGTAATCCATAACGGCAACCCTACGACGACGTCACGCGGCCTAAGTCAGGCGGGGGCGGGCAGAAAGTTCTGCTCGAAGCCGCCATTGCGCTTTACAGAACGCGGTACATCGGGTCGATTGGAGAGGGACAACGGACGGTTCGGTGCTCGTGACGCAGCGCGACGGGGGACGAGTGAGTGGATTAGGAAGCGAGCCGGCTCCCCGGCTACGCCTTCTCGGCGACATTCCTTCGTCTCCCCTGGACATGGCCTGGCTGACCTTGATGGCGGGGCTCCTCACCGTGACCGTTCCGGTGCAGGGAGCGCTCGCCGGCTCGGGATTCTCGCCGGCGGCCTCGGTGACCCTGCTCCTCCTGCTGGCCGTACACGCCCGGTTCGTGCTGGGGACGCTGGCCGGCAGGACCGGGGGGTGGTGGCTGGTCGGCGTGCAGGCCTGGCTGACGTACGTGCCGCTGGCCGTGTTCGGGGCGGCGTGGACGCCGATGTGCGGGCTGCTGGCCGGCGCGCTGCTGCTGGTGGCCGGGCGCATCAGGTCGGCCACGCTGGTGGCGCTGGCCGTGTGCTGCGGGCCGGTCCTGCTCGCGGCTCCCCACGAGGGGCTCGCCGACCGGGGGTGGGCGCTGGCCGCCCCGGTGCTCGGCCTGATGGAGTACGCCCTGGTGAGCCTGGCCGCGCGGGCGCAGTGGCTGGCCTCCGCCAGGACCGACGCCATCCGTACGACCGTCGCGCTCGAACGCCGCCGCTTCAGCAGGGACCTGCACGACCTGGTGGGCCACCGGCTCACCGCCCTGGTCCTGAAGACGCAGCTCATCGATCGGCTGATGGACGAGGAGAACGAGAAGGCGAAGCTGGAGGTCGGCGAGACCCTCGAACTGCTGCGCACCCTGGCGGGGGACGTACGGGCCGTCGCCCACGGCGGCGGGCGGCGCTCCTCGCTGGAAGGGGAGATGAGCTCGGCCCGCGCCCTGCTGGAGTCGGTGGGAGTGCGGTGCCAGATCCGGGTGGCGTGCCCCGATCTGCCCGGGGACGTCGCCGACGCGCTCACGCACGCCCTGCGCGAAGGCGTGACCAACGTGCTGCGTCACGCGGAGGCGCGACAGTGCGCCATCCAGCTGCTCGAACGCGACGAACTGGTCCGGCTGTCGATCAAGAACGACGGCGTCCGCCCAGTACGCAGGACGGGAGAGTCGGGCCAAGGGCTGATGAACCTGACCGAGCGGGTGGCCGATGTGGGCGGCTGGCTGGAGATCACCGCGGTCCGTAGCGGGCAATTCACCTTTTCGGTTTATGTGCCCCAGATAAACAAACGTGTAAAATTCACAAATGCCTATGAGGTAAGCACACATCGGTAATGTCGTGTGTTACTAGACGCCTTGTCCGTGCGTTGCCATTCTCTTAATGACAACGCACGGGAGGTCGCACCGGATGGACCAGTATGAGCTGTACTGCCTCGCGGATGGTCGTTTCTACGACACCCTCGAGCACAGCACCGCCGAGGACGCCGACTTTCCCATCGCGCACCGGCCGGTCCCCGAAGGATGGCTGCACGAGGCGACGGAGACCTGGTGTTACTATGCGCCGGGCGGCGTGGCGCCTCTGCCCTCCCAGGGTTGGAAGATCCACGTTTCGGCCCGCGTGGACGACGCCGAACGGGCCTTGGCCGCCGTCTGGGATTATTGCCTGCCCCGCGGGATCGCGTTCAAGTTCCTGCGCGGTCTCCCGGTCCTGGTCATGCTCAATTCCAAGGCCGCGTCCAGGGCGTCGAGCGGCAAACTGGTCACCATTTATCCCAGGGACGAGAGCCAGCTCGAACTCGTTCTCAAAGAGCTGCACGAACTCCTGCGCGACGTGCGCGGCCCGTACATCCTGAGCGACCTGCGCTACGGCGAGGGACCGCTGTTCGTCCGCTACGGCGGCTTCGCCGAGCGGCACTGCCTGTCCGGCGGCGAGCGGGTGCTGGCCGTCGAGGACGGCGGCGGACAGCTCGTGCCCGACGTGCGGGGCGCCACGTTCTCGGTGCCGCCATGGACGACGCTGCCCGAGTTCCTCGAGCCCCATCTCGCCGCGCGCAACGCCGTGACCACGACCGGCCTGCCGTACGCGATAGAGGACGTGCTGCACTTCTCCAACGGCGGCGGCGTCTACCTCGCCCGCGACCAGCGGACGGGCGCCCGGGTCGTGCTGAAGGAGGCCAGGCCGTACGCCGGGCTCGACAACGCGGGCCGGGACGCGGTGGCGCGGCTGACGCACGAGCGCGACATCCTGGCCCGCCTGGCCGGGCTGCCGGCGGCGCCGGAGCTGCTCGGCTACTTCACCCTCGGTGAGCATCACTTCCTGGTGCAGGAGTTCGTCGACGGGACCACGCTGCAACGCCGCCTGGTGCACAGGTACCCGCTGACCCGCGCCACGTGCACGCCGGACGACCTCGCCGGCTACACCGACTGGGCCCTCGACACCCTGGACCGGGTGGACCGGGCGCTGGCGTCGCTGCACGAGCGCGGCGTGGTCTTCGGCGACCTGCATCCCGACAACATCCTGCTGACCGAGAGCGGCCGCGTCGTGCTCATCGACTACGAGGTGGCCACGCTCGCCGAGGAGGGCGGCCGCGCCGCGCTGGCCCACCCGGCGTACGCGGCGCCGGCCGACCGGCGGGGCACCGACGTCGACAAGTACGCGATGGCCTGTCTGCGGCTCGGGCTGTTCGCCCCGCAGTGCACCATCATGCTGCCGTTGCACCGGGCCAAGGTCGCGCACCTCGGCGAGATCGTGTCGGACACCTTCACTCGCGAGATCGCGACGGCCGTGTCCACGATCGCGGGCGACGGCCGTGACGAGGGCGAGATGCGCGCCCTGCCGATGCCCGGGAGCGCCACCTGGCCCGAACTGCGCGCCGCGATGCGCCAGGCCATCCAGACGTCCGCGACGCCCGGACGCGACGACCGGCTCTTCCCCGGCGACGTGGCCCAGTTCCAGCCGGGCGGTGGCCTGAACCTCGCCTACGGCGCCGCCGGCGTCCTGTACGCCCTGGCCGCGACCGGAGCGGGCCGTTTCCCCGAGTATGAGAGCTGGCTGCTCGCCCGGGCCAAGCGCCCGGCGCCCGGCTCCGGCCTCGGCTTCTACGACGGCCTGCACGGCATCGCCTACACCCTCGACCTGCTCGGCCACCGGCAGGACGCGCTCGACGTGGTCGAGATCAGTCTGCGCGAGAAGTGGGACGGCCTGGAATCGGCCCACTTCTCCGGCCTGTCCGGCATCGGACTGAACCTCTTCCACCTCGGCGAGCCCGAACTGGAGCGCAACGCGCTCCGAGCGGTCGACATCTGCGCGGACCGGCTCGGCGGCGCCGACGACGTCCCTGAGCTCAGCGGCGGCACGAACCCACGGGCCGGGCTCATGTACGGCTCCAGCGGACCCGCCCTGCTGTTCCTGCACGCCTACGAGCGCACCGGTGACACGGCGCTGCTCGACCTGGCCGCCGTCGCGCTCCGCCAGGATCTGCGCCGCTGCCGCGCGGCCGAGGACGGCTCACTCCAGGTGAACCAGGGCTGGCGGCTGCTGCCGTACCTGGACGAGGGGTCAGTCGGGATCGGCCTGGTGCTCGCCCGCTACCTGGCGCACCGGGAGGACGAGAGGTTCGCCACCGCGCTACGTGATCTGCGGCTGGTCGCGCGGTCGGGGTTCTTCGTCCAGTCGGGGCTGTTCACCGGGCGCGCGGGGATCGTCGCGGCACTCGGCTGCGGGCTCGACTTCGATGGCGCGTCTGAGGCCCAGGTAAAGGGCTTGCGCTGGCACGCGTTGCCGTACGGCGGAGGCTTGGCCTTCCCCGGTGACCAGTTGCTGCGCCTCTCCATGGATTTCGCGACCGGAACGGCAGGCGTCCTGTTCGCCCTCGGCACAGTGATGGGCGAACAGCCGGGACGCCTGCCCTTCCTCGAGGCCGCCGCCGACCGGCGGCCTGTCTCCAACCAGTCCCAGAAGGAGGTGTAAACCATGGTACTTCTCGACCTGCAGGGTCTCGAGACCCCGGCCGGCAGCGATGTCGCCAGTGGCGGCAGCACTCTGACCGCTCTGACGTGTCAGTCAGGCCACCCGAGCAACCTCAGTGTCGCACTTTGTCACTGATCACATTAGCGCCGATCCCCGCGTCGCTTACGGCGGCGCGGGGATCGGTCACTGGCATTTCCTCTGTCGCGCCAGATGAAGGAGACGGTCGTGCGGGCCGGAGACCGGCTGGTGATGGACGCGGTACGGCGAAGCGGCCCATGGCCCGCCGTCCTCGCGGTCACGGCGATCGCGGGCGCGGTCGCCGAGCTGGCACTGCCGTACGCGGTCGGCCGTACCGTCGACGGCTTCGTCTCCGCCCGGCCAGAGACCGTGTCCTGGCTGGCGGCCTGCGCGGTGATCGTGGCCGCGATCATGCTCTGCGAGAGCGCCGGGGTCTGGGCACGCGGCGCGAGCAGCGCGTACGCCGCCGCCCGGCTGCGCCTGTCGGTGCTGCGTCACATCCTGGGCGTCGGCCCCGCCGTGACCCGCCGTTTCCCCGAAGGCGAGCTGGTCACCCGCGCCGGCCTGAACGCCGAGGAGGCCGGCCGGGCGCCCGAATCCTTGACCGGCGCGCTGGCGCTGCTCGTCCCCACGCTCGGCGCCCTGGTGGCGCTCACGCTCATCGACCCCGTGCTGACCGCGACGCTGGTCGCCGGGATCGCGCTCATCCTGCTCGTCCTGCGGGCCTTCCTCCGGGCCACGACCACGATCGCGGGCGGCTACCAGGAGGTACAGGGCGAGATCGCCGCCCGGCTGGTGGACGCGCTCGGCGGCGCCCGGACGATCGCCGCGGCCGGCACCGCCGACCGCGAGACGCGCCGGGTCCTGGCGCCCATGGACCGGCTGCGGGCCCACGGTATGGAGCTGTGGCGGGCGAACGCCACGGCCGGCGTTCAGGCGGGCCTCATCGTGCCGCTGGTGGAGGTGGCCGTACTCGCCGTGGGCGGGCTCCGGCTGGCCGCCGGCGAGCTCACGATCGGCGAACTGTACGCGGCGGCCAGGTACGCGGTACTGGGCGCGGCGCTGAGCACCGCGCTCGGCCACATCGGCGGCCTGGCCAGGGCACGCGCGGCGGCCGAACGCGTCGCCGAGATCCTCGGCCTGCCCACCACCCGCTACGGCAGCCGTTGCCTCCCCCTACACGTCACCAGCCACCGCCCGCCTCCCGTCCACTCACTGCCTGACACCCCGTCCCGCACCTCGGGACCACCTGCCGGGCTCGGCAGCGTGGAGTTCCGGGGGGTCACGATGCCCGGTCTGGCCGTGGAGGAGCTGGTGATCCCCGGTGGCTCGGTCACGGCGGTGGTCGGGCGTTCGGGATCCGGCAAGTCGTTGCTCGCCGCCCTGGCGGCGCGGCTGGCGGACCCCGCCGGGGGAACGGTGCTGCTCGACGGCGTGCCGCTGCCAGCGCTGGACCGCGCCGAGCTGAGACGGGCCATCGGGTACGCCTTCGAACGGCCGGTCCTGGTCGGCGACACCGTCGGCGCGGCCATCGGGCTCGGTGCGGATGACCAGGAGGTCGTATCCGCGGCGGCGACGGCGGCGTGCGCGGACGGGTTCATCCGCCGCCTGCCCGGCGGGTACGCGACCCCCATGGCCGACACCCCGCTCTCCGGCGGCGAACGGCAGCGGATCGGCCTGGCCAGGGCGTTCGCGCAAGGAGAGCGCCTGCTGGTGCTCGACGACGCCACCTCCAGCCTCGACACCGTCACCGAACGCCAGGTCGGCAACGCCCTCACCGCCGACCCCCGAGGGCGTACCCGGCTCATCGTGGCGCACCGGCTGACTACGGCTTCCCGTGCCGACCGGGTCGTCTGGCTGGAGGACGGCAGGGTGCTGGGCCACGCGCCGCACCACGAACTGTGGGCGAACCCGCACTATCGGGCGGTCTTCCAGGAACCCCTCGGGTCCCAGCCACCCGAGGGGCCTGGGCCTGAGGGGCGGTCCGAGGGACGGCATGAGGGACGGCATGAGGAGCCCGAGAGGCTCGCGGGATCTCGGGGGCTCCGGGGAGACGTCTCATGAAGCAGTTGCTCTGGGAGGCGTTGCGGCGGCGGCCGTACGCGCTGCTGCGTCTCTGTCTGTGGTCGGTGCTGGAGGCGGCGCCCGCGTTCCTCATCGGGCACGCCGTCGCCCGCGCCATCGAGGACGGCTTCGCGGTGGGTCGTCCCGCCCTTGGGCTGGTCTGGCTGGCGGCGCTCGGCTGTGCGTGGCTGGTCGCCGCGGTCGCCGCCCGCCAGATCATTCTCGCGGTGGCGGCGATCGCTGAGCCGTTCCGGGACGATCTGCTCGCTCACGTGGTCGGCGGCGCCATGCGCCGGGCCGCCCAATCGGTGACCGCCCGCCCGGACACCGCCGCCGTCACCCGGGCCGGTCTCCAGGTGGAGCTGGCCAGGGACGCCTTCGCGGCGGTGGTCACCACCGTGCGCGGGTTCGCGTTCACCGTGGTGAGTGTGGGGCTGGGGCTGCTCACGCTGGCTCCGCGGGCGGCGGTGCTGGTGCTGCCGCCGTTCGTCGCCGGACTGGGGCTGTTCCTGGTGTCCCTGCCGGCGCTGGCGCGGCGGCAGCGGGCGTTCCTGATGGCCGATGAACTGCTCGCCGAGTCGATGACCGGCATGGCCGGGGGGCTGCGCGACATCGTGGCCTGCGGGGCGGAGGACCGCGTGGGCGCGGCGCTGGCCGATCGGGTCGAGGCGCAGGCGTCGGCGGCGCGCGCTCTGGCCCGCGTGACCGCGGCGCGCACGATCGCGCTCGCCGTCGGCGCCTGGCTGCCTGTGATGCTCCTCCTGACCGGTACGCCCTGGCTGCTCAGCGGCGGCATGGGCGCGGGGGTCGTCGTGGGCGCCCTGGCCTACGTCACCCAGTCGCTGGCCCCCGCCCTGAACGGCCTCGTCCACGGCCTCGGCGTCAGCGGCGTCAGCCTGGTGGCCACCCTCCGCCGCATCGCCACCTCCGGCCCCCCGGCCCCAGTCCCGGCCTTGACTCCGCTCCAGACTCCCGGGGGGCAGACACCCGCGGGCGGTGTGCGGTTGCGGGGGGTTACGTTCGCGTACGGGCCGCACTCCGAGGCGGTGATCGACGGGCTCGATCTCGACATCCCCGAGGGCGACCACTTAGCGGTCGTCGGTCCGAGCGGCGCCGGCAAGTCCACCCTGGCGGCTCTGGTCAGCGGTCTTCTCCAGCCGGACGCGGGCGACGTCCGGATCGGCGGAGTGCTCGCCGCCGACGTGCCTCCCGCCGCGCGGGTGCTGATCCCCCAGGAGGCGTACGTCTTCCGCGGCTCGCTGCACGAGAACCTCACGTACCTGAGCGACGCACCACCCCACCAGGTCGAGGCCGCCGTCACCGCGCTCGGCGCCACCGGCCTGATGGCGGACAGGGAACTGGAGCTCGACCCCGGCTCCCTGTCCGCCGGGCAGCGTCAGCTGATCGCCCTCGTACGCGCCTACCTGGCCCCGGCTCGCCTGGTCATCCTGGACGAGGCCACCTGCCATCTCGACCCCGCGGCCGAGGCGCGGGTGGAGGCCGCGTTCGCGGAGCGGGGTGGCACGCTGATCGTCGTCGCGCACCGCCTCACCTCGGCCACGCGCGCCCGCCGCATCCTGCTCATGGACGCCGGCCAGGCCACGGTCGGTACGCATGACGAGCTGGTGCGTCTCTCACCCACCTACGCTGACCTGGCCGGTCACTGGCAACCGGAGCCCGTGTCATGAAATATCCGGACGCAGAGCGTCTGTCCCTCGTCGAGGAGCTTCATGGCCACCTCGTCACCGACCCCTACCGTGGGCTGGAGGACGCCGCCCATCCGGCCACCCTCGGCTGGCAGGCCGAGCAGGACCGGCTCTGGCGGCACCACGCCGCCGGCCTCCCCCTCCGCGAACACTTCCAGAAGCGCCTGACCGAGCTCAGCGTCACCGGGATGACCACCCCGCCGCTGTGGCGCGGCGACCGGCGCTTCCACCTGTCCCAGTCCGCGGGCCAGGAGCATCCGGTGCTGTACTGCGACGACCGGGTCATCCTCGATCCCATGGAGCTCGACGCCACCGGCCTCACCACGCTGGACGACTGGCAGCCCGACTGGGAGGGGCGCCTGCTGGCGTACCAGCTGTCGAGGAGCGGGGACGAGCGGGCGGACCTGTACGTCATGGACGTCGCCACCGGCGAGATCGTCGACGGCCCGATCGGCGGCTGCCGCTACTCACCGGTCGCCTGGCTGCCCGGTGGCAGAGAGTTCTTCTACGTCCGCTTCCACCAGGGCGTATACCTGCACCGGCGAGGCGGCGACGTCCAGGTCTTCACGCGGGGAGCGCTCTCGTACGGCCTGCAGATCAGCGTGGACGGGCGCTGGCTGGTGATCTCCGCGGGCACCCCCGCCCGGAACGACCTCTACCTCGCCGACCTCTCCGCAGACCCGCCCGAAGCTGCGGGCCAGCCCGCGTCCGCGGGCCGGCTCGAGCGCCTCGACCTGAGGGTGATCCAGGAAGGGGTGGCGGCGCGCGCCGCGGCGGCGATGGGCCCCGACGGCCGCCTGTACATCCTCACTGACCAGGACGCGCCCCGCCGCCGGCTCTGTGTCGCCGACCCGGCCACCCCCGCCGCGTGGGAGGAGCTCGTGCCCGAGGACTCCGCGGCCGTTCTCGGCACGTTCACGCTGCTCGACGGCGGCCGGCTGCTGATCGCCAGGACCCGCCACGCGGTCGGCGAGCTCGCGATCCACGACGCCGCCACGGGCGAGCGCACCGGCACCGTCCCGCTGCCCGGCAGCGGCTCCATCGCCTCGCTGACCTCGCGCCCCGGGGGCGGCCACGAGGCGTGGTTCGTCTACACGGACGCGGTCACCCCGGCGGAGGTCTGGCGCCACGACGCCCGCGAGGGAACGACGACCCGCTGGTCACCGGCCGCCAGCGGCGCGGCGGTGGCGGCACTGGGGGTGGAGAGTCACCAGGTCGAGTACGTCTCCGCCGACGGCACCCGGGTGCGCATGGTGGTCGTGGCGGGCCCGCACTCCGGCGGCCCCCGTCCGACCATCCTGACCGGTTATGGCGGGTTCGGGATGTCGCTCACCCCCGGGTACGCGGCCGACTCCCTGGCCTGGGTCGAGGCCGGCGGCGTCCTGGCCGTGGCCAACCTGCGTGGCGGCGGGGAGGAGGGCGAGGCGTGGCACCGCGACGGCATGCTGGACCGCAAGCAGAACGTCTTCCAGGACTTCACCGCCGCCGCCGAGAAGCTGATCGCCGACGGGTGGACGACCCCCGGTCAGCTGGCGGTCTGGGGCGAATCGAACGGCGGCCTGCTCGTGGGGGCCGCCATGACGCGGCGGCCGGAGCTGTTCGCGGCCGTCGTGTGTTCGGCGGGGCTCCTGGACATGGTGCGGTACGAGCGGTCGGGGCTCGGAGCCGCCTGGACCGGTGAGTACGGCTCCGCCGACCTTCCCGAGCAGCTGGGCTGGCTGCTCGGCTATTCGCCCTACCACCACGTCCACCAGGGGACCGACTACCCGGCGACGCTGTTCACGGTCTCCGGGGCCGACTCGCGGGTGGATCCGATGCACGCGCGCAAGATGTGCGCGGCCCTGCAGTGGGCGACGGCGGGCGAGCGGCCGATCCTGCTACGCCACGAGCGCGACGTCGGCCACGGAGCCAGGGCGGTCAGCAGGTCGATCGCCCTGGCCGCCGACGTGCTCGCCTTCGCCGCCGCCCACACCGGCCTGGAACCGATGCCCTGAGCCTTCTCCACGCGCACCGGCCTGGAACCGATGCCGTAGGTCGCCAGTCGCAAGCGGGCGGGGTCAGATCCAGCCGGACTCACGGGCGATGCGGATCGCGTCGATCCGGCTGCGCGCCCCCAGCTTCGCCGTACTCCGGTGGAGGTAATTTCGGACCGTTCCTTCCGCGAGGAACAGCGACGCCGCGATCTCCGACACCGTGGCCCCTTCGGCCGCGGCCCCGATCACGTCCAGCTCCCGCTCCGTCAGCGGCGCCTCCGGCGGGCTCATCGCGGCGATCGCCAGTTCCGAGTCGATGACCCGCTCCCCGGCGGCCACCCTCCGGATGGCGTCCCCGAGCCGGCCGGGCGGCGCGTCCTTGGCCATGAACCCCCGCACGTGCACGTCCAGGGCCCGCTTCAGCAGCCCCGGAGTGCCGACGCCGGTGAGGATGAGCACGCCGCACTCCGGCAGCTTGTCGTGCAGCTCGCCGGCGGCCTCCAGCCCGTCCTTGCCGGGCAGCGCGACGTCGAGCACGGCCACGTCGGGCCGGACCGTCTGGGCGACGCGGAGGATGCGATCACCCCGGTCGACCTCCGCGACGATCTCGATATCCTCCTCATAGGCCAGCAATGCCACGATCGCTCCTCGCACCAGATGCATGTCCTCAGCGAGCAAGGTTCGGATCACTGTTGTCCTCACGGTCAGCCAGCAAGCCTGTGAGCCACAAGTCTGACGTATCCGGCATCACCTGCAAAGCGGTCGGCGGCGTACCAAGCGGCCGGTCGGGCTCCTACAGGGGGAACCGCGGGGTGATCATCGTCACGCCGGGCACGCTGCCGATCGAGGACAGGGCCTTGCCCGCGTCGGCGAGCCCGATGGTCCGGGTGACGAGCTGGTCGGGGTGCAGGATCCCGGCCCTGATCATCTCCATCATCGGCGCGTAGGCGTGCGCGGCCATGCCGTGGCTGCCGAGCAGCCGCAGCTCGTGCCCGATCACCCGGTCCATCGGCACCGGGGTCGCCGCGCCGGGCAGCAACCCGACCTGTACGTGCCGGCCGCGGCGGCGCAGGCTCTCGACCGAGGCCACGCAGGTCTGGGGGCTGCCCAGCGCGTCGATCGACAGGTGCGCCCCGCCTCTGGTCAGCTCCCTGACCTGGGCGCCCGCGTCACCGGCCGAGCCGTCGACGAAGTGCGTGGCGCCCGCCTGCTCGGCGAGCTGGAGCGCGTCGGTGTTGATGTCGACGGCCACCACCCGCGCGCCGGCCGCGGTGGCGATCATGATGGCGGACAGGCCGACCCCGCCGCAGCCGTGCACGGCCACCCACTCGCCCGGCCGTACCGCCCCCACCTGCGTGATGGCGCGGAAGGCGGTGGCGAAGCGGCAGCCGAGCCCGGCCGCGGTCACGTAGGCCATCTCCTCGGGGACCGGGATCAGGTTCACGTCGGCGTGGTCGATCGCCACGTATTCGGCGTAGGAGCCCCAGTGGGTGAAGCCGGGCTGGGTCTGCCGCTCGCACACCTGCTGCTGGCCGGCGGCGCAGGCCGTACAGGATCCGCAGGCGCACACGAACGGGACGGTGATCCTAGCGCCGGGCAGCCAGCCGCGCACCTCGGCGCCGACCGCCTCCACGACGCCCGCGAGCTCGTGCCCCGGCACGTGGGGCAGGACGCGGATGTCGGGGTCGTGGCCCTGCCAGCCGTGCCAGTCGCTGCGGCACAGGCCCGTCGCCTCGACCCTGATCACCGCCCCGTGTGGCGCCGGCGAGGGGTCGGGCAGCTCGCGCAGGTCGAGCTCCCCACCGAACAGGTCAAACGCAACGGCTCGCATCTCATGAGCTTAGGGTCAACTGCCGCAGCTTGCGCAAGGCTTGGTGCGAGGGTGAACCTGGTTCGGCCGTGTAGATGACGAGGCGCAGGTCCTCGCGGTCCGGCACGGCCAGGACCTGGCAGGTCACGTCGATGACGCCGAGGTCCGGGAGGTCGAGGCGCTTGGTGTTGTGCCGGCGGACCGCCACCTCGTGCCTGGCCCAGATCTCGGCGAACTCGGGACTCAACGCGAGCAGCTCCGCGACCAGCGCCTGGAGGCCCTGGTCATCCGGGTAACGACCCGCCGCGATGCGGAGGTCGGCCACGGAGCCGCGGGCGAAGCGGCTCCTCTCCTCGTCCTCGAAGTACCCGCCGATGTCGGAGGAGCGGAACACCCAGCGGATGACGTTGAGATCGTCGGGCGAGCGTGCGTCGAGATCGCCCATGACCACGCCGGCGAGCGGGTTCCAGGCGAGGATGTCGTACTTGGCGTCGACCACATAGGCGGGCACCTCCTCCAGGAAGGAGATGAGGTGCAGGATGGCCTGGGGCACGTCGGCCCTGATGCGCGGCGTCTCCAGCGCCTGGCCGGCCAGGTTGAACAGGTGGCCGCGCTCGTCCTGGCTGAGCATGAGCGCCCTGGCCAGCGCGTTGAGCACCTGGCGTGACGGATGAGGCCCGCGGCCCTGCTCCAGCCGGATGTAGTAGTCGATCGACATTCCCGCGAGCTGCGCGACCTCCTGCCTGCGCAGGCCCGGCGTGCGACGGCGCCCGGCCTCGGGCAGCGCCACGTCGCGGGGCGTGACGCGGGCGCGCCTGCTGCGGAGGAACTCGGCGAGTTTGGTGCGGTCCATCCCTCTATCTTCGGGCAGATCGTGGCCTCTTGGGTGGTATCGCCGATCCCAGCCTAGGGAGGTCTCTCACACTTCGGTCCGTTTCGCGCGAGCGTTGAGCCATGACGACAACAGCCCTCATCACAGGTGCCAACAAGGGAATCGGCTTCGAAATCGCGCGGCTGCTCGGCGAGCGCGGCGTCACCGCCATTGTGGGGGCGCGCGACGAGGAGCGCGGCCGGGCCGCCGCCGAGCGGATCGGCCAGCCGTACGTGCGGCTCGACGTGACCGACGCCGACAGCGTGCAGGCCGCCGCGAAGTGGATCGAGCAGGAGTACGGCAAGCTCGACATCCTGGTGAACAACGCGGGGGTCATGGTCTGGGCGGAGGACCCGCGCCCCAGCGCCAGCAGCGCTGACGAGCTCAGGCAGGTGTACGAGACCAACGTGTTCGGTGTGGTCACCGTGACCAACGCGATGCTGCCGCTGCTGCGCCGGGCCGAGGCGGCCAGGATCGTGAACATGTCGAGCGAGCTCGGCTCCCTGTCCATGGTGATGGACCCGGACAGCCGCCTCTGGGAGCGCAACCTCATGGCCTACAACTCCTCCAAGAGCGCGCTCAACATGATCACCGTCTCCTATGCCAAGGAGCTATGGGACACCTCGATCAAGGTGAACGCCGTCACCCCGGGTTACTGCGCCACCGACCTCAACGGGCACTCCGGCCACCGCACACCCGAGCAGGGCGCGACGATCGCCGTGCGGATGGCCACCCTCGACGCCGACGGCCCGACCGGCGCCTTCCTGGACGAAGACGGCCCGATGACTTGGTGAGGTGTGGAAGGGAGATGTCCGGACAGTAAGGAGGCTATGGGACAAGATTTGGACAAAGAGCGGTTTTCCGAAGCGGAGTACACCCGCTTCGGAGAGCGTCTCCACGAGCAGCTCGGCGTGCTGCGCGAGCTGCTCGACAGGCCGGGCTTCGGCGAGGGGCCGACGACCATCGGCGCGGAGCTGGAGCTGTTCCTCATCGACGAGGTGGGCCGCCCGCTGCCGCGCAACGCCGAGGTGCGCGACGCGCTCGGCGACCCCCGCGTGGTCCTGGAGCTCGGCCGTTTCAACCTGGAGGTCAACCTGACTCCGCTGCCGCTGGAGGGGCGGCCTTTCGAGCAGCTGGGCGCGGAGGTGCAGGAGACCCTGACGAGCGTGGACCGGGCGGTCGAGGGTGGCGGCGCGGTGCCCATCGGCATCCTGCCCACCTTGAGCGCCGACGACTTCACCAAGGAGGCGATCAGCGACCAGAACCGCTACCGGGCGATGAGCCGGGGGCTGCGGCGGCTGCGGCTTGAGCCGTTCCTGGTCAAGATCGACGACCTGGAGCTGGCGGTCGAGGACGTCATCCTGGAGAGCGCCAACACCTCGTGGCAGGTGCACATCCGCACGCCGCCGGAGCGGTTCGCCCGGCTGTTCAACGCGGCGCAGCTGGCCACCGGGCCGGTGCTGGCGGCCTGCGGCAACTCGCCGTTCTTCCTCGGCAGGCAGCTGCGGGAGGAGACCAGGATCGCGTTGATGGAGGAGGCGGCCGACGACCGGGACCTGGAACGGCGCTATCGGAAGGACGGCCGGGTCACGTTCGGGTCTGATTGGGTGCGTGAGGGGGCCTATGAGCTGTTCGAGCGGTACGTACGGGACTACGACCCGGTACTGCCCGACATGACGGACAACACGGACCCGCTGGACGTGCCTGAGCTGCGGCTGCACCAGGGCACGATCTGGCACTGGAACCGGCCCGTCTACGACCCGTCCGACGGCGGCCACCTGCGGATCGAGATGCGCGCCCTGCCCGCGGGACCGTCGTGCGCGGACATGGCGGCCAACAGCGCGTTCCTCATCGGGCTGACGATGGCGCAGGCGGAGCGGGATCTCACCGAGTACGCGTTCGCCGAGGCGTACCAGAACTTCTACCGGGCCGCCATGCACGGGCTCGACGCCAAGCTGTCCTGGCCCGGCCGGGACGGCGAGTTCGCGGCCGCCGACCTGGTGCTCGAGCTGCTGCCCGAGGCAAGGGAGGGGCTGCTCGCGGCCGGGGTGACGCCGTCGGACGCCGATGGCGCGCTCGACGTCATCAGACAGCGGACCCGGCTGCGGCGTACCGGAGCGGTGTGGCAGCGCGAAACGCTGGCCGAGTTCGGTGGTGACGCCGAGCGGCTGGTACGGCGTTATCGCGAGCTCGCCCTTTCCGGGCAACCCGTACATACCTGGAGTTAGCCGAACTTTCCCGTCCGCCGATCCGTCGAATACACGAGACTTCGACGGAAAAGCGAGGGAAATATGGCTGCGCCGGGGATGGTTCCGATCGACAAGACGCCCTTCACCTTACGCAGGGCTACGGGCACCTTGGCCGAGGGGGCGGCCAAGCTGGCCAGCGGCATCGGCGCCGTCTCCGTGGCGGCGGTGCTGGCCCAGGCCAACCGGACCGGCGTGCGCAAGGGGGCGACGGGGGCGCTGGGCTCGATGAACCCCAAACCGGTCGACTGGTACGCCTTCGACGCCAAGGACGAGGACACGACCGACTGGTATCCGCAGGGCCTGACCTGCGGCGAGGACTCCGGCTCGGCGGGGGTCCCGGTGTTCGTGGCCAGCTGGTACTTCAAGCCGTCGCCCCCCGTGGTCGAACGCGGGATCAGGGTGACCTTCCTCAGCCCGCAGACGCTGAAGTACCAGCACGCCCTCCTCGTCGAGGCCAAGCCGGACGGGTCGTACGGGGCGATCAACATCCACGCCGGCGGCGTGGCCTGGCACGGCGACCTGCTCTACGTGGCCGACACGACCAAGGGACTGCGCGTCTTCGACCTCAACCACCTGCTCGACCTGCGTACCGCCCAGAACGACCTGGGCGACGCGACGCGGATCGGCCGCCAGGGCGGCAAGTACCACGCGTTCGGCTACCGCTACGTCATCCCGCAGAGCGACTCCTGGCGCCTCGCCACGACCGGCGCCCTCTTCTCGTTCGCCTCCATCGACCGCAGCACCACCCCGCACACCCTCATCTGCGGCGAATACCACGAGAACGACCCCAACGGCCGCCTCGCCCGATGGGACCTGGAGCTCAGCGGCGGTGTGCCCAAGGACGCCTACGTCATGGGCCTGCCGAAGATCCAGGGCGCGCTCTCCAGCGGCGGCAAGTGGTACATGAGCCAGGCCGCCGACGGCAACACCAACGGCAAGCTGCACGTCAGCACCGAGGGCAAGCTCGTCACCCGCCCCTATCCCATCGGGCCGGAGGACCTGACCGTGCAGGGCGGCAGACTGTGGAGCGTCACCGAGTTCAGGAACAAGCGGATGATCTTCGCGGTCAATCTGTGAGGTGCTGGTACAGCAGCTCCCGGTAGTGGTGGTCGAAGTCGTCGTAGCGGGCACGCAGCCGCGACCCCGGCCAGTCGCCGGGCAGCAGCTCCTCGGGCAGCAGCGGGTCGGCCAGCAGGTGGCGTACCACCGCCGCCGACACCAGGAACCCCTCGGTCAGGCCCTCGGCCCGGTCGAGCGCGCTCTCCAGCCGGCGTGCCTCGCCCGCCCAGCCGTCGAGGTCCCACAGCAGCGGCGTGGGGTCGACGCGCGGGCGGCCGTCGATCAGCGTGCACTGCGCGGTGACGCTCTCCGGCCACTGCCGCAGCAGGTTGGCCGGGCGCAGCCAGGTGCCCTCACGGAGCTCGGCCAGGCGTAGCGCGGTCATCATGTGCCGGAACGTGGCCCGGTCGGCCGGGGCGCGGCGCTCGGCCGTCACGACGGCGATCTCCCAGGTGCCGTCCCACGGCCTGGTGTGCGGGTCGCGGCTCTCGTCCTGCCTGCCCTGCCGCTCGATGAGGCGGTCGGACAGCGTGTAGCGGCCGCTGGACTGGACCAGGTCGCCCGCCGCCACCATGCGTGACAGCGCCACCCGCACGGTCCCCTCGGCGATGCCGAACAGCGCGCCGATGCGCACCAGATGGCGGGCGGCCAGCTGCGGCGGATGGCTGCCGAGCAGCGCGCTCAGCACAGCCGACCTCGCACTGAGATTGTTACGCTCTTCCATCGCGTGTCGAGTATATGTAATGTCCGGGGTATGGGGCGCTATCTCATCGAATCGTTCGACAGCAGCGACCGTTACGCGACCGAGCGCTATCAGGGCGCGGCGGGGCGTAACTGGTGGAGCTGCGATCCGACGCTGCAGCTGCTCATGCGGCGCCACCTGGGCGACGGCTTCGCCTGGGCCACGCCGTACCTGGACAAGCTGGGCGCGCTGATGGGCGGCACGGTGGCCGAGTGCGCGGAGGAGACCGATCGGCACCCGCCGCGGCTGGAGAAGTACGACAAGTGGGGCAGAGACGTCAGCGAGGTCGTGATGCCCCCCTCCTTCCACACGGCCAGGAACGCCCTCATGGCCAACAACTTCACCGCACCGGCGTTCGCCGACGAGGCCCGGGCGAACGGCGCGAATCCCGCCGCGCTCGCCGCTGCCTGGACGTACCTGCTCGACCAGGCCGACATCGGGATGGGCTGCGCGCTCGGCACGGGCGGGGACATGGTGGTCTCCCTGGCCGAGCGGCACGCGCCCGAGGACGTACGGGACCGGGTACGCACGATCTTCGCCAACGGCTTCTACTCCGGCGAGGCCGCTCAGATGTTCACGGAGCGGACCGGCGGCTCCGACCTGGCCGCCCTGGAGGCCACGGCCGTGCCCGACGGCGACTCCTGGGTGGTGTCCGGGTTCAAGTGGTTCGCCTCGAATGCCAACGGCTCCGCCTTCGTCGTGCTCGCCCGGCTTCCCGACGGCGCCGTGGCCCCGTTCCTGGTGCTGTGGGAGCGCCGTGACGGCTCGCGCAACGGGGTGCGGATCAGGCGGCTGAAGGACAAGCTCGGCACCCGGTCCGTCGCGTCGGCCGAGGTGGAGTTCGCCGACGCGGAGGCGTTCCTGCTGGCCGGGAGCGGCTCCGGTTCGGGGCTCGGCACGATGATGAAGCTCACCAACGCCTCCCGGCTCGGCGTGGCGATGATGGGTGCCGGCGTGGCCAGGCGCGCCCTGGTCGAGTCGCTCTGCTACGCACGGGCCCGCGAGGCGTTCGGCCGGCCGCTCATCGAGCAGCCGCTGATGCGCCGCAAGCTGGCCGAGCTGATCGTCGAGGTGGAGGCGGCCCAGGCGCTCGTCTTCGACGGCCTCGTCGGACCGCGCCTGCGCATCGCCCCCGCCCTGATCAAGCTGCGGGCGGCCCGGCTCGGCGTCACGGCGGCCAGCGACGCGATCGAGGTGCACGGCGGCAACGGCTACATCGAGCAGTGGCCGGTGGCCAGGCTGCTGCGCGACGCCCAGGTCAACCCGATCTGGGAGGGCGGCGACAACATCCTGTGCCTCGACGTACGGCGGGCGATGCTGCGCGAGAACGCCCACGAGCCCTTCCTCGACCGGCTCGTCTCGGCGGTCGACTCGGCTTCGTCCGTCGACGCGGAGACCGTGGCTCTGGTCCGCGGCCGGATCGAGGACCTCCGAAAGACGATCACCGCCTGGTCCTCCCTGGACCCCGTCGCGGCGGAGGCTCAGCTGTTCGCGCTGGCCACGTACATGGCGGACGTCTACGCGGCGGCGCTGCTGCTGGAGCAGGCAGCCTGGGAGGCGCGGGAGTTCGGCACCGACCGCAAGGCACTGGTGGCCCGGCTCTACGCCGACGCGCACCTCGCGGATCACGGTCCGTTGCGGGGAATCGACCGCCCGGCAGAGGGTTTGGACCGCTTTGACGATCTGCTCGCGGGCGCTCTCACACTCTGATGCGGACGGGGCCTTCGCCGCGTAACCTCACCTGCCTCGTCGGCCGGCGAAGGCGATGAGGTGATCCTTACGCGTTACTGGACGGGAACCTGGAGGTCGCGGAATGGGCCGATCTTGACTTTGAGGGTGTCGGTGGTGTCGGGCAGGGCGAAGAGGTTCCAGAACTCGCGGGTCTGGCCGGGTGCGAACTTCTCGGTGCTGATGCGGACGCCGGAGACGTCGGTGCAGGCGCAGTAGCGTTCGTCGCTCGGCTTCAGGCGTCGGGAATCCAGTTGCCGTGGAAGCCGAGCGGGACGCGCACAGGCAGGTGGACGCGGGCCACGGGCGGTCCTGTGAAGTCCTGGGCCGACAGGATCACCAGGTCGGAGGCGCCCCGCTCGGGATCGGCGACGTAGGCCATCAGGTAGCCGTCGTCCTCCTCGCCGCCGCCGGACGGGTTGGCGACGAACGCCGCCTCCCCGACGGCGGCGTCGCGGGCGAAACCGTGCACCTCCGTCATGCCCCGCCGCAGGTCGTGCTTGACGAGCGCGTTGGTGAACGCCTCGTCGGGGTGCGGGCCGTCGAGTGTGAACGGTACGCCGTACACCGGGCTCACCGCGGAGTAGCCGTAGCGGTGCGGGCGCGAGGCGAACGCGTCGTTCACGCGGGGGAAGTCCTGAGCCCGATCGTCGAGGCGGCGCTGGTCCACCCCGCCGCTCGCCGGATCGATGGTCCAGCGGTCGAGCGTGGGCGCGATCGCGCCCGGATCGGCGACGTCGACCGGCCCTTCTGACCTGATCAGGTCGACCGTGATCGTGGAGCCGTCATCGTAGGCGTTGAGTACGTGGCTGACATAGAAGGGCTCGACCGGCAGCCAGCGAATGCCCCCGCCCGTCCGGGGCAGCACGCCGACGCGCGCCTGGTGCCCGGGATCCCACTGAAACAGCATCTTCGTCATGCTGAACGTCAGCGGGATGTCGAACACGAGGACGTAGTTCTCCGACAGCGCGAAGTCGTGCAGGAATGGGGTGTCACCGGACAGCGGGATGTCCGTCACCCGGGTCACCATGCCGGCGGGGTTGGTGACGATGTACTGCGCGAACGGCCGCCCGATCACATAGGCCAGGGAATGCAGGTCGCCGGTGCGCGGGTCGACCTTGGAGTGCGCGTTGGCGCTGGAGCCCTCGGGCGTGGCGGCCATCGGGCACGCTCCGATCGTGTCCAGCTCGTAGCCGAGCTCGTGCGGCAGCCCGCCGGCCTCGACGAGGGCGAGCGTACGGCCGGCGTGGCCGATCACGTGGACGTTCGGGGACGGAGGCAGGAACGCGGGCGGCTCCTCCCCGCGCCGCAGCCGGTCCAGGGCGTCGGCGACCTCTGTCGAGCGGACCCAGCGATTGCGGTACCACTCGGCGCGGCCGTCCCGGATCCGGACGCCGTGCACCATGCCGGCGCCGAAGGCGTAGAAGTGGGTGGCGGGATCCTCCACCCCCAGCGGGTTCGGGCCCATCCGGAGATAGCGGCCCTCCAGGTCCGCGGGCAGGTGGCCGGTCACGGGCAGGTCGTAGGCGGTGACTTCTTCCTTGACCGGGGCGAAGTGGCCTTCGAAGTAGCGGCTGCGTCGGTCTTCGGTCCGCATGGTCCTCTCCTCTTGTGGTACGGCGTACGACTGGGACGGTACCCTGCGTACAGGGGATGACCAGCGACTAAATGGGCAGCAATCAGTCCTGTACTAGGACACGATTCCTCGCTCTGGCCGCTTCCACCAGGCAGGTGATGGCGTCCTTCGCGGAGGGACAGCCGTCTTTCTGTACTAGGACAGCGGCCGCTTCCGGTGTGAGGAGACGATCGACCATGGACCGGTCCGGCACCGCGCCGCCGTACCTGCGGATCGTCAGTGAGATCAAGCGGCGCGTCGAGGCCGGCGAGCTGCGGGCCGGCGACCGCGTTCCCTCCACCAGGCAGGTCGCCGAGCAGTGGGGGGTGGCCCGCGCGACCGCCGCCAAGGCGCTGAACACGCTGCGCCAGGAGGGGGTGGTGGTGGCCATCTCCCGCGTCGGCACCGTCGTGGCGGAGCCCGCGCCCGGAACATTCTCGCCTCCCAGGGTGCCGAGTGCCCCAAAAAGGAGGCCCGCCGACGACGGCAAGCGGGAGCGGATGGTCCGGACGGCGATCGCCATCGCGGACGCCCAGGGGTTCGACGCGGTGTCCATCCGCGGCGTCGCGGCCGCGCTCGGCATCCCCACCATGTCGCTGTACGGGTACGTGCGCGGCAAGGAGGAACTGGCCGCGCTCATGGCCGACGCCGCGTTCGGCGAGCTGGAGCTTCCGGCGCTGCCCCCGGCGGGCTGGCGGACGCGGCTGGAACTCGCGGCCCGCCTGCAGTGGCGGCTCTACCTGCGACACCCCTGGCTGCCCCGGCTCGTCTCGCTCACCCACCCGCAGCCCACGCCCAACATGCTCAGATACGGGGACTGGGGGATGGGTGTCGTGCGCGAGCTGGGGATCGATCCGGATACCGGCAGGTTCGTGTGGTGGGCGGTGACCAACTACGTCCGGGGGACGGCCACGAACCTGGAGCCGCAGGCAGAATCGGAGCGGCATACGGGCTTGTCCACCGGGGAGTGGTACTCCGCCCACCTGCCGAGGTTCCGTGCCGGCATGCCCTCCAGCGCCCTCCCCACGCGAGTGGCGCCCGCGGGTGATCAGCCGGCCTTCGACCTGGCCGGTTTCTTCGAGAGCGGCCTGCGGCTCCTGCTGGACGGGGTCGCCGTGCTGATCGGCCGGCAGCGCCTGCCGTAGGAACGCGCTGGGCTGCTCGGCGAGCGCGTCAAGCGCAGGTCTTCTCCGGCGGGTTGCAGAAGGTGATCTCGGGGTAGCTCGCTGAGGACTTGTTCAACAGGGGCTGGGGCTTGCCGCGCAGGTGCTGGTCGAAGAAGGCCGTGACGTACTTGCGGGTGATGTTCATGGCGCGGGCGCCGGCTATGTCGGCGCCGACCTCGATACCGAATTGGTCGACCAGCACGCCCAGGTCGGTGAAGGACAGGTGCACGGCTCCGTCCATGAGCAGCCAGCGCTTCCAGCCGGTCAGTCCCGCCCAGACGTGCTCCCACGAGGCGGCCTCACTCTTGCCCGGCGCGTAGGTCGCGGGTTTGCCCAGGAAGAGGAACGGCCGGGACAGCCCGGATGCGGGGACCGTGCTCGCCACGGTTCCGTCGACGTCGATGCCGGCGCGCAGCCGGGAGTCCTCCAGCATGGCCGTGACGGCGCTCGCGCCGCCGGCCGACTGACCGGCCATGGCGATTTTCGACGTATCGATCAGGCCGGCGCCCTTCCACTTCGGGTGCGCGCCGGTCAGCTGGTCGAGCACGAAGGACACATCCGCGGCCCGGCTCTTCTCCAGCTTCGCCCACCAGCCCTTCTCCTTGGAGATCTCGCACGTGACACAGGTGGTGACCCGTCCGTCCGGGAAGGTCGTGGCGACGTTCTCGTAGGTGTGGTCGATGGCGGCCACCGCGTACCCCCGGCTCGCCAGCTCCTCGGCGAGGCCCGTGAGCTCGCTGCGGGGCTTGCTGTGCCCGGGAGAGAGCACCACGAGAGGCAGGCTGTGTTTACGCCCGGCGGGACGGGCGTCGGTGAAGGCGTTGGTGCGCGTCTTGCTCAGCGTGTCGGACGGGACCGTGGTGATCTTTCCGTCCTTGAGCAGCAGCTCGGACTCCTTCGCCGTCATGTACTGCGCTCGCTTACGGCCTGGCGACTTGGCCGGGTACCACAGCGAGACCATGAGTTCGCGGTACTTGACGGTGGGAACCCAGGGGTCGGGACGCGAGGTGTCCTTCAGGTACAGGGATGTGGTGCCGACCGGCTGGGAGCCGGTCGGTGCGGGCAGGAACGGCGTGACCGCCTGGGACGCCGCGGCCGGCGGGGCCTGGACGAGTCCGGTGGCGGCCAGGACGGTGAGGATGGCCAGCCGGCCACGTCGCCGGGGCTCGCGATGGCTGTCGTCCGGCGTGGCCCGGTTCGGGGTTTCGATCATGTCGAGGGACTATACCCTGAGGATATATTCGCAGTGCATAAAGGAGCGCATCCACGTGGAGTGCACAGATGTCAGGACTTGCCCGGGGCTACCAGGCCGCTTTCGTAGGCGAGGACCACGAGTTGGGCACGGTCGCGGGCGTGCAGCTTGGCCATGGCCCGGTTGATGTGGGTTTTCGCGGTCTGCGAGCTGATCACCATGCGGTCGGCGATCTGGTCGTTGGACAGGCCCCGCGCGACCAGGGCGACGGCCTCGCGTTCGCGGTTGGTCAGCTCGTTCAGGGCCGCGCCGGTGCCGATGTGGAGCGGCTGGGTGACGTACCGGTCGATCAGCTTGCGGGTGATCGACGGTGCGAGCAGGGCGTCACCGCGCGCGGCGACGCGTACGGCGTGCAGGAAGTCTTCCGGCACGATGTCCTTGACGAGGAATCCGGCCGCGCCGGCACGCAGCGCGTTGAAGACGTATTCGTCCAGGCCGTAGTTGGTCAGGATGACGACGTGCACCCCGGCCAGGGCCGGGTCCGCGGCGATCCGCCGGGTCGCCTCGATGCCGTCGAGAACCGGCATCTGGATGTCGATGAGCGCGACGTCGGGCCGGTGCTCCTTGACCAGGGCCAGGCCCTCCATCCCATCGGCGGCTGTCGGGACGGTAGTCGATCCGGACCGACGCCGTCGCGGCGGCGGCGTGCCGGGCGATGTTGGTCAGCGACTCCTGAACGATCCGGTACGCGGTCCGGTCCACCGCGTCCGGCACGTCATGTCGTTGTCCCTCGATCGTCAGCGTCGCGTCCAGGCCGGTCGTCCGAGCCCGTTCCACCAGCTCCGCGATGTGGTCGAGCCCACGCGGCGGGGCCGTGTCGTCGTCGCGCAGCGCCTCCAGGGTCGCGCGCAGTTCCCGGGCCGCCTCACGACCGGCCTCCAGGATCGCCAGCAGGGCCGGCGGCACCTGTTCGCCCCGTTTGCGGGCCACGTGGACGGCGACTTCGGCCTGCACCTTGATGATCGAGATCTGG
This sequence comes from Nonomuraea sp. NPDC049158, assembly GCF_040648335.1. Classification (NCBI taxonomy): domain Bacteria; kingdom Bacillati; phylum Actinomycetota; class Actinomycetes; order Streptosporangiales; family Streptosporangiaceae; genus Nonomuraea; species Nonomuraea sp. NPDC049158. Next base: position 84,755 of record NZ_JBEZDM010000021.1, read on the forward strand.
TGGGTGAGCGAATCGTGCAGCTCCCGCGCGATGTGCAGCCGCTCCTCGTCGGCGCGGCGCCGCGCGGTCTCCTCCCGGGTCCGCTCCGCTTCCTCCGCCCGCCGCTCGGCCTGCCGCAGCGCCTCACCGGCGGCACCGGCGGCGCCGGCCGCGACCAGCCAGGCGATCTCGAGGGCGCCTCGGGCCTGCGCGAACGCCTCGCCCGTGTCGTGCAGGCCCGAGGCCAGGGCGGCGAGGGGGAGAGCGGCCAGCATGATCACGCTCGCCGCCACCGTGATGGCGCGGTGCCCCGCCCGTACGGCGGCGTACACCGCGAACAGGTACGCGACAGCGGGCACGTCGAAACCGGCCGCCTGGTAACCCACCGCGCACACCCCGGTGACGGCCAGGACGAGAACCGGCGCCCGGCGGCGTGCGGCCAGCGCCAGGCCGCCCGCCATCAGCAGCGCGCAGCCGAGCAGGTCGAGGTAGGTGCCGGAGCGCTGCCAGAACACCCCGGTGACCAGCAGCGTCACCGCCACGCCGACGGCGATCACCCAGTCTGTGACGCCTGCCCGGCCAACGAACCGTCCTGTGCTCATGCGCGCACCCTAACCGGATGTTCGCGCGGGCAACTCCTGCCCACGGATGGTCGGCCGCCTACCGCGGCCGCGGTACTTTCACGGCTCCTGCGGCGTCCGAGGTAGCCGGCTGCGGCATCGGCGGCAGCGCGAATAGCCCACCTCCGCACGACGACCGGCGATGGGTGCGGCGGACATGATCAGGTGACGCCCCAGTCGCAGGAGGAGAAGGAGCACCTCATGTCCGTCCATCATCTGTTCGCCGCCACCACGACCGCCCTGCCACCGGCTTTCGCGCTCGCCATCCCCGAAGCCGCGCACGCCCTGGTCCAGCCGGACCCCGTCAGCGCCTATGCCATGACCGCCGGGCGTCTCTGGTCCCTGGTGGCCGCGCTGCTGGGACTGATCGGCGTGGTCATCGGCGGGCTGGCCCTGGCACGCTCAGCCGGTCGTATCGGCTCCGGCACCGGGAGAAGGGGGGCCATCGTGGCCCTGGTGACGGGGTCGGCCGGCGTGGTCATCGGCGGGCTGGTCGTGGCCGCCGCCAAGGGTGGTCCCGGCACCGGCTACGGAATAGTCGGGGGCTACATAGCCCTGGTAGTAGGGCTGAGCGGCATGATCCTCGGCGGGCTCGCCCTGGCCCGGTCCCGCCGCACGCTGACCGGCTGAAGACGTTCTCGTGAGAATAAGGTCCGGATACGGGTAGCCGTATGCCGCAAGGGATCGGGCGCTGGCGTGACCTCCGGTGCCGCCGTACGCTCACGTTCCGGCGACCACCCATCACGGAGGCAGCCATGACCGTACGCATGGAGCGAGAAGGCCAGGTCACGACCGTAATACTGAGCAGACCGGAGGTCCGCAACGCGGTCGACCGCAAGAGCGCCGACGCGTTGGTGGACGCGTTCCGGGCGTTCGAGGAGTCCGACGCCGCGGTGGCCGTGCTGTGGGGTGAGGGCGGCACGTTCTGCTCGGGCGCCGACCTGAAGACGCTCGACAACCACGTCGGCGAGGAGGGCGACGGGCCGATGGGCCCGACCAGGATGCGCCTGTCCAAGCCGGTCGTCGCCGCCGTCGCCGGGCACGCCGTCGCGGGCGGGCTGGAGCTGGCGCTCTGGTGCGACCTGCGGGTGGCGGAGGAGGACGCGGTGTTCGGGGTGTTCTGCCGCCGCTTCGGCGTGCCGCTCATCGACGGCGGCACCGTGCGGCTCCCACGGCTCATCGGCGCCTCCCGGGCCATGGACCTGATCCTCACCGGCCGTCCGGTCGGCGCCCGCGAGGCGTACGAGATGGGCCTGGCCAACCGCGTCGTCCCGCCCGGTACGGCCAGGCGCCAGGCGGAGGAGCTGGCCCGCGAGATCGCCGGCTTCCCGCAGACCTGCCTGCGCGGCGACCGGCTGTCGGCGCTGGAGCAGGATGGGCTGCCGGAGCGGGAGGCGATGCGGAACGAGCTGCGCCACGGGCTGGTGTCCCTGCCCGACGCGGCCGGCGGCGCCGCCCGCTTCGCGGCGGGCGCGGGCCGTCACGGCACCTTCTAGCGACCCCGGTGGTTACCCCAGCACGGGGAAGTTCGCGCGGATCACGCCGTGCGGGTCGCGGGCCCGCTTGAGGTCGCGCAGCCGGGCGAGCGTGCTCGCGGGGAAGGCGGAGGCGGCGCGTTCGCCCTGAGTCAGCATCGTGTACGACTTACGTCCGCTCGTGTGCGGCACGAGCGCCTTCGTCAGGTCGGTGATGCGCTCGGCCGTGTCCGGCGTCGGCCGTCCGAACATGTAGACGGAGTACGGCTCGGCCAGGTACCCCACGGCGCCGCCACCTTCGGCGGGCCGGGCCAGCGCCCCGCCCAGGTGCCGGACCTGCACACTGATCAGCGGGTCGATCGGCGCGCCGAGCAGCACGTCCGCCACGCCCGCCAGCCCCGTGAGCAGCTCGAACCGGCCAGAACCCGGGCTCGGGTCCGTGGGCTCGGCGCAGATCGAGCCCAGCTCGGCCACCGGCGTCGGCCGCCGGGTGTCGCTGATCAGCCCGCCGATCCGCTCGAAGCGGCGCAGCAGGGCGCCGGGGTGCTCACCGAGGAAGGTGGCGTCGACGGCGACGAGTCCCGGAGCGCCGGGGAACTTCAGCAGGTCGAACCAGAGCGTCAGCTCCTCCGGCGCCTCGGCGGTGGTCTCGGCGAAGGCGTCGAACACCTCCCGAGCCCGCTCGACCGGCCACATCATCCGCCCGCCGAACAGCTCAGGGGCCGGGTTCAGGCCGAACTCCAGCGAGGTGACCAAGGCGAAGTCGCCGCCGCCACCCCGCAACGCCCAGAACAGCTCCGGATCCGACTCCGCCGTCACTCTGACGCGGTCCCCGGCGGCGTCGACCGCCTCGAAGGCGCGCACGCTGTCGGCCGCGAAACCGTACCTGCGCCCGAACCAGCTCAAACCGCCGCCGAGCGTGTAGCCGGTCACGCTCACCACCGGCGAGCTGCCCGCCAGGCCCGTGAGGCCGAGCGGGCCCGCGGCCGCCAGCACCTCGCCCCACTTCACGCCCGCGCCGACCCGCGCGACACCGTCCTCGATGCTCACGCCGCCCAAGTGCGTGGTCTTGAGCAGGATCGTCCCGTCGGTGTCGCCGGAGGCGCCGTGGCCGCTCGGCTGGGCGGTGACCGCCAGGCCGTTGAGCCGCGCGTAGCTCACCACGGCGGCCACGTCGTCGGCGTCGGCCGCCTCGACCACCGCGCGCACCGGCTGGTCCACCGCCAGGTTCCAGGGCTTGCGGGCCTCGTCGAAGCCCGGGTCGCCGGGGAGCAGAAGGGTGCCGTTCACTTTGATGTCATTCATGGGACCAAGTGTGCGTTTTACCATTTGAGGGGGATTTGGGGTTGACTTGGGGTTTGTGGATGTCCGTCTGTTCGGCCGGCTTGAGGTCGACTCCGCCGATGGTGTTCGGCTCGATCTCGGCACGCGCAAGCAGCGGGCCGTGCTCGCCGTGCTGGCCCTCTCACCAGGGCGGGTGGTACCGCTCGACCGGCTGATCGAGGAGCTGTGGGCCGGGGAGGCGCCGGCCAAGGCGACGGCGACCCTCCAGGCGTACGTCTCCCACCTGCGCCGGGTGCTGGAACCCGGCAGGAAGCCGCGCACGCCGCCCCGGCTGCTGCTCACCCGCGAGCCCGGCTACCTGCTCGACATCGCGCCGGGACAGGTCGACGCGGGCCGCTTCACCGTGCTGGCCGAGGACGGGCGGCGGGTGCTGCGCGGCGGCAGGTACGCCGAGGCGCTGGAGGTGCTCGACCGGGGGCTCGGGCTGTGGCGGGGCGAGCTGCTGGGGGAGTTCGCCGACCTGGAGTTCGCGCGGCGGGCCGTACACCGGCTGGAGGAGCTGCGGCTGGGAGCGGCCGAGGACCGGTTCGAGGCGCGGCTCGCGCTCGGCGAGGCCGGGCTGCCGGACCTGGAGGCACTGGTCGAGGCGCATCCCTACCGGGAGCGGGCGTGGGCGCTGCTGGTGCTGGCGCTCTACCGGGCGGGCCGGCAGGCGGACGCTCTCGGGGCGCTGCGCCGGGTACGGTCGCTGCTGGACGGCGAGCTGGGCATCGAGCCGGGGCCGGAGCTGAAGCGGCTGGAGCAGGCGGTGTTCGACCAGTCGCCCGACCTGATGACCCTCACCGCACCCGGCCTCACCGCCCCGACCGCCTTCACCACGCAGACCGCCTTCACCACCCAGACAGCCTTCACCGCCCAGACCCCCGCTCGAAGCGGTACGACGGCGGACGACGTGGTCAGCGGTCGAGACAGGGCCGGTCAGCGGTTGATCGCGCGGGACGGCCAGTTGCACCTGGTCGAGGAGCTGCTGGCCGAGGCCCGCCGGGGGAGGGGCGGCCTGCTGCTGGTGACCGGCGAGGCGGGCATCGGCAAGACCAGCCTGGCGCGCGCCGCCGCCGAGGTGGCCGCCGCACGCGGCTTCCAGACGGCCTGGGGACGCTGCCTGGACGGCGAGACGGCCCCGCCCTTCTGGCCCTGGACCCAGGCCGGGCTGATCCCCGCGCAACCGCAGGCCGAGCTGTTCGACCTGTACGACGGCGTGGTGTCGCGACTGCGTGGCGGCCCGCTCCTGCTGGTGCTGGAGGACGTGCACTGGGCCGACATCTCGTCGCTGAGGCTGCTCAGCTACGTCGCCGGTGAGCTCGCCCGTACCTCCACACTCGTCGTCGTCACGCTCAGGCCCGAGCCGGGCGATCACCCCGAGCAGCTGCGCGAGACGCTGGGCGCGCTGGCGCGGGAGAGCCACCGGGTGCCGCTGGCCCCGTTCGACGCCGGCGAGGTGCTCGACTACCTGCGCCTGCGCCACGTGGAGGCGGATCCGGTGGCGATGCTCGACCGCTCGGGCGGCAACCCGTTCTATCTGACCGAGCTGCTCCTGCTGCCGGAGAGCGAGCGGGACCTGGTCCCGGCCGGTGCCCGCGATGTCATCGACCGGCGGCTCGCCCGGCTGCCCGCCGCCACGCAGGACCTGCTGCGAGCCGCCGCGGTGGCGGGCCGGGAGGTGACCGTCGACCTGCTGGCCGCGCTCACCGAGCGGCCGGTCGAGGAGGTCATGACCCTCGCCGAGCCCGCCCTGGCCGTCGGCCTGCTGACCGAGGACGCGCGGCCCGCCGACTACCGGTTCTCGCACGCCCTGGTACGCCAGGCGCTGGACGCGGGACTCACCCGGCTGGCCAGAGCCCGGCTGCACCTGCGGGCCGGTACGTACCTGGAGACCCTGCCCGGCGCCGACCCCGCCCAGCTGGCCGGCCACTTCGCCGCGGCCGCGAAGCTGGGCGGCGCGAAGCGGGCGGTGGCCTATGCCGTCGCCGCGGCACGGGAGGCGGTGGCCCGACACGGCTACACCGAGTCGGTCACGTTCTGGGAACTGGCGGTCGCGCAGTTGCCGCCCGGCGACTCGGCCGATCGCTGCCACCTGCTGACCGAGCTCGGCCAGGCCCGCCGTACCGTGGGCGACGCCGACGGCGCCATGCGCGACCTGACGGAGGCGATCGCGGCGGCCAAGCGGCTCGGGGACCGCGACGCGCTGGTGACGGCGGTATCGGCGTTCGGCGGGCTGTCGGTGTGGAACTGGCGGCCGTACGGCGTGGTGGATGAGCAGATGGTGTCGGTTCTGGAGGATCTGCTGGCGGGCCCGCTCGACGACCACGCCAGGGCCACGCTGCTGGGCACGCTCGGCGTCGAGCTCCACTACGGCCCCCGTCGCGCCGAGGGCGAACTGCTCGCCGCGGACGCCGTGGCGCTGGCCCGCGCGCTGGGCGACCCGGCGCTGCTGGCCAGGACGCTGAACAACTACCTGATCGCCGGGTTCGTCATGGGGAACAACCCCGCCCGGCTGCGCGCCGCCGATGAGATGCTGGCCATTCCGGGGCTGACCAGGGAGGCCCGGCTGGTGGCCGGCGGCCTGCGGATGTCCTGCCTGCTCCGCGCGGCGGACCTGGCCGAGTGGGAGCGCGAGCTCGCCCGCTGCGAGCGGGTCCTGGAGGAGGTACGCCGCCCCGAGCTGGAAGCCATGGTCCGGGTCGCGCAGACGGGCGGACACACCCTGCACGGCCGCTGGGCCGAGGCGGAGGCGCTGGTCGCTGAGTTCCCCGACCTCAAGTACGGTGCCAGCCCATGGGGCGCGGAAGCCCGCCGACTGGCCACGCTCTACACGTGCCGACGCGGCCAGGGCCGGGTGGCCGAGATCGTCGACGACCTCATCGCCGCGAGCGACCTCCCGCAGATGACACCGATGCGGCCGCTCGCCATCCTGGCCGCCCTCGACGTGGGCAAGGAGGAACTGGCCAGGGCGCTGATCGCGCGGTGGGGTACGGAGCTGCGGGACGACTGGTCGGGAGGGTTCCTGTTCCCGATCTGGGGCCTTATCGCCGCCCGGCTCGGCACACCTGACCCGGGGGATCTGTACGAACGGCTGTTGCCCGTCGCCGACCAGCTCATCGTCATGGGCATGGGCAGCGGCGCCTGGGGCTCGGTCCGCGACGTCCTCGCGGCGCTGGCCGTACGCCTGGGCCGTACCGAGGAGGCGGACGAGCACCGGCGGGTGGCGATCGACACGCACCGGCGGCTCGGCTTGGCGTATTGGGAGGCGCGGAGCCGAAGCTGATCTGTCGGGGGCGCCCCGTATCGTGACCCTCATGCCTGACATCGAGGTCGCGGGGCGCGAAGTCCGCATCACCAATCCCGACAAGGTGGTGTTCCCCGCCGGCGGACACACCAAGCTCGACCTGATCCGCTACTACCAGGCGGTCGGCGAAGGCGCGCTGCGCGGCGTCCAGGGACGGCCGATGGTGCTCAAGCGGTTCGTGCACGGCATCGAGGAGGAGGCGTTCTTCCAGAAGCGCGCGCCCGCCAAGCGGCCCGACTGGATCCAGGTGGCCGAGCTCCGCTACCGCTCCGGGCGCAGCGCCGAGGAGGTCGTCGCGACCGAGACGGCCCACATCGTGTGGGCGGTCAACCTGGGGTGCGTCGACCTCAACCCGCACCCGGTGCTGGCCGCCGACCTGGCCCACCCCGACGAGCTGCGCATCGACCTCGACCCGGTGCCGGGCGTGCGCTGGGGCGACGTGCTGCGCACGGCGCAGGTCTCCCGCGAGGTGCTGGCCGACCACGGCCTGACCGCCTGGCCGAAGACGTCGGGATCGCGGGGCTTCCATGTGTACGCCCGCATCGAGCCGCGCTGGACGTTCGCCGAGGTGCGCCGGGCGGCCGAGGCGGTGGCCCGGGAGGTCGAGCGGCGCGCCCCCGAGGTGGCCACCAGCCGATGGTGGAAGGAGCAGCGGCACGGCGTGTTCGTCGACTACAACCAGAACGCCTATGACCGCACGGTCGCCTCCGCCTACTCGGTCAGGCCGGTCGCCGACGCCCGCGTCTCCACGCCGCTGACCTGGGACGAGGTGCCGGGCTGCCGGCCGGGTGACTACACGATCGACACCGTCCCCAAGAGGTTCGCCGAACTCGGCGACCCCTGGGCGGACATGGACCTGCACCCGGGCGGCCTGGAGTCGCTGCTGGAGCTGGCCGAGTCGCAGGGGCCCGCCCCCGAGCGGGAGGATCTTCCCGTCGTCGAGATCGCCAGGGCACAGCACAAGGACGAGGCGCAGGCCGGGTTCGAGCGGTGGAAGGCCAGGCATCCCGAGGTGGCCGGGCACCTCCAGCCCGCCGACGTGCTGGTCGACGGCATGCGCGGGCGCAGCAGTGTGTGGTATCGCATCCGGGTCAACCTCCAGCACGTGCCGGAGGCTCAGCGACCGGCCCAGGAGCCGCTGGAGGTCGACTACGACCCCTGGACCTGAGGCTGGGGTCTCTTGGACCTGCGGCGGGGCAGGCGCGGGTTAAGTGTGGGTCGGTCAGGCGCGGGTCGGGCGTTCGTAGCCGTCGTCTCCGCCGTAGACGTGCGCGTTCGGGTCGAGGTCCGGCTGGGTGGCCGGGCTGGTCGGCGAGGCGGTGTGCTCGATGGCGAAGTCGTCCGACGGCTCGGGCGGGGCGGGGAAGAGGTGGTCGCGCCAGCTGATCCGCCCCAGCGGCGTGGCGTCCGTGGTGTGCCAGCCGGCCCGCTGGGCGGCCCACCTGCCGCCCGGATAGCGCACCGGCAGCAGCAGGCGGCGCAGCCGCCTGGCCTGCAGCCAGGGTCTGACCACCTCGTCCATGCCGATCACCTCGGGCCCGCCGTATTCGATCACGCCCCGCTCGGGACCGGCGGCCACCAGGTCGGTCAGATACACGGCGACCTCGGAGCGGTCCACCGGCTGCCAGGGGAGCGTGCGGTCCACCGGGATCGCCGGGAAAGCGGCGGCCAGCTCCCGGAGCAGCTGGTCGAGGTGCTGGTGGAAGCTGGTGGAGCGGAGGATCGTCCAGCCGATCCCGCTCTCCCTGATCAGCCGCTCGGCTTCGAGCTTGTCCTCGAGATACCCGGTCGCGGCCTGGTCGACGCCGACGATCGAGGTGAACACCAGGTGCGGCACCCCGGCCTCCTTGGCCGCGTCGAGCAGCACCGTGGTGCCCGCGACGTCGACGGAGCCGGCCCGGTGCGCCTTGCGGGCGAAAGTGGCGAGATGGATGATCGCATCGACGTCCCGCACAGCGCTGTAGATGCCTTTGCCCCAGGTCAGGTCACCCCATACCCACTCGACGTCCCGGCCTGAGTGCGCCTCGCGGCTCAACGCCCGCACCGTGTGACCCGTCCTGAGGAGTGTGGGCACCACGGCTTTGCCCAGCATGCCGGTTGCCCCCGTGACCAGAATGTGCATTCCCCGCCCCTACCCGCAGCCTGGGAATTCTCCCGAAATGACAACGAAATTCAGCGCATGCTTGGTCAAAGGGTCTGTCTACCCCAGTCAGGGATAGGGCCGCTGTCATGGCACGCATAGCAGCGGAATCCCTGGTAGAGCGGCTTGCCGAGTGGGGCGTCGACATGCTCATGGCCGAGTTCCTCACCGCCGCCCAGCAGCGGCTGCCGGTCAAGGTCGTCATCAACAACAACCGCTCGCTCGGCCAGATCCTCTGGGAGCAGATGGTCCTCGGCTACCCCGAGCATGGCGTGCGCTTCCCCGAGCCGGCGGGCGACTTCGCCGGCTGGGCCCGGGGCTGCGGCGGGATCCAGCGGCTCGGCGACTAGCCGGCGAGTCAGCGGCTAGTCGGCGGCTCGGCGCTTGGCCAGGTGCTCCTCGATCCGCTCGGTGCCCCACCAGCCGGTCGCCAGCACGATCCGGTAGCGGCGGGAGATCGTCTGCCCGCGCGCCAGCTCGAACTCCTGGTGGAAGGCCCATGAGGGGTTGACAGCGGCGAACGGGCCACTGCGCACGAACCAGTGCGACTCCGGCCCCGGCTCCGGTACGAAGATCAGCGTGGACGACCGGTCCACCTCGTCGTGCCGCCCCTGGTAGGCCAGCCAGCGGGCCCGCTGCCCCATCATCTCCTCGCCGCCCATCCCGTCGGGGCCGAGCACCTCGCCGCCGGTGAACGAGCGCGGGCCGCGCCAGAACAGGCCGCTGTATCCGGCGAGCGGGCGGCCGTGCGTGGTGGGGCTGCCGAAACGCAGCGGCTCCTCGCGCAGGCCGGTGAGCGTCGTGTGCCAGACCAGCTCCCAGGAGCCGTTGGCCGGATCGACCGCCTCGACGGTGAGCTCGCGCCGCTCCTCCACCCAGGGCTCGCCGCGCGAACTGCGCCAGGTCAGCTGCCCCGACAGGCCGTCTTCGCGTACGTCGAGGGTGTCGTGGCGCATCGTGCCGTTGTTGTCCAGGTCGATGTAGCGCTTCTCCTCGCGGACGAAGGTGCCGCCGCCCCAGAAGTTCTGGCCGGACACGTGCGAGGCGGTCAGCTGCAGGCCCTTGTGCCAGCGGTGGTCGTGCGGCCGGTAGGAGGTCACCACGTCACCGGCCAGCGTACGCAGCGGGTGGACGTACGGCTTGGGCGCCTCGAACGGCTGCGGGTCGGGCTCGTGGACGTAACGCATCAGCTCCACGCCGTGCGCCTCGAAGACGATCGCGCTCATGAGGGGCTCCATCCGGGAGTGTCGCCGTGCAGGCTGCGGTAGAAGGGATCGCCGGGGCCGACCTCGCCCGCGCGTACCGTGCCGCCGGTCAGCGCCGCCTTGTACATGGCGGTGATCAGCTCCAGCGACCGGCGCCCGTCCCGCCCGCTGGCCCGGGGCCGCCGGCCCGCGCGCAGGTCCGTCACCAGGGCCCGCAGCTGCTTCAGGTGGGAGGTGGGCTCGTCCTCGGCGGGCGGCCAGTCGATCTGGCCGGCGTGCTCGGCCGGGGTGCAGGTCCAGTCGTCGTTGGCGTAGCCGTACAGGTGGGTCAGCTCCAGCGTGGCGTCGGCGAGGTCGATGCGCAGGTGGCTGACCTGCCGTGGCGACAGCACGCTGTTGACCACCGTGGCCAGGGCGCCCGACTCGAAGCGGACCAGCGCGGTCGTGACGTCGTCGGTCTCGACGTCACGCGCCAGCCTGGCCGCCATGGCGCGTACCTCGCTCCACTCGCCGAGCAGCTCCAGCAGCAGGTCGAGCTGGTGGATGCCGTGGCCCATCGCGGGGCCGCCGCCCTCGGTCTCCCAGCGCCCGCGCCACGGCACCGCGTAGTAGGCGTCGTCGCGGTACCAGGTGGTCTGGCAGTGCGCGACGTACGGGGTGCCGAGCGCGCCCTTCTCGATCAGCCGCCGCAGGTGTTGCGCGCCGGAGCCGAACCGCTGCTGGAACACGATCGCCGCGTACGGCCCGCCCTCCTGCTCGGCCGCGACCATGGCGTCGTACTCGGCCAGCGACAGGCACGGCGGCTTCTCGCACCACACCCACGCGCCCGCGCGCAGCGCGGCCGACACCTGTGCGGCGTGCAGCGAGGGCGGGCTGCAGACGTCCACCAGGTCGGGGCGTACCTCGGCGAGCATGCCTTCGAGATCGTCCGAGGCGTACGGCACGCCGAACCGGTCGGCGAACGCCTGGGCCAGCTCGGCGGTCGCGTCCACGACGGCGACCACCTCGAAGTCGTCAGACAGCTCCTGGAAGGCGGGCATGTGCGCGAAGCTCGCGATCGCGCCGCCGCCGACGACGGCGACGCGCAGGGGGGACGGCACGGGCGACCTCCTTTGGAGACCTTTGGAAAGCGCTTACCGGAGCACGTTATGGTGTGCGGGCAGGTCTGGGCAAGGGCGGCGGGCAGTCTTGGGCACGGGCTATGGCGCGGCGGCGCACGCTCTGGCGATCCCGTTCGCGGCGGTCAGCAGGGGCTCGACCAGCCGGGGGAGCTCGCGGGCGCGCCTGGAGGACAGCACCATGCCGAGCGCGGCGACGGCCCGGCCGTCGACGAGGACCGGGGCCGCCGCCGAGCAGGAGCCGAGCGTCATCTCCTCGTACGTCAGCGCGTACCCCTGACCGCGTACGGTGGCCAGCTCGCGGGCCAGCCGCCCCGGCTCGGTGATCGTGTGCGGGGTCGGCCGTTCGAGCACGCGGTCCAGGTACGACCGGACGAACCACTCGGGCTCGTAGGCGAGCAGGGCCTTGCCGACGCCCGTCGGATGCATGGGCAGCCGCCCGCCCGTCCTGGACACGATCGGCACGGCCCGCCGCCCGGCCACCTTGTCCACGTACAGGACCTCCAAGCCGTCACGGACGGCCAGGTGCACGTTCTCGCCGGTGCTCGCGAACAGCTCCTGCAGCCACGGATGGGCCAGATCCTGAAGCTTGGCGGGCGCGAGCTGGCCGAGCTCCCACAGCCGCAGCCCGATGCGCAGCCGTCCATCGGGCGCGCGGCTCAGCGCCTGCCACTCCTCCAGCTCGCCGACCAGCCGGTGGACCGTGCTCAGCGGCACGCCGCTGCGCCTGGCCAGGTCCGTCAGCGTGAGCTGCGGGTGCCCGGAGTCGAACGCGCCCAGGATGGCGAGCACCTTGGAGGTCACCGTACGTCCCTGGGATCCACCTGACATACCGCAAATCCTGCACAATTCTTCCGCTCAGTGGAAGAGGTGCCTCGAACAATCGGCCGCCGAAGCAGGATGCTTCCCTCATGCGCACTCAGGTAGGGATCATCGGGGCAGGGCCCGCCGGTCTGCTGCTGTCCCACCTGCTCCACCTGCGCGGCATCTCCTCCGTGGTGCTGGAGAAGCGTGGTCGCGCGTACGTGGAGCGCCGTGTGCGCGCCGGCGTACTGGAGCAGGGAACGGTGGACACGCTGGTCGAGGCGGGCGTCGGCGCGCGGCTGCTGCGCGAGGGCCTGCCACACCGGGGCATCGAGCTCAGGTACGGCGGGCAGAGCCACCGCATCGCCTTCGAGAAGCTGGTGCCCGGCCGGACCATCACCGTGTACGGCCAGCAGGAGGTGGTCAAGGACCTGATCGCCGCCAGGCTGGAGGCGGGCGGTGACGTGCGGTTCGAGATCGAGGACGTGGCCGTGCACGGGCCGGCGGCCGAGCCGTACCTGACGTTCGGCGGCGAGCGGCTCGACTGCGACGTGATCGCCGGTTGCGACGGCTTCCACGGCGTGTCCAGGCCGTCCATCCCGCCGAGCGTTCTGCGGCTGTTCGAGCGGGAGTATCCCTTCGCCTGGCTCGGCATCCTGGCCCGGGTGGCGCCCTCGTCCGAGGAGCTCATCTACGCCAGGACCAAGCGCGGCTTCGCGCTGCACAGCATGCGCTCGCCCACGGTCAGCCGCTTCTACCTCCAGGTCCCGCCCGACGCCACCGTGGCGGAGTGGCCGGACGAGCGGATCTGGGCCGAGCTGAAGGCGCGGCTGGAGACCGTACCCGGCTTCGTTCTCGAGACCGGCGAGATCTTCGACAGGGGCGTCACGCCGATGCGGGCCTTCGTCGCCGAGCCCATGCAGTACGGCCGCCTCTACCTCGCCGGCGATGCCGCCCACATCGTGCCGCCCACCGGCGCGAAGGGGCTGAACCTCGCCGTGGCCGACGTACGCGTCCTGACCGAGGCGCTGGACCGGTTCTTCTCCACCGGATCGGCCGACCTGCTCGACGCCTACTCCGAGTCCTGCCTGAAGCGGGTCTGGCGGGCCCAGCATTTCTCCTGGTGGATGACGACTCTGCTGCACACGTTCGACTCCGACGACGACTACGGGCGGCGGCTGCAGCTGTCCTATCTGGACTACGTGACCTCCTCCGAGGCGGCAGCGACGACGCTGGCGGAGAACTACGTGGGGCTTCCATGATCAACTTCGAAGGGCGGCCATGACCCATCCTCCTTACCTGAGCCCCGGCTACCGCAGCACGATCCTGCGCGCGCCCGCGCGGCCGCCGGTGGCGTTCAGGAGCGATCCCGACGCGATCGAGCTGACCGGCCCGGTCTTCGGCCACGACGAGGTCGGCTCGCTCGACTCCGACCTGACCAGGCAGCACGCCGGGGAGCCGCTCGGTGAGCGCATCTCCGTCACGGGCCGCATCCTGGACTCCGCCGGAAGACCGGTCCGCGGCACGCTGGTGGAGCTCTGGCAGGCCAACGCCGCCGGCCGCTACGCCCACGAACGCGACCAGCACCCCGCCCCCCTCGACCCGAACTTCACCGGCGCCGGCCGCTGCCTCACCGACGAGGACGGCCGCTACCGGTTCGTCACGATCAAGCCCGGCGCCTATCCCTGGCGCAACCACCACAACGCGTGGCGGCCGGCGCACCTGCACTTCTCGGTGTTCGGGCGGGCCTTCACCGAGCGGCTCGTCACGCAGATGTACTTCCCCGGCGACCCGCTGATGCCCTTCGACCCGATCCTCCAGTCGATCCCCGACGAACCGGCCAGGCAGCGCCTCGTCTCGGCCTTCTCCATGGAGCTGACCGAGCCCGAATGGTCGCTGGGCTACTCCTTCGACATCGTGCTGGGCCGAACCCCGATGGAGCCGTCATGAACCTCACGCCCTCCCAGGACGGAGCCTTCATGAAGCTCACGCCCTCCCAGACCGTGGGGCCGTTCTTCAGCCACGCGCTGCCGTACCCGCACGATTGGGAGCTGGTGCCTCCCGGGCACGCGGGCGCGATCATGCTGACCGGACTTGTCCTGGACGGCGCCGGCGAGCCGGTGCCGGACGCGCTGCTGGAACTCTGGCTGGGGCGCACGGGCGACCGCGGCGCGCTGGTGCGGGGAGACGGGGAGGTGTCCGGCTTCGGGCGCTGCGCCACGGCTCCGGATGGTTCGTTTCGCTTCCGTACGGTCCGGCCTGAGGGGGCGTACCTGTCGCTGCAGGTGTTCGCGCGGGGGTTGCTGCGGTCGTTGCTGACCCGCGTCTACCTGGAGGATCGGCCGGATCCGCTGCTGGACGGCTTGGAGCCGGAACGGCGGGGGACACTGATCGCGACGGGGTCGGGGGACCGGTACCGGTTCGACGTGCGGCTCCAGGGGGATGGGGAGACGGTGTTCCTTGACTTCTGACGGGACCGCTGGCGGGGCTTCCGGCGAGGGCGCTGGCGGGGCTGCTGTCGACAGCGGGTTGCTGGCGCCGGTGCGGGCGGGCACCCGGGTGGAGGCGGTGACGTCGGACGCGGCCTGGCTGCGCGCCATGCTGGACGCCGAGGCGGCGCTGGCTCGTGCGCAGGGGCGCGCCGGGCTGATCCCCGGCGCGGCGGCCACCCTGATCGACCGGGTGGCCTCGGAGTTCACCGCGGACCTACCGGACCTCGCCCAGCGAGCCAGACAGGCCGCCAACCCCGTCGTCCCCCTGGTCGCCGACCTACGAAAAGCCGTCACCGCCGCCGAAGCCTCCAGCACCGCCGCCTCCGAAACCGCCGCTTCCGAAATCGCCGCTTCCGGTGCCGCCGAGGCCGGAGCAGGGGTGGCCTCCGGGGCCGGAGCAGGCACCGGTGCCGCCGCTACAGGAGGCGCTGAGGATGCGCGAGAGGCCTTCGGGGGCAGAGGGGCGGCCGTGTTCGTTCATCGGGGGGCTACCAGCCAGGACATCTGTGACACGGCTGCCATGCTGGTCGCATCGCGTGCCGTCGACCTGATCGTGGCGGAGCTGGACGAGGTCATGGACGTGCTCGCCGAGCTGGCGGAGCGGCATCGCGACACGCTGATGGCGGCTCGCACGCTGGGCCAGCAGGCGGTCCCGACGACGTTCGGGCTGAAGGCGGCGGGCTGGCTGACCGGCCTCCTGCACGCCCGCGACCGACTGGGCGCGCTACGCCTGCCCGCCCAGCTCGGCGGCGCGGCCGGCACCCTGGCCGCCCTCGTCGAAACCGCCCGCACCACCGACGCCGAAACCGCCCGGCCCGCCCACGCCGAGCCCAGCCGGCCCGCCCGGCCCGGCCACGCCGAGCCCGGCCGTGCCGACGACGCCGAATCCCCCTGTGCCGACGACGCGGAACCCGGTGGTGGCGCCGATGCTGAGCCCGGCCGCACTGCCCAGGCCGAGTCCGGTGGTGGTGAGAGTGCGCAGGTGCGGGTGCTTCGGCTGGTTGAGTTGTATGCCGAGGAGCTCGGGCTGGTCGCTCCGCTCGCGCCGTGGCATGCCGAGCGGTCCGTGGTCGCCGAGCTGGGCGCGGCCCTGGCCGGTACGGCGCGAGCGCTGGGCAAGGTGGCGACCGACGTGATCCTCATGGCCCAGACCGAGGTCGGCGAGGTGGCCGAGTCGTCCCGGGGCAGCTCTTCGGCCATGCCGCAGAAGCGCAACCCCGCCCTGTCGGTGCTGATCCGGTCGGCGGCGCTTCAGGTGCCCGCGTACGCCCAGCTGCTGGGACAGGCGGGGGAGCACGAGCGGGCCGCGGGCGCCTGGCAGGCGGAGTGGTCGCCGCTGCGCGAATGCCTCCGTCTGACCGGCGGCGCCGCGGAGACGGCCGCCGAGCTGGTGGGCGGGCTTCAGGTGTTCCCCGACAGGATGCGGGGCAACGCCCGCCTGACCGGCGGGCGCATCGTGTCCGAACGGCTCGCGGTCCACCTCGGCCGCGACGCCCTCGACGAGGCGCTGAGCCGTCCGGGCCCGCTGGAGGGACCGGAGGAACTGCTCGACCCCGAGGGCTACCTGGGCGCCGCGCCGGAACTCGTCGATCGCCTCCTGGCCGACTACCGCCAGCGCCGCGTCCCCTCCGACTACCGGAAGTGATCGTGAGCATGAAGCTGCATCACCGCGTCGACGGTCCCGCCGGAGCGCCGTTGCTGGTTCTCGGGCCGTCACTCGGCACCACGCTCGACATCTGGCAGCCGCAGCTGAGCGCGCTCACCCAGTCGTGGCGGGTGCTCCGGTACGACCTGCCGGGCCATGGCGGCTCGGCCCCCGCCGCCTCCGGCCTGACGATCGACGACCTGGCACGCGCCGTACTGGACCTGGTGGACGCCGTAGAGGACGTACAGGACGGAGAGTTCGCGGTCGGCGGCATCTCGCTCGGCGGCGCGATCGCCACCGCGATCGCGGCCGGCCAGCAGCAGCCCGGCCAGCAGCAGCCCGGCCAGCAGCAGCCCGGCCAGCAGCAGCCCGGTCAGCACGGGCGGGTGCGGAGTCTGGTGCTCTGCTGCACGTCGGCGCGGTTCGGGGAGCCGGGGCCGTGGCTGGAGCGGGCGGCACTGGTACGTGCCTCCGGCGTGGCCCAGCTCGCCCCGGTGCTGGCGGGCCGCTGGTTCACCGCCGGCTACGACGGCCGCTGGGTGACGGACATGCTGGAACACGTGGACGCCGAGTCGTACGCGGCCTGCTGCACCGCCATCGCCTCCTGCGACCTGACCGGACGCCTGGCCGCCATCACCGCCCCCACGCTGATCGTCGCGGGGGCCGACGACCCGGCCACGCCCTTGGACCAGGCTCTGACGCTGGCCCAAGGCATCCCGGGGGCGCTGCTGCGCGTGGTGCCCGGCGCGGCCCATCTGGCGAGCGTGGAGCGGGCCGACACTGTCACGTCCGCGATCGTCGGCCACCTGGGGGGCGACTCCGGTTACGCGGCCGGGATGCGTACCAGGCGCGAGGTGCTCGGCGACGCCCACGTGGACCGGGCCGTCGCCGCCACCACCGGCTTCGCCCGCGACTTCCAGCACCTCATCACCCGCTACGCCTGGGACGAGGTCTGGAACCGGCCCGGCCTCGACCGCCGTACCCGCAGCTGTATCACTCTGACCGCCCTGGTCGCCCGCGGCCACCTGGACGAGCTGGCCATGCATGTGCGCGCGGCCCTGCGCAACGGCCTGACCCGCGACGAGATCGGCGAGGTGCTCCTGCAGACGGCGATCTACTGCGGGGTCCCGGCCGCCAACGCCGCCTTCGCCGTAGCCCAGCGCGTCCTGGCGGAAGTCCAGGCGGAAGAAGACTGATCCCACGCTCGACGTCCCGGCTGCAACGGATTTGCAACGTCGGTTGGCAGCATCTTGAGCGGATCGTACGGCTCAAGGAAGGGACCGATCTCATGCCCAAACTGACCCCGGAGCAGGCCGACCGGATCGTGGCCGGATGGCGGAGCGGTACGCAGCTCGTCGAAGGATGGGACAACCCGGCGGGCCCGCTGTTCGCCAGCGGTGAGTACGCGGAAGCGGACATCACCCTCGAATCCATCCTCGCCGCGTCGGGCTGCAACCCGCCTCCCCCTCCGCTCACCGAGGGCGGCTGCGGCACCGCGTGCAGCGCCTCCGCCGGGCGCTTGTGCTGCTGACCTGACATGGGGGAATACACCGTAAGCGACACCGTGCTGGACCGCCTGCTCGAACCTTCACTGGAGCGACTGGCGGCCCGGCTCGGGTCCGTCGCGGGCCTGGCGGAAACGGAGCGCCGGGCCGTACACGCGGGCGCCGCCACGGCGCTGCTGAACACCGTGCGCATGAGGACCAACCGGGTGCTGCTCCTGGAGCTGAACGCGGCCAGGATCACCGGCAGGCTCACGGGCGCCGACCCGGAGGCCAGGTGGCGGGATTGGGAGTCCCAGGCGGCGAACCCGGAGTTCTGGGAGTCGCTGGGCGGCCACTACCCGACCCTGCTCCCACGCCTGCGACGGCTGATCGGCCACAGGTGCGCGGCGGCGATGAGCCTGGCCTGCCGCTTCGCCGCCGACCGGCCGCTGCTCTCCACCCTGTTCCGGCCGCTCGAGGGGGGCGAGCCGGAGAAGTCCAAGGGGGGTCGGCCAGGAGAGCTGGTGAGCGTCGAGTTCGGCGCGGGCGACAGCCATCGCGGCGGCCAGAGCGTGGCGATCCTGACCTGCGTCGCTGGCAAGATCGTCTACAAGCCGCGATCCGTAGCCGTGGACCTGGCGGCGGCGCGGCTGCTGGGCCGGCTGCTGGCCGATGAACCCGCCGACACCCGGATCAGGGTCCCCGACGTGGTGAGCGGCGACGGCTACGGCTGGGCCGAGCACGTCGCCCACCGGTACTGCGCCGACGACGAGGAGACGCGCTGCTTCTACCGCAACCTCGGCCACTGGCTGGCCGTGATGCGGCTGATCGGCGGCACCGATCTGCACGCCGAGAACCTGATCGCCGCAGGACCGATCCCGACCGTCGTGGACTGCGAGACGCTGTTCACGCCCCAGCCGCCGACGCGCGTCTCCGGCTACGGGCTCGCGGCGGACCGGGCGGGGGCGCTGATCGGCGGCTCGGTGCTGGGCACCGGGCTGCTGCCGGGCCGGGGGCTGGCGCTCGGCTGGCGCGGCGTCGACATGTCCGCCATCGGCTCACTGCCCGGCCAGCAGCCGGTCACGGAGCTGCCGGTCATCCTCGGTGTCGGCACCGACGAGGCGCGGATCGGCCTCGCGCCCGTACGCGTTCCGCTCTCGCTCAACCACCCGAGCCCGGAGCCCGTGCTGAGCAAGCACTGGGACCTGGTGGTGGACGGGTTCACCCGGTTGACCGGGCGGCTCAGGAAGCTCGATGAGGGCGGCGAGCTGGCGGGGTGGCTCGGGGAGTTCGCCGACCTGCCGATCCGGGTCGTACTCAGGTCCACCGAGAGCTACGCCGAGCTGCAGCGGATGCTCTGGCACCCGCACTCGCTGCACGACGAGCCCGCCGCCCGGCGGCGCGCGGCGGACCTGCTGGCCAGGCAGGCGGCCAACGCGCCCGGCCGGCCCGACGACCCCGAGGTGATCGAGGCGGAGGTCGAGGAGCTGCTGGACGGCGACGTGCCGTTCTTCGCCACCACGCCACGCCGTGGCCGGCTCACCGGGCCGCGCGGTACCCAGTGGGGTCCCGCCCAGGACCTGATCGCCGGGACGCTGGACCGGTGGCGGTCGGCCGACCTCGCGCTGGAGCACCAGGTGATCCAGTCCGCCCTGGTCAGCGCGTACCTGAACGAGGGCGGCGTGCCCGATCAACGGCGCCTGCTCCCGGCCGTACTGAACACCGACGACCTGGACCGCAGGCGGCGGGTGCTGGCCGCCGACATCATGCGATCGCTGTCCGACGCCGCCGTACGCGCCGAGGACGGCACCGTCACCTGGATCGCGCCGGTGCTCAACCCGACCGGATGGGCGGTGCTGCCGCTCGGCCTCGACATGTACGGCGGGGCGGCCGGCATCGCCGTGCTGCTGGCGGGCTATCTGCGCGAGATGGAGGCGGGACGGGCGGACCCGGTGCCGGACGTCGGGCAACTGCTGGCCGACGTGCTGCGTACCGTGCGGATGGCGGAGGAGCAGTGGGCCAAGGACCGGGCCGAGATCAAGACGCGACGGCCCGCGCCCGCCGGCGGCTATCTCGGGCTCGCCTCGCGGATCTGGGGCTGGCTGCTGCTGGTACGCCTCGGCGTGATCGAGCCGGCCGAGGCGTTCTCGCGGTCGGTCGACCTCGTCCGCGAGCTGCCCGCCGCGCTGGAGTCCGACCCGTCGCTCGACCTGGTACGCGGCATGGCGGGGGCGGTGGTGCCCCTGCTGCGGCTCCACGAGAGCGCGGGCGACGCCGACGCGGGCGACCTGGCCAGGACGATCGGCCGCAAGCTGGTGTCGGCGGCACAGGTACGCGGCGACACCGCGTGCTGGACGATCGACGGCTTCCCCGACGGCATCGGCGGCCTGGCCCACGGGGCGACCGGCATCGGCTGGGCACTGTCCCGGCTGGCGGCGGCCACCGGCGACACCGACTGCGCGACCATAGCCGAGGCCGCCTTCGCCTACGAGGAGACCCTGTACGTCCCCGAGACCGGCAGCTGGCGCGACCTGCGCGGCCCGGACCAGATCGGCGCGGCGTGGTGCCACGGGTCCGTCGGGATCGCGGCCGTGGCCGCCGACCAGCTCATGGAGGGCCGCGGCGACCCGGAACGGCTGCGTGACCTGCTGCGGCGCGCGGCGCAGGCCAGCCAGGCCGACGGCATCGGCTGGAACCACACCCTGTGCCACGGTGACTTCGGGGCCTGGGAGGTGCTGGACCTCGCCGTCACCGCGGGGCTCGGCGCGGGCGGACTGGACCGGCCCCGGCTGGAGGCCCATCTGCTCGGCAGCGTCGAGGAGCATGGGCCGGTCAGTGGGTTCGCCAGGGACGCGTTCGTTCCGGGGCTGATGCCGGGGCTCGGCGGAGTCGCGTACCAGTTGCTCCGCATGCATCCCGAATGCCCGCTGCCCTCGGTACTGCTCCCCGACCCCGGCCCGCTCTCCAGCACAGTGAAGCCGTCTTGAGCGCGTCCGCCGACGCTCATGAAGCCGTCCCCAGCGCGTCCGCCGATGCCCAGATGGTGTCGCCTTACTGGCAACTCGACGACGCGGGCGACATGGGCGTCTGGCGGATGTGCCGCCGGCTGCCGGCCACCAGCCGGGCGGTGCTCGCGATCGTGGCGCGGGCGGCGCCCCGGCAGGCCGTCACGGTCGTGCTGCTCCAGGTCGTGTCGGGAGCCGCCACGGCTTTCGGCCTGCTGGCGACCACGGGGGCGCTGGAACGGCTGCTCGCCACCGGCCCCACCGTGGAGGTGGTGGCGGCCGCGCTGCCCATGATCCTCCTCGTCGGCGGGGCGTATCTGCTGCGGGGCGCGGTCGAGACGGCCATCGCGGCCGCGTACGCCCGGCTGACGCCCGCGGTGCGCCGGATGGCGGAGGGGGAGCTGTTCGCGGCCGGGCTCCGCGTCGAGCTGGCCGCCTACGACGACGCCGGGTTCTACGACCGGATGCAGCGGGCGCGCGACCGGGGCCTGTTCCACCTCGCGCGGGCCGTGGACAACCTGGTCGACCTCGTCGGCGCGGCGCTGGCGTTCGCCGCCGCGTTCGCCGGCCTGGCCGTCCTGCACGCCGCGCTGCTTCCGGTGCTGGTGCTGGGCGTACTCCCGTCGGCCTGGACGGTGCAGCGCTCGGCCCGGCTGGCGTACGCGCACATGACCCGCACGGTCACCCTGAACCGCCGGGTCCAGATGATCACCGAGCTGGGCACGCAGCGCGAGCCCGCGCCGGAGATCCGCGCGTGCCAGGCCGAGGACTTCCTGCTGCGCGAGTACGCCGAGGTGGCCGACCCGCTGCGCGACCAGGAAGTACGGGTGAAGATCGGCCAGGTACGCGTCGGCTCCGTCGGCCGGGCGCTCACCGGGCTCATGTCCGCCATCACGTTCACCGTGCTCGGCCTGCTGCTGCAGGCGGGCTGGATCCCGCTGCCGGTGGCCGGCGGCGCGGTGATAGCCGTACGGACCGCGAACGCCGCGCTCAGCCGGCTGGTCCACTCGGCACACCAACTGCTGGAGCAGGGCATGTACGTGGCGGACTACCAGGAGTTCGTCGACGACGCCGCCTCCAGGAGCCGCGCGGCGGCCACCCGCACCTCTATGGCGCCGGCCGCGCCGGAGGTGATCACGCTGAGCGGCGTCGAGTTCGGTTACCCGGGCGGGACCCGCGAGGCGCTGCGCGGCATCGATCTCACCGTCCGCAGCGGTCAGACCATCGCCCTCGTCGGCGAGAACGGCTCCGGCAAGACCACGCTCGCCAAGATCATCGCAGGACTCTACGAGCCCACGAACGGGCAGGTCAGCTGGGACGGCGTGGACATCCGCGAGATGGACCCGCGCAGCGTCGGCGACCGGATCATGATGGTGCTCCAGGACCCGATCCGCTGGCCGCACACCGCCCGCGCCAACGTCCGAGCCGGCCGCCACGACCGCGACGACCCCGGTGACGTGGCGCTGCGCGCCGCCGCCGAGCTGGCGGGCGCCGACACCGTGGTGGCCGACCTGCCCCACGGCTGGCAGACGCTGCTCTCGAAGTACTTCCACGGCGGCCAGGAACTGTCGGGCGGTCAGTGGCAGCGGCTGGCCGTCGCCCGCGGCGTCTTCCGCGACGCGCCCGTACTGATCTGGGACGAGCCGACGGCGCCGCTGGACGCCAAGGCCGAGTTCGCCGTGTACGAGTCGCTGCGCCGCCTCGCCACTGGCCGGATCGTCATCCTGATCACGCACCGGCTGGCCAGCGTACGCAACTCCGACCGGATCTACCTCCTGCACGAGGGCGCGCTGGCGGAACAGGGCACGCACGACGAGCTGATCGCCCGATCCGGTCGCTACGCGGAGCTGTACGAGTTGCAGGCCCGCATGTACGCCGACGAACTTCCCCTCAGCGGAGCTCGTGGTTCCGGCCATTGAGCACCGGCCGCCTGTCGTGGTGGCCGAGCAGGTCGGCGGCGCGGCGGCGGTAGACCAGCTGGGTCGGGACGGGCGTGGCGGAGTACAGGGCCTCCCGCGTCACCTCGTTGGCGAACTCGTACCCGCTGCCCGTCACCACGAGCAGGCCCACCCGCAGCGCGCGCTCGCACAGCTCGGCGGCCACCTGCGGCGGCAGACCGAGCAGCTCGCCGGCCAGCGCGGGCTCGAAGGCGCCCCGGAACACCGAGGCGGCCCGCAGCAGCCGCTCCACCAGCGAGCCGGTCCGGTGAACCCGCTCGAGCACCGCCGCGCTCAACCCCGCCGGTACCCCGTGCTCACCCGCCGCCAGGCCGCGCAGCAGCTCGACGACGTACAGCGGATGGCCGCGCGTGCGGCGGAACACGTCATCCGCCCACCTGCCCTGACCGCTCCGCGTGGCCAGCCGCGCGACCGCCTGCGCGGGCAGCGGCCCCAGCTCCAGCCGGACGGCCGCGCGCCCGAGCGCCTCCATCGCGGCCGCGCCCTCCCCTGAACGCGTCGTCGCGACGACCAGCAGGCGCGTGCCGGAGACCCGGCGGGCCAGGTAGTGGACGAGCTCGACGGTCGCCGTCCCGGCCAGGTGCAGGTCCTCCAGCACCAGCAGGACCGGCTTCCTGGCCGCCAGGGCCCGCAGGAACCCGGCCACCGCCTCGTACGCCGATCTCCGCCCGGCCTCCCCGACCGTGCCGTGACGCCCCTGCCGCAGCGTCGGCGCGGCCTCCGGGATCAGCCTGGCCAGCGCCTCCGCCCCGTCACCCACCATGTCGCGCAGTACGGACCCGGCGAGACGGGTGACCGGTGGCGTCAACGCGTCGGTGAACGGCTGGAGGAAGAGCGACCGCTCGCTCTCATGGCACCGCGCCCGCAAGACGATCCCGCCGGTGGCCCGCGCGACCCGTACCGCCTCCGCGGCCAGCCGGGACTTGCCGATGCCCGCCTCACCTGCGATCAGCAGCACACCGGCCCGCCCCGACACGGCCGCCGCCCAGGTCCGGGAGATCCCGGCCACCTCCTCGGCCCGCCCTGGCAGCGCCGCCTCCGCCTCCGCCCGCGCGGCCAGCGTGGCGGCTCCCTCGTGCACTGCTCCGGCTTTTACGGCTCCCGTCAGGGGAGCGGGCGGTTGCTCGCGCAGGACCGCCAGGTGCATGGCCCGCGTCTCGGCTGCCGGATCCGTGCCCAGCTCGGCCGCCAGGAGGTCGCGCAGCCGTTCGTAGGCCAGCAACGCCCGCGCGGGCTCGCCCGCCTCGGCGTGCGCCCGCATCAGCAGCCGGTGCGCGGCCTCGTCGAACGGGTCCGCGGCCACCGCCGCCTCGGCCGCCCGCCGCGCCCGCCCCGGCTCGGCGATCCGCAGCGCCGCCGTCGCCGCCGCGTGGAGCGCCCGCCTGAGCAACCCGGCCGCCTCACCTCGTGCCGGTGCCGCCCAAGGAGCGTCGTTCTCCCCATCCAGTACGGCACCGCCGTCGAGCAGTTCGAGCGCCTGTGTCGCCGCGGCGACGGCCACGGCGGCCTCGTCCTTCGCCAACCGGCTCTCCGCCTCCGCCGTCAGCACGGCGGCCTCGTCGAGATCCACACTCACCGCCGACGGGCCGCCCAGCCGGTAGCCCCGCCTGCCGCCCGTCACGGCCTCAGGGCCGAGCGTCCTGCGCAGCCTGCTCACCAGCGTGGCGACGTTCTCGACCGGCCGCTTGGGCGGGCAGTCGTCCCATAACACCTCCACGACGCGGTCGGTGGGCACGGCGTGGCCGCGCTCCACCGCCAGCAGCTTCAGGAGCGTCCCGGCCCGGCCGCCGACCGTTTCGCGCAGACCGTCCTTCTCGACCGCGAACGAGCCCACCAGCCGGATCAGCACCCTGCTTTCGCGGCCACCTGTCCTGTCGATCATGTTCTTCCGCCGCCTCCCCGAGCCCCTCACCTTGAGGCGTGACATCGAGGGACAGGGATGTTCCACGGAGCGGCGGGTCGGCTCAGCCGGGGCGTACCCCGGTCACCTATGGCGGCAGGGGAACTCTCACCGCATACCGGCGACGCGACGTGCCGTCAGTCTCGCGTGGGCGATCGCGGTGGCGGCTTCCACCGTCGTGATGTGCTCGCGCTCCGCCCGCTCGAAGACGTCGGCGACGATCCCGCCCACGCGTTCGACTCGCGCGGTCGAGCGGGCGTCGTCGTGACCGAGGAGCCGTCCTTCCAGGTACACCAGCCCACCGGCGCTGGCGAGGAAGTCCGGCGCGTACAGGATGCCCCTTCGGGCGAGCACGTCGGCGAGGCCGGGTTCGGCGAGCACGTTGTTCGCGCCTCCGGCGATGACGCGGCACCGCAACCGCGGCAGCGTCTCGCCCGTCACCACCTCGCCGAGAGCGCAAGGGGCGAACACGTCACAGGAGGCCGAGAGGATGTCCTGCGGTGACATCCATCGCGCGCCGTACCGTTCGGCCACGTCGCGGACACGTCCATCGACGAGGTCGGCGATCAGCACCTCGGCCGACTCCGCGCGCAGGAGGCGCGCCAGCTGGGATCCCACGTTGCCGGCCCCCTGAACGGCCACGGTCACACCCGCCAGATCGCCGGAGCCGTGGGCGGCGCGCAGCCCCGCCCGGATCGATGCGAGGACGCCGAGCGCCGTGTACGGGGAGGGGTCGCCTTTGTCGCAGACGGGCGCTGTTTCGCGGCCGATGACCTCGATGTCCGCCTGCCCGGTTCCGACGTCGTTCACCGGGATGAACCGGCCGCCCAGCGTGGCGATGAACCGGCCGTGGGCGCGCAGGAGGGCTTCGGACTTGTCGCGTGCCGGATCCCCGATGACGATCCCGGCACCGCCGCCGAGATCGAGCCCGGCGGCCGCGGCTTTGAGCGTCATGGCCCGGGCCAGGCGCAGGCCGTCGGCCATCGCCGCCGCATCGCTCGCGTACGGCCACATCCGCACCCCGCCCAGCGCAGGCCCGAGCGTCGTGTCGTGAATGACGATGATCGAGCGCAACCCGGTGGCCGGGTCATTTCCGAGTACGACCTGCTCAAAGCGGTCGACCAGCTCGGAACCAGTTCGAGATCCCGCTGTCGCGAACTTCGCTTCCATGTTTCTCCTGCCCTGGTATTGCCGCTGTCGAGGATGGAGAAGGGCCACCAAGGGACAGCGGACGGCCCGTGGTGGCGTTCGACGGAACGCGGCGACCATAAGAAGACCAGGACATATGTGTCCAATACATAAATTGGCAGGAATGCATCAGCTAATCTGATGGAGTGGAGGTCGACCAGATCGCGACATTTCTCGCCATCGAGCGACATGGCGGCTTCACCCGGGCATCGGAGGCGCTGCACGTCTCCCAACCGGCGATCAGCCGGCGGATCCGTCTACTCGAACAGGAGCTGGGCGCGCCGCTGTTCGAGCGCGTCGGGCGCGGCGTCCTGCTCACCGAAGCCGGTCAGGCGTTCCTGCCCTACGCCGAGACGCTGCTCACCGTCATGCGGGACAGCCTCGACTCCGTACGAGAGCTCAGCGGCGGACGGACCGGACAGGTCGTCCTCGCCTTCGTCGGCACCCTCGCCGGTACGAGCCTCACCCGGCGGCTACGCGGCTTCCGTACCGACCATCCAGGAGTGCGGTTGCGCGTACGCACGGCGACCAGCGAGGGCGTCAGCGACCTCGTCCGCCGCGGCGAAGCGGTGCTCGGCCTGCGTTACGACGAGGACAGCCACCCGGACATCATCTCGACGAAGACGTACGACGAGGAACTCGTGGCCGTCGCCGCCCCCGACCACTCGCTCATCGCCGGGCAACACCTGGATCGCCCGCTCGCCGCCGGGCGGCGCCTGGATGCCGCACCCGATCACCCGCTCGTACCCGGGCGGCGCCTGGATCGCCGCCGACTGGCCGAGCACCCTTGGATCACCTTTCCGCCGCGCCCCGGCGAAGCCCGCCAGCCCTACGCCGACGCGCTGGAACGGCTGCTGGGCAGGGACGCGCTCACCACGACGGAGATCGTGCCGATCGACAGCCTGACGGCCCAGATCAAGATGGTCGAAGCCGGATTCGGCCTGGCCCTTCTGCCACGCAGCGGAGTCGAGGACGAGGTCAACTCCGGCCGGATCCACATTCTGGACATCGCGGAGGCCGCCTGCTCGAGCTCGATCCCGGTCGTCCTCATCCAACGACGCCACGGCTTCCTGAGCGGCGCCGCCAAAGCCCTCCGGGACCTGCTCCTGGAGGGCGATCAGAGCGACAGCGGTACGGGGTGAATCTCGTCAGCGGGGTGGCCCGACCGCTGGTGAATGCGTTGTACGGCCTCCGCGCTCGGTGCGTCGGACAGGCAGTAGATGACACCCTCCTCAGGATCCGCCCAGGTCTGCATGAAGGACACGCCCTCTTCGCCCTGGATCGCGAGGTCGGCCTCGTGCGCTTCACGGAGCTGTTCGTCGGTGATGCCCACCATGTCGTGGTGGACATCCATGAACCTCGTCATGGCATTCCTCCTGTAGACATCTGGCGCAGGTCCTTCTCAGCCTAGATCCGACATAAGTCATCAATCACCCCAACATTCCTCAAATGGCATGTCAGGGAACAGGTGCCTCCTGCTTTTCCCGGCATAGGATCATTCGACGGCCTTATGATCATTTCGACTGGTTCCCGATCTCACGAGGAGTCCGCCGTGGCCGAAAATTCGGACTTGTGGGCAAATGGCATCGACACCACCCGGCCCAGCATCGCCAGGGCCTACGACGTCGTGCTCAACGGCAAGGACAACTTCGAGGTCGACCGGGCGTTCGTCGCCGAGATCGTGAAAGTCGTCCCCGAGATCTACGACGTGGCCACGTACAACAGGCAGATCCTCGGGCGGGGCGTGCGTTTTCTCGTCGAGCGCGGCATCACGCAGTTCGTCGACCTCGGCTCCGGCCTGCCGACGGTGGAGAACACGCATCACGTCGCGCAGCGGGCCAACCCGGACGCGCACGTGGTCTACGTCGACAACGACCCGATGGTGCTGGCCCACGGCCGGGCGATCCTGGCCGAGAACGACCGCACCGGGGTGGTCACGTCCGACCTGCGCGAACCGAAGTCGATCCTGGCCGACCAGACGGTACAGCGGCTCATCGACCTGGACCGGCCGGTAGGCGTGATGCTGGTCGGCATCCTGCACCACCTGCACGACAGCGAGGACCCGAAGGGCATCGTCGAGGAGTACATGGCGGCGGTCCCGTCCGGCAGCTACGTCTTCATCACCCATTTCTGCTCCGCCACCCAGGACGCGCGTGACGCGGAGAAGAAGTTCCTCGCGCTGCTCGGCACCGGCCGCTTCCGGACTCCGGAGGAGATCACCTCGTTCTTCGACGGGTACGAGTTGGTCGAGCCCGGAGTTGTCCCGCTGCCCCTGTGGCGTCCCGAGGACACCGTCCCCGAGGTGCTCAGTGTGGGCCAGCGCCTCATGTACGGCGGCATCGCCAGGAAGCCCTGACCCGCCCGCATCGGTGGGCCAGGGGCCTCGCCCCGCCTGCGATGCCCCACCTGCGACGCCCCGCTTGTGACGTGCCGTCCGTCCCTTCCACCCGCCGACCGTGAGCGACGCGCCGACGCGGGGTCGGACACGTCGGCGCGGAGGGCATGGTAAGCTCGTCTCAGTTGCAGTTCTGGTACCCAAATGAACTTTGTGTGCGCCTGACGGGACGTAGCCCTCAGGCGCATTTTGTTTGCCGGTCATTTCCGGATGGGTCATTTCGGCGACGTGGGGCCCGTGACCTGCGGGTTCTGACTATTTCGCCTATCCTAGAGGAGATCGACATGGCGACTGGCACCGTGAAGTGGTTCAACGCTGAAAAGGGCTTCGGCTTCATCGAGCAGGACGGCGGCGGCGCCGACGTCTTCGCCCACTACTCCAACATCGCTGCCCAGGGCTTCCGCGAGCTGCAGGAAGGCCAGAAGGTCAGCTTCGACATCACGCAGGGCCAGAAGGGCCCGCAGGCCGAGAACATCGTTCCCGCCTGACGCTAGTCACGCACGACGAGCCGGGGTTCGCACCTGAAGAGGTGCGGGCCCCGGCTCGTCGCATTGAGGGCATGTGTCGGGAGCCCGGCCGCCCCGGGCGAGGGTTAATGCCGGTGAAACCGCACGTCGCGTGGTTGCGAAACAGCGGACTGCCATTCTGCCCGCATGAGCGATGCGAAAGACGTAGATCGGGCGCGCACTCCTGAGCAGGCCGCCGCCTCGTGGAAGCGTGAGGTCGTAGAACTGGCGGTGCTCTTCGTCGCGGTCGGTCTGGCCCACCTGTTCGCCA
Source organism: Nonomuraea sp. NPDC049158 (assembly GCF_040648335.1). NCBI lineage: Bacteria > Bacillati > Actinomycetota > Actinomycetes > Streptosporangiales > Streptosporangiaceae > Nonomuraea > Nonomuraea sp. NPDC049158. Next base: position 113,570 of record NZ_JBEZDM010000021.1, read on the forward strand.
CTCTTATGGGGCACTCCGCCCCAGGCCCCGCGGTGCTGATCACCCTCGGCGCGGGGCTCATCATGTGCACCTTCGTCCACAAACGCCTGGCCCACCGACGACCCGGCCGCAAACGCCTGGGCCGCGAAGGCCACGAACGATGTGGAACCGAGCGCCAAGCCGCTGAGGTGATCGATATCGAGGGAGGCCGGCCGATGAAGTTGTGGCGCATCCGCACGCGGGTGGTCGACCGGCCGGGCCGTCTGGCGGAGTTGGCCACGGCGTTCGCCAGGCTGGACTGCAACGTGCTGGCCCTGCACATCGCCGCGACCGGCAGCAGCGCGATCTCTCCGTCCGGCTGCGACGCCCTGGACGAGTTCGTCGTCGAGGCGCCCACGCAGCTGAGCGAGAAGGACCTGCGGTCGGCGGTCGAGAAGGCCGGCGGGCTCGACATCGTCATCGTCCGCGCCTACGTCAAAGACCTGGTCGACCCCGGGGTCCAGGCCCTCGTCCTGGCCCATGCCGTCAGCGACGACCCGGAGCAGCTGCCCCATGCGATGGCGGAGCTGCTGCGCGCCCCGGACGTCCAGTGGCGACGCCCCGGAGACACCCTCGCCGACAGCGGCGAGTCCGGCACCACTCTGGTGATTTCCGTCCATCCCGAACGGGCGCTCCTGGTCAGCCGCCCCGCTCTGCCGTTCACCCCGACAGAGGCGGCCAGAGCCGCCGCACTGGCCGCGAGCGTGAGACAGCGGCGCTACTCCGACTGAACGCCGCCCGCTCAGCCAAGGCTGCCTCGTGTACGCGTCACCGCCGTTCGACGGCGGCGGGCTTCACCTGGATCGCCCGGATCCTTTCGACATCGAGCTTCACGGACCGATCGAAGGTATAGATGCCGTTCTGCTCCTGGAACACATCGGTGAGCTGCGTGTAGCAATAGCCAAACATGTCCGGATTATCGAGCAATGCGCCGACGAGACCGCTGAACCGTACGTAGAACTCTTCCTCGCTGGCCGGACGAACGCCGTACCCCCACGACTGGTCGAGCGCATCGCCGCCCGCGACCCACCAGATGCCGCCGAACTCACTGACGAAGTACGGCTGCCCCCGATAGGCAGCGGACATCGGGCCATCCGGGCTGGTGTTCATGAACGGCCGCCCCGAGGCGAGGCCGGCGTGGTTCGCGGCGAAGACCGCCGGGTCCTGCTCGTAGTCGTGCGAGTCTACGACGTCGGTCTCCGCCACGCGGTGCGCGTAGCCCGACACGTCCAGGACGGGACGCGTGGGGTCGGCGAGCTTCGTCGCCAGCCACATCGCCCGCGTCACGTCGTCGAGCTGGGTGATCCGGTCCGTGAGGATCTGCGAGGTCTCGTTCAGCGGGCACCAGCCGACGATCGACGGATGGCTCAGGTCGCGACGCACGGCTTCGAGCCACTGCGTCACCATCGACGCAGTCGGCCGCTGATTCTCCCCGGCCGGTCCGGAGGCGTCGACACCCCAGTCGCCGAACTCTCCCCAGACCAGATAGCCCAGCCGATCCGCATGGTAGAGGTAGCGCTCCTCGAACACCTTCTGGTGCAGCCGGGCCCCGTTGAAGCCCGCCGCGATGCCCAGCTCGATGTCGTGGGCGAGCGCGTGGTCGCTCGGGGCCGTCATCAGCGACTGCGGCCAATATCCCTGGTCGAGTACGAGCCGCTGGAACACCGGCTGGCCGTTCAGCAGTAACCGGTTCCCGTCGATCGAGACCGAGCGCAGCCCCGCGTACGACCTGACCTCGTCGACCACGACCCCGGCCGTGTCGAGAATCTGGACGCTCAGCCCGTACAGGTGCGGATCCGACGGAGACCACGCCCTGACCGCGCCTTCCGGCAGCCGCAGGGTGAGCCTGGGGGAGAGGTCGAGATCGGCGCGCACCTCCGCCTCGGCCAGGACGGCGCCGGCCGGACCGTGAGTGTCGTGATCGTAGGTCTCGGTGAGCCGGAGCCGGACACGATGGCCGGGCCGGTTGGCCGGTAGCAGGACGGTGACGTCGAAGCCGGGCGAGGCCAGCTGCGGCACCACCCGCACCTCACGGGCGTGCACGTCGCCGACCGGCTCCAGCCACACCGTCTGCCAGATCCCCGTCGTCCTGGTGTAGAGGCAGCCCGCGTTGGCGTACTCCCGCGACTGCTTGCCGCGCGCCTGCAGGCTGTGGCGGCTGTCGCGGGCGCGGACCACGATCACGGCGTCCTCGCCGGGCGTGGCCACGCCGGTGAGATCGGCCGTGAACGGGGTGAAGCCACCCCGATGCCGGACGACCTCGTGCCCGTTGACCCAGACGGTCGCGTCATGGTCGACGGCGCCGAAGTGCAGCAGCACGGTGCGACCGGCCCACGCCTCAGGGACGCGGACCGTCCGCCGATACCAGACCGCCTCCATGAAATCGACGTTCGCGACGCCGGACAGCTCGCTCTCCGGGGCGAAGGGGACGGTGATCCGGCCCGACAGCTCGCGTTCGACCAGCCCGCGTTCGAGGCCGGAGTCGCCGGCGTCGATCTCGAACTGCCACTCGCCGTTCAGGTTCAGCCAGTCCGTACGCGTCAGGGCGGGCCGAGGGTATTCCGGGCGGGGAATGGGCGAGCGCATCGGCGATCAAGGCCTTTCTGAAGATCGGTTTTCGCCCAGCTCCTACCGCACATTCGGCTCGCCCGCAACCCGTTGACCCCTGAGGTAAACGCCATGTATACCTGGGCCATACCTGATGCATCCTCCAAGCGCCGACGAGGTGGAGATGTCATGGCAGTAATCAGCAGGCGGACCTTTCTCGCAGGCAGTGCCGCCGCGCTGGGTACCACCACCCTGGCGGCCTGCGGCAATCCCACGACCTTGCCCGAATCCATGCAGGTGGTCCGCGCCGGCAACGGTGGCCCCAGCCGGGGCGGCATCCTGTACTTCGGTCTCTCCACGGACCCGGCCAACCTCGACCCGCATCTCACCACCGGTAGCGCCTCCGACTACCTGCGCCAACTCGCCTACAACGGGCTGGTGCAGTACAACGGCGCCGGGGAGATCGTCGGGGACCTCGCGGCCGAGTTCGGATGGGCCGACGAGCTGACCTACAAGGTCAAGCTCCGCTCAGGAGTCAGCTTCCACGACGGCTCCCCGATGACGGCCGAGGACGTGGTCTTCTCCTTCCGCCGCATGATGGACAAGGAGACCGCGGCGGCATCGGGCCCGCTGCTCACGCAGGTCACCTCCGTCGAGGCGCCCGACGCCACGACGGTGACCTTCACCCTGAAGCAGCCCGACGTGGCCTTCCCCTTCGCGCTGGCCGCGCCCACCTCCAACGTCGTCTCCAAGAAGTGGATCGAGGCGGGGGCGAACACCAAGACGCAGGTCATGGGCACCGGCCCGTTCCGGTTCGTGGAGCGCATTCCGGGAGTGAGCACCACCTTCGTCCGGTTCGAGCACTACTTCGAGTCCGGCCTGCCCTACCTCAACGGCATCGTCTTCCAGCCGATGAGCGACGACTACGCCCGCGTGATGGCCCTGCGTACGGCGACCGTGGACATGATCGACTATGTCCCGGCCACCCACGTCGGTGTCATCTCCGAGAACCCGCGGCTGCGGTTCGTCTCGGACAAGACCTTCGGGTTCGGCTTCGTCGGGTTCGTGACCAGCAGGAAGCCCTTCGACGACGTGCGGGTCCGCAGGGCGATCGCCATGTCGATCAACCGGCAGTCGGTCCTCGACACCGCGCTGCTCGGGCACGGCAGGCCGATGGACGGCGCCCTGATGTCGGAGACGTTCGCGCCCTACGCGCGCGGGCTCGACGGCACCATGCCGTACGACCCGGAACAGGCGAAATTCCTGCTGAAACAGGCCGGACAGGAGGGCCTGACCCTGCCGGTGGTCACCACCAGCTCCTACTCGGTCATCGCCCGGCCCGCCCAGGCGATGCTGCCGGGCCTGCGCGCGGCCGGTCTGAACGTGAACCTCACGCAGCAGGAATGGCTGACCTTCCGGGCCAGCGTGACCGACAAGAGCTTCCCCGTCCACTCCTGGGGGACGGCGCCGAAGTTCGGCGACCCCGCGTCGCTGGGCGACTTCATCGGCAGCACCGGCACCTTCGCCAAGTACCTCGACTTCGCGGACGACAAGATCGACGAGCTGCTCGCCCAGGGGCGCAAGACCTCGGACCAGAGCCTGCGCGACGAGATCTACCTCGACATCGAGAAACGGGCGCTGGAGCTGGTTCCGATGACCTACACCGTCCGCCGCGAGCAGGGCGAGGCTCACTACACCTACGTCAAGGGTTACGAGCACCCGCCGAAGGGCGCCTGGACGGCCACGGCCCTGCGCCGGACCTGGATGGAGAAGACGGCGTGAGGCGATTCCTGGCCAAGCGGTTCGCCCAGGCGATCCTGCAGTTGCTCCTCGTCGGAACCATCGTCTTCTTCCTGGTACGTCTCATCCCGGGCGACCCCGCCAAGGCGGTGCTGGGCGAGGCGGCGACGGAGCAGCAGATCGCCCAGACCCGGCTGGCGATGCACCTCGACGAACCCTTCTTCGGGCAGTTCATCGGCTTCTGGGCGCGGCTGTTCCAGGGCGATCTCGGCACCTCGCTGATCAGCGGGCGCCCGGTGATGCAGGACCTGCCCTCCCGCATCGGCAACTCGCTGGAACTGGTCCTGATCGCGCTGGCCGTCTCGCTGGTGGTCGGCATCGTCCTGGGCCGGATGGCCGCCACGCGCGCCGACAAGCCGTCGGACCACGTGCTGGTCGCCGGGTCCATCTTCGGGATCTCGCTGCCCGTCTTCGTGGTCGGCACCCTGTTGCTGCTGGTGTTCGCGATCCTCATTCCGATCCTGCCGCCGGCCCGCTTCGCCTCACCGTTCGAAGATCCCCTCACGCACCTGCACATCCTCATCCTGCCGGTGGTCACGCTGACGGCGGCCTCGTGCGCGGTGGTCACCCGGATGACCAGGGCATCCATGCTGGAGACCCTCAACGCCGACTATGTCCGTACGGCCCGCGCCAAGGGGCTGGTGGAGAAGCGCGTCATCAACCGGCACGCCCTGCGTACGGCGATGCTGTCCGTGGTCTCCGTGACGACGGTGGAGCTGACGACGCTGATCGGCAGCACGGTCCTGGTGGAGACCATCTTCGGCTGGCCGGGGATGAGCTCCCTGCTCATGAACGCCGTGGGACAGCGCGACTATCCCGTCATCCAGGCCGTCGTCCTCGCCGCGGCCACCATCGTCATCCTGGTCAACCTGGTCGGAGACCTGGTCGTCAGGGCACTCGACCCCCGGGCGGAGGACAACTGATCATGGCCACTGTGCTGTCAGGCGCACCGGCGATCACGAGCGCCGACAGGAAGACCTTCCTGCGGCGGATGCTGGCCAACCGCAGGACGTCCGTCGCGGGCGGCTTCCTGCTGCTGATCGCGGTCATCGCGCTGTTCGCCCCCTTCCTCGCGCCCTACGACTACCGCGACATCGTCGGCAAGCCGCTGACCTCCGGCGCGGCGCTGGGCATCGACGACTTCGGCCGCGACGTGCTGTCCCGCTTGCTGATCGGGCTGCGGGTCTCCCTCGGAGTGGCGCTGTCGGCGGTCCTGGTGGCGGCGGTCATCGGCGTCGCGCTCGGGCTGGTGGCCGGGTACGTCGGCCGCTGGGTCTCGACGATCATCATGCGCGGCATCGACGTCCTGCTGAGCTTCCCCCCGATCGTGCTGGCCATCGCGGTGGTGGCCATCCTGGGGCCGGCCCTGGTAAACGTCGTGCTGGTGATCGGCGTCCTGTACATCCCGAGATTCACCAGGATCGTGTACACCCAGGTGCTGTCCATCAGGAACCTGGAGTACGTCGAAGCCTCGAAGATCATGGGCGCGAAACCGGCCGGAATCCTGGTCGGCACGATCCTGCCGAACGTGGCCGCGCCCATCATCGTCCAGCTCAGCCTGTCGGTCAGCTTCGCCATCCAGATGGAGGCCGGACTGAGCTTCCTCGGCCTCGGCGCCCAGCCGCCGCTGCCCTCGCTGGGCACGATGGTCGGCTCGGGCCGCGACTTCCTGGAGGTCCAGCCGACGCTGCTGATCTACCCGTCCGTGCTCATCATCCTCGTCGTCCTCGCCCTCAACGTGTTCGGGGACGGCCTGCGTGACCTGCTCGACCCGCGCCGCCGTGGCACCAGCTGAGTCGTGGCACCAACCGAGTCCTGGCACCAACCGAAAGGAACCACCACATGACCCTCCCTTCCACCCACAGGCTCGGTGAGCTCTCCTGGACCCAGGTCAAGGAGCTGGCGGAACGGGACCCGATCATCCTGCTGCCGATCGGCGCCGTCGAGCAGCACGGCCCGCACCTGCCCATCCACGAGGACTCCATCGTGGCCGAATGGGTCGCCGACAAGCTGGCGGCGGAGAACGGGTGCTATGTCGCCCCGGCCCTGCACTACGGGCACTCCGGCACCTTCCGCGGCTACAACGGCAACCTCTCCTTGAGCCAGGCGACCCTGCGCAACGTCACGTACGAGATCATCGAGGCGCTGGTCCAGTCCGGGTTCCGGCGCATCATCATCGTGGACAACAACGGCGGCAACGTCGGTCCCGTCACGGGCGCCGCCCTCGACGCGCGCCGCGACTTCGGCGTCCTGGTCGGGCATCTGTACCCGTGGCAGCTCGGCTACGCGCTCATGCGCGACGTGTACGAGGACCCCGCCACCGCGTACGGACACGGCGCCGAGCCCGAGCACTCCGCGATGCTCGCGATGTTCCCCGAGCAGGTGCGCAGTGAGCTGGCCGTCCCCGGCGGCCTGGCGTCCGGCAGCGGCTGGACGCCGACGAGTTACCTCGAGACGGCGATCCCCGGCCAGACCGTACGAGGGACCGTCTTCTGGGACTTCTCCGAGGTGAGCGAGACCGGCTGCACCGGTGACGTGAGCCTCGGCGACGCCAAGATCGGCGAGATCTGGATCGAGCGGGTCATCGGCTTCTGCTCCGCCTACATCCAGGAGTACGACCGCAACACCAAAGCCGAGTAGCCCTGCATGAGCATTTGGGGAGACACATGACAACCGACACGATCCTCTCGGTCGAGCAGCTCTCGGTGGACTTCCAGATCGCGGGCGAGTGGACCTCCGCCGTGAAGGACGTCAGCTTCTCGGTCGCCAAGGGCGAGGTGGTGGCGCTGGTCGGGGAGTCCGGCTCGGGCAAGTCCGTCAGCTCGATGTCGGTGCTCGGGCTGCTGGCGCCGAACGCGCGGCGCCGCGGCAGCATCCGGTTCGGTGACACCGAGCTGATCGGCCTCGGCGAGGAGCCGCTGCGCGCCATCCGGGGCAAGCGGATCGCGATGATCTTTCAGGAGCCGATGACCGCGCTGAACCCCGTCTACACCATCGGCGAGCAGATCATCGAGGCGATCCAGTGCCACGAGCGCCTGCCCGCCGCCGAGGCCCGGTCGCGGACCCTGGAACTGCTGCGCAAGGTCGGCATCCCGGAGCCGGAGTCGCGGATCGACAGCTACCCGCACCAGCTGTCCGGCGGTCAGCGGCAGCGCGCGATGATCGCCATGGCGATCTCCGGCTCGCCGGAGGTCATCATCGCCGACGAGCCGACCACCGCCCTCGACGTCACCGTGCAGGCGGAGATCCTGGAGCTCCTGCGCCGCCTGCAGAAGGACCTCGGCTCGGCGGTCATCGTCATCACCCACGACATGGGAGTGGTCGCCGACCTGGCCGACCGGGTCGTGGTGATGAAGCAGGGCGAGGTCGTGGAGGAGGCGCCGGTCGCCCGGCTGTTCGCCGACCCCCGCCACGAGTACACCCGCAAGCTGCTGGCCGCGGTGCCCCGGCGCGGGCAGGCGGAACCGGCCCGCGCCACGGCCGAGCCCGCTGATGGCATGACGCTGCGGGTCACCGATCTCGAGGTCGAGTACCCGGGCCGGCTCGGCCGCAAGGGCTTCAAAGCGGTGCACGGCGTCAGCTTCGCCATCGAGAAGGGGAAGGTCCTCGGTCTCGTGGGGGAGTCCGGCTCGGGCAAGTCCACGATCGGCCGGGCGATCGTCGGGCTGGCGCGGGCTTCAGCGGGCGCGATCGAGATCTGCGGGCGTGAGGTGACCGGGCTCAAGGCCGGGCAACTGCGCGACTTCCGCCGGACGTACTCGATGGTCTTCCAGGATCCGGGCTCCTCGCTCGACCCGCGCCGGTCGATCGGCGACTCGATCGCGGCACCGATGATCATCAATCGGTACGCCGGTCGCGCCGCCGTACGCGAACGGGTGCTGGACCTGCTGGAGCAGGTGGAGCTGCCCAAGAGCTGGGCCGACCGGTTTCCGCACGAGCTGTCGGGCGGTCAGCGGCAGCGCGTCGGGATCGCCCGCGCGCTGGCGCTGGAACCCGAACTGCTCATCGCCGACGAGCCCACCTCGGCGCTGGATGTGTCGGTGCAGGCCACCGTCCTGCGGTTGTTCCAGGAGTTGCAGGACCGGCTGGGTTTCTCCTGCCTGTTCATCAGCCACGACCTCGGCGTGGTCGAACTGCTCGCGCACGACGTCGCCGTCCTGCAACACGGTCGGCTGGTCGAGCACGGCCCGGCTCGCGAGGTGCTGAACGAGCCGCGGACCGACTACACCAGGCGGCTCGTCGCGGCGGCGCCGGTGCCCGATCCCGCCGAGCAGGCCGAGCGCCGCGAGCTGTGGCGGGCGATGGCGAAGTGATCGAGCTGTCTTCGTGATCGGGCGTTCACTTCAGGCGGGAGACCACCGACTCGTCGGGGCGCAGATGGTTGCGCAGCGTACGTTCGGCGGCCTCGAAGTCGTGCTCGGTCAGCGCCGCGAGCAGGGCGCGGTGCTCCGGGCCGATGACCGCCAGCCGGTTGGGCCGCAGCGAGATCGCGCTGACCCCGATCCGCTGGTGGCGCGGCTGGAGGCTGGTGAACAGGTCGGTCAGGACGGTGTTGCCCGTCGCTTTCACGAACGAGTAGTGGAAGAAGAAGTCCATCTTCGCGTGCTCGGCGATCGCGTCGCGGTCGCCGGCCCGGCACCGCGCCAGCGTCGAGGGCTCCTCCATCAGGTCCAGGTGCGCGGACAGGCCGGTCGGGATGTCGGTCTTCGTCTCGCACAGGATCCGGAAACCGTGGATTTCCAGCACCTGCCGCATCTCGTAGGTCTCGAACAGCTCGCCGGCCGTGACGCTCCGCACCTGGGCGCCGCGCCTGGGCTGCAGGTCGATGTACTTCTCGGCCGCCAGGCGGTGGAACGCCTCTCGGACGGGAGTCCGCGACACGCCGGCCTCGTCGCAGACCAGCTTCTCCTCCAGGAAGGAACCCTCAGGAAACCGGCCACCGAGGATCGCCTCCCTCGTCCACCGGTAAGCACGCTCACCGGCCGTCGTCGCCGGGACCCTGTCCGGTTCCCAATCCATGCCACCCCCCATGTTCATGTGTATACACAGCGTATACCAATTTCTGTTAGGAGTATCCATTGCAGGACCAGCAAGACCGGAGATACGCCGCCTGGCTGTCCGGTCCGAGCTTCGCCGCGGCCGAGATCGTGGCGGACCTGGGTTACGGGGCGGTGGTCCTCGACATCGAACACGGCTCGTTTGATCTGGCCGATCTGGAACGCTATATCCCGTTCCTGCGCGCGCTCGACCTGGAGGTGCTGGCCAAGGTCCTGGGGCCGGAGCGGGGCCCGATCCAGCAGGCCCTCGACTTCGGCGCCAGCGCCGTCGTCGTGCCCCATATCGAGGGCGTCGCGCACGCGGCCGCCACCTGCGCGTTCGGGAAGTTCCCGCCGCTGGGCGACCGGAGTTTCGCGGGCGGCCGTACGACCCGCTACGGCGGTTTCGACGACGAGTGGACCGCCCGGCAGGACCGCGAGACCCGCGTCTACCCCATGATCGAGGACGCCGGTGCCCTGGAGCAGATCGCCGACATCCTCGCGCTCCCCACGGTCGACGGCGTCTTCGTCGGCCCCAGTGACCTGTCCCTGCGCCGGGAGCGCGGCGCCTACAGCCGCTCGGAAGGCGACTTCGCCGACCTCAAGATCGTGGCGGACGCGGCCCGCGCCGCCGGCAAGCCCTGGGTGCTGCCCGCCTGGTCGGCGGAGGAGAAGGCGTTCGCGCTGGAGAACGGCGCCGACCAACTCGTCCTGACCATGGAGCACGGCGCCATCATGGCCGGTTTCCGGGCCGCTCTCGACCAGACCCGCGAACTCACCCGCAATCGTTAGGAGACACAGCATGCTCGTCACCGTCGGCCAGTTCGGCGCCACCACCGACAAGCCCGCCAACCTCGAGGCGGCCACCGCACTGATCGAGCAGGCGGCGGCCCAGGGCTCCCAGCTCATCGTCCTGCCGGAGAACGCCATGTACTCCAACTCGGACGTCACGGCCGACATCGTCTCGGAGACCGAACCCCTGGAGGGCCGCTTCGCGACGACGATCCGCGCGCTGGCGAAGCAGCACGGCATCGCCGTCGTCGCCGGCATGACCGAGGCGCCGGCCGGTGGGTCCGGTAAGCCCAGCAACACCGTGATCGCCGTGAACTCCGGCGGCGACCTCGTGGGCGTCTACCGCAAGGTCCACCTCTACGACGCTTTCGGCTACCGCGAGTCCGACCGGGTCCAGGCGCACAAGCCCGAGCCGCTGATCTTCAGCCTGGGCGACCTGACCTTCGGCGTCATGACCTGCTACGACCTCCGCTTCCCCGAGATGGCCCGGTTCCTGGTCGACGCCGGGGCCGAGGCGCTCGTCGTACCCGCCGCGTGGGTCGCCGGGCCCGCCAAGGAGGACCACTGGATCACGCTGGCCCGCGCCCGCGCGATCGAGAACACCGCCTACGTCATCGCCTGCGGGCAGACCGGCCCGATCTGCACCGGTCACAGCGCCGTCGTGGACCCGATGGGCCAGATAGCGGCCTCGGCGGGCGAGGCTCCGGGGGTGGCGTCCGCGGTCATCGGGGCGGAGCGGGTGAAGACCGTACGCGCCAAGAACCCCAGCCTGACCAACCGCCGCTTCGAGGTCGTCCCCGCCTGAGGGACCGCGCCTGAGGGACGGCGGCTGAGGACGCCGCCCGCCTGAGGGACGGCGCCCGTCACGGCGTCTTCGAGCCGGGTTCGCCCCGGCCGGCGTCCGCCGTGGCGGGTGCTTCAGGGCTGCGCAGCCCCGAGGCGGCGACGGCGATGAGGGCGCAGAGCCCGAGCATGGTCGCCCAGACACCGTGGTAGGCGGCGGTCGAGCCGAGGCGATCCCCCGACAGCACCAGCACGAGCGCCGACACGCCGATGACCGCCCCGCAGGCGCGCGAGGTGACGGACATGGCGGTGCCGGTGGCCAGCCGGGCGGGCGGAATCTCGGCGACGGCGGCACCGCTGAGCGCGTTGACCAGCACGGCGACGCCCATCCCGGTCCCGACGACCGCGGGCAGGACCACCGTGAGGTACGCCTGCCCGCCCCCGGCCGCGACCGCCAGGTAGCCGGTGGCGAGCGAGAGCAGCACCACCCCGCCCAACGCCAGCCGGCGGTGCCCGGTCTTCGCCGCCAGCCGTCCGGCGAGCGGTGCGGTGAGCACCTGTATGACCGCGCCGGGAGTGACGGCGAGCCCCGCCTGGGCCTCGGAGTACCCCCAGATCTTGGTGAGGAACAGGATGTTGGCCAGCGGAAGGGCGAACATCACCAGCCCGAGCAGGAACATCGCGAGGTTGGCCCGCTGGGTGCCCCGGGCCCGGAGGATCTTCAGGTCCACGATGGGAGCGGGGTGCGAGCGTGCCCGCCGGACGAAGACCACGCCGACGATGACACCGGCGACGAGGGCGAGGATCGTACCCGGGCTGCCCGGCCCCCACGCGTCGCTCTGCACGATGGCCAGCGAGGGCAGGCCGATGGCCGCCACCAGCAGGAACAGTCCGACGATGTCCGGCATCCGCGACGGGGCGGACGGCGGCGTCCGGGCCAGGGTCCGCCACGCGCCGAACAGCACGAGGAGCCCGACCGGCAGATGGAGGAAGAACACCGTACGCCAGTCCCAGACGGCGACCAGCAGACCGCCGAGCGACGGCCCGGACGCGGTCGCCACCGACTGCGTCGCGCTCCACAGACCGATCGCCGTGCCGCGCCGTTCCGGCGGATAGTACGGCAGGATCAGCGCGAGCGTCAGCGGGGTGATCACGCCGCCGCCCACGCCCTGCACCACTCTGGCGGCGATCAGGATGCCGGCCGAGGGGGCGACCGCGCACAGGGCGGCGCCGATCACGAACACCGTCAGCCCGGCCAGGAAGACCCGCCGATAGCCGAACCGGTCGGCCAGGCCGCCCGCCGGCAGCAGCGCCGCCGTGAACGTGATCGCGTAGCCGTTGAACACCCACGACAGTTCGGGGAGCCCACTGCTCGGAAAGCTCCGGAGCATGTCGGGGAAGGCGATGTTCGCCAGCTGTACGTCGATCGCACCGAGGAAGGCGCTCCCGCACAGCACCGCCAGCGGGAGCGCCCGGGATCCGCGCACCTCAGCTGGACGCCGCGCCGAACCGCTCGCGGAGCTCGACCTTTCGGATCTTGCCCGTGACGGTCCGTGGCATGGCCTCGACGACTTCGAGGCGTTCGGGCCAGAACCAGCTGTTCACGCCGGCGTCCTTGAGGTACGTCCGCAGATCCTCCAGCGTGGGCGACTCGCCCGACGGCGTCACCACGGCGCACACCAGCTCGACCAGCTTCGGGTCCGGGATGCCGATGAGCGCGATGTCGCGGACGGCGGGGTGCCTGCCGAGCAGCGCCTCGATGTCGCTCACCGGCAGCTTGAGACACATGTTCGCGATGATGACGTCCTTGGTCCGGCCGGAGATGCGCACGCCGCCGTACCCGTCGTCGCGGGCCAGGTCGCCGGTGTCGAACCAGCCGTCCGGAGTGAGCGACTTGGCGTAGATGTCGTCGCGCCGGTAGTAGCCGAGGCATTGGGCCGCGCCGCGTACCTGCAAGGCGCCGATCTCGCCGGCTGGGACCGGCTGGTTCTCCTCATCGACGATGCGTGTCTCCATGCCGGCCACGACGGTGCCGTCGCTCTCACCTGCCCGCTCCGGCGGGTCTTCGGGACGGGTCATGGTGACGCCGCCGTTCTCGGTCATGCCCCACAGCGCGTACACCCGTACTCCGAGGATCTCGCTCACCTGCTCCACCAGGTGCGGCGGGACGGGCGCCGAGCCGGACACGAAGATCCGCAGAGTGGGGATCTTCCGCGGGTTGGCCTTCTGCTCCTCGCTGATCTCCCGGGCGAAGGGCGGCGTGCCGTAATACATCGTGACGCCGTGCTCTGCCATGAGGTCGAGGTAGACGCCGGGGTTCCAGATGTCGGCCGTGACCGCGGTGCCGCCCAGCATCAACGCCTGCAGGTACGTCATCACCAGGCCCACATAGTGCATGGAGGTCTGCGCCGTCATGATGACCAGGCTGTCGTCCAGGCCGTACGCGTCCCCGTAGCCACGGATGGCGGCATGCAGGGTGTTCTGGCTGTGCAGCGCGCCTTTGGGCTCTCCGGTCGTCCCCGAGGTGAACAGGATGAGGAAGGGATCGTCCGGACCCAGCGCGCGCCCGGCCAGGTCCGCGGGGTCACCGGGTTCGGGGTCGAGGAGGTGCTCCTCGAATCCGATGGACCCGGCCGGGCCGTCGCCGCCGAGCACGACGACGTGCTCCAGGGCCGGGATCTCGCTCGCGAGCGTCATCGCGGTCTCGGCGGTCGGCAGGTCACCGAGGCGGTTCACGGTGATGAAGACGCGCGCCTCGGTCAGCCGGATCATGAAGTCGAGCTCGCGATGCCGGTAGATGGGGAACTGCGGCGCGATACGCGCGCCGACTTTGATGCAGGCCAGCGTCAGGGGCAGCATCTCCCGGCGATTGGGTAATTGGATCGCGACATAATCCCCGGGCTGTACGCCCAGCCGGATCAGGCCGTGGGCGATTCGGTCGGTCAGCCGGTCCAGTTCCGCGTAGGTGACGACGTCGGTACGGCCGTCGGCGACCCGTCGGCTGATCAGCGCGGGCTTGCCGGGAAATGCCGCCACGTTATGCCGAAGGTCATCCAGGAAAGTCGCGCTTCGCCACCAACCGTTGCGCCGATATTCCTCATGTGTGTCCGTCACGCTCGCCCGCCTTCCATCAGGCGCCCCGCGGACGCCCTCGTCTGCTGATCTGCACGAAATTCAACGTACGGCATTTACCGCAATTCATCGCCTTCCGGTGTTACGGGACATCCCTCCGAAAGGACACCAGCCACCACAGACCATCGCAGGGACCGAGACGGTCGTGGGACGAAGGGGGAGCATGGTCACGAGGCAGGGGTGACGAGGTAGAACAGGGCCGGGAGATGGACCGCCACGCCCTCGTACACCTCCGCGCACACGGCCACCCCGGGTCGGGCGAACGTGCCCGGCGGCGGCTCGGCCACGCGGATGACCGAGTGACGGGCGTCCAGGAGCCTGGCCGCCACCGAGATGTCGCCGACCAGGGCGGACCCGGGGCTGATCCACCGGTTGCGGCTGATCTTCATGCCGTTGCCCGCCGCCAGGTCGGCCAGCAGGCCGTTGCGGCCGACGAGCCGGTGGTAGTAGTCGTTCGGGTTGATGATCATCGCGTGCGGGGTGGCGCCCGACTGCTCGACCTCGTCGCAGGCCGTCAGGACCGCGGTGACGTAGTCGGTGTCGTAGGGGAGCCGGGCGATCTCCGGGTGGTCGAGCAGGGCGTTGGTCAGGGCCAGGTTCTCGGCCGTGGCGAGCCGTACCAGTAAGCGGTAGTCGAGGAAGGTGGCCAGCGCGTCCGGGTCGTCGGCCAGCCCGTCCGGGATCTGGACCCACGCCCGGATCGGGTGCACCCCCGCCTCGCCCATGCCGAACCTGAAGGCCGCCTCCCGGCGGACGTCGGAGCCGCGTACCGCCTTCTGCTCTTCCGCGGTGGGCCGGGACTCCGTCCAGAACCGGGCGACGTCGTCGGTGGGGCGGACCTTGAGCAGGTTCCGTACGGTCAGCCGTGGTCTGTCCTTGGTCGGCTCGTGTGCTTCGGTGATGGTGTAGTCGAAGCTCACCTCGGCGCGGCCGGGGTCGGCCGCGAACGCCCGCGCGAACGCCTGGCCAGGGGACTGCTTCACGGCGGTGGCGGTTGGGACGGTGTCCGTTGACATGGGGCCTCCCGGTCAGAAGTCGTGCTGGATGAGCCGCTGGTAGAAGGGCAGGTGGTGGTCGTAGAAGGCCTTCAGGGCGGAGTGGTTGTCGACGGTGTCCGGGTAGGTGTTGCGGCGGTTCTCGAAGCCGGCGCTGCCGATCGCGTCGAGATGCCAGCGGCGGGTGCGCCGCCACTCGGGCCGCTCTCCTGAGTCCCAGGTGAGCGCGTGCGCGAGGAACGGCAGACCGGCGTACTCGCAGAAGACCTCGGCCACCTTCGCCGGCTCCGCGACCAGCCGCTCCGTGCGGATGACGAGCGGCCTGCGCCCGGTCGCCGACCAGGCCAGCTCGAACAGCCGGTACAGACGCTCGTAGCCGATCTCCGCGCAGGTCACCGCCGGTTTGATCGCGTAGTGCGAGCTGATGGTCGGCTTGGGGTCGCGGACGATGAAGGTGTGGACGATCCCGGCGAGCTCCTCGGGGTGCTCGAAGAGGTAGGTGTAGTCGTAGTCGAGGACCTCCTTGACGAACACCGGCCGCACACCGGCCAGCTCCCTGAGGCCGATGAGCAGCTCCTTCTCCGATCGCGCCATCGCCTGGCCGCCGTCCGGTGACGGGATCTGCACCGCGCCCTCCTCGGTCAGGGCGAGGAACGGCTCGTGCAGGACGGCCACGTCGCCGCGCTCGATCATCATCCGCAGGAACGCCGTCGAGGCCGAGCGGGAGTGCGCCCACATGACGATCAGCGGGTTCACCCGGACCACCAGGCCGGGACGCGGTCCCAGCGATGCCGGCGGAGCTCCTGGAGCAGCGCGTCGTCGAGCGGCCGGCCGTCGCTGACGGAGAAGTTCGCCCGTACGTGGGCGGGTTTGCGCATGCCCGGGATCACCGTGCTGACCGCCGGATGGTTGAGGATGAACCGCAGGGCGAGCTCGGGCAGCGAGGTGCCCTCGGGGAGGGCCGCCTTGAGGCGCTCGGCCCGTTCGACGCTCGGCTGGAGGTTCTCCGCGCAGAAGTACGTGCTGCGCCAGTCCTCCTCCGGCCAGGTGCTGTCGGCGCTCAGCGTGCCGGTGAGGGTGCCCTCGTCGAACGGTACGCGGGCGATGATCCCGATGCCGTCGCGCAGCGCGCGGTCGAACAGCTCGTCCTCGGGCGCCTGGTCGAAGATGTTGTAGATCACCTGGATGACGTCGATGAGCCCGGTGTCGAGCGCGGCGAAGCAGTTGGCCGGTTCCCACCGGTTGACGCTGATGCCGACCGCGTCGATGACCCCCTCACGCTTGAGGTCGGTGATCGCCTCCTGCCAGCGTTCGTCGGCCGCCCACCGGTCCTCCCAGGTGTGGAACTGCATCAGGTCGATGCGCGGCACCCCGAGATTCTCCAGGCTGCGATGGGTGTACTCCTTGATGTGGTCGGCGGGGTAGGCGTCGTCGAGGGTGTCGTCCGGTCCCGGCGGCCATTCGCGGTTCTTCGGGGGGATCTTCGTGGCGACGTACAGTTTCCGGTCGGGATGGCGGCGCAGCAGCGCGCCGAGCATCTGCTCGCTGACGCCCCGGCCGTACACCCAGGCCGTGTCGAAGAAGTCGCAGCCCAGCGCCACGGCCTCGTCGAGGCAGCGCGGGGCCACGTCGTAGTCCCAGCCGGTGAAGTTGCCGGGGCCGCCGCCGATGCCCCACATGCCGTATCCGACCTCGCTGACCGCCCAGCCGAGGTTCCCCATCTTGCGGTGTCGCATCCCTAGCCTCTCTGTCGCGTGCTGATCAGCGGGCGCCCCTTCACCGCGCGACCGTCTCCGCTCCCGCTCGCCAGCCGGGCGTGGTACGCGGTGATCGAGCCGTCCAGGCTGCCGTCGTCGAGCTGCCAGCGCTGCTCCAGCCGGCGGCATTCGTCCTTGCGGAACAGGGCGGGGTTGTCGGTCAGCAGGCTGCCGAAGGCCCGCTTCAGCCCGTCCTCGCCCATGCCCTCCGGATTGGGCAGGAGCGATCCGAGCGCGGCCAGCTCGCGATCGGCGCCGGCCCGGCCCGCCTCGCGGACCAGCGTCACGAAGTCGGCGCACGGGATCGGCGCGATGGCCGCGCCGGCCCGCAGCAGGACGTCGTCGAAGCTGACGCTCTCCGCGCGGAAGACGTGCAGGGTACGGCCCCAGGCGCCGTCGTCGCACACCGCCGCCGCCACGCGGGCCGCCACATAGTCGACCGGGGTGTAGTCGGAGCGCGTGGCGACCTCGGGCCGGACGCCCAGCCGCAGGAAGGCCGACAGCAGCAGATGGGTGAAAGCCACCGGATTCGGGTATCCGTTGTCGGCGCTCGGCATCACCTCGCCGAGCCGCAGAACGGTGACCAGCGCGCCCCGGCGCCGGGCCTCGGCGAGGTAGCGTTCGGCGATCCACTTGGACCGGCCGTACCCGCCGGCGGGTGTCCTGGCGAGGGACGGTTCGTAGTCCTCCGGCAGACGGCCGTCGTGCCGGAGCGCCTCGTCCTGGAGTGCGGCGAGCGTCGAGACATAGTGCACCGGTACGGGCCGGTAGGCCATCGCGAGCCGGACCAGTTCGATGGTGCCGCGCACGTTGACCTGACGGTGGGCGCGATAGTCGAACAGGAAGTTCACCAGCGCGCCGTTGTGGAGCACCAGGTCACACGTACGGGCCAGGTGTTCCCAGGTCCGGGCGGTCAGCCCGAGGCCCGGTAACGCCAGGTCGCTCGCGTACCCTTCGAGCCGGTCGGCGAATCTCGGCTCCCACAGACCCCGTTCGAGGAGCGCCTCGACGACCCGCGCGGTCGCGCCGCTGTCGTCGGCGGCCCGCGCGAGGCAGCGAACCCGCAGGTCGGTACGGGCCAGCAGCTCATGGACCAGGCGGCTGCCGACGAAGCCGGTCGCCCCGGTGACCAGCACGGTCCGCAGCCTGCCCGACCTGTCGGCGGGCCGGATGGGCTCGCCTTCCGGCACCGTCGAGTCGTGGGCCATGAGCACGGACTCGTCCTCGATGGCCACGCCGTCGCGCCGCCGGGCCTCGATCAGGGGTGTCAGCTCGTTCGCGGTCGGGTGGTCGTACAGATCCTTGACGTCGACCCGTACACCGCACTCCGCGGTGATCATGTGCACGACCGACAGAGCCTGGATGGAGTCGCCGCCCGCCTCCGCGAAGTGCGCGTCGCCCGTCAGGCCGGGCCGGCCGAGCGCCGAGCGCAGCGCCCGCAGGACCTGGTCGGCCAGGTTCGTGGTCGGCGCGCTCTCGGCCAGCCGGGCGGTGTCCTCGGCCAGCCTGCCGTCGAGTACCGCCTGGAGCCGCCCGCGGTCGACCTTGCCGTTGTCGTTCAGCGGCATCTCCGGCAGCAGGAAGAAGTAGCGGGGCATGCTGGTCCTGGGCAGGGTGCGGCGCAGGTGCTCGCCGAGCGCCGCCTCGGTGAGATCGGCGCCGGAGGCGAACAGCGCCAGTGCCTTCGTACCCCGCTGCTCGGCCACCAGGACCTCCGCCTGCCGGACCCCGGGGCAGCTCTCGGCGGCCACCTCGATCTCGCCCAGCTCGATCCGGACGCCGCGGATCTTGACCTGGAAGTCCTTGCGCCCGGAGAAGAACAGCCGGCCCTCATGGTCCAGATGACCGAGATCGCCGGTGAGATACAGCCGGGGGCCAGGGATGATCTCCGGGAACGGGTTGGGGACGAACGCCTTGGCGGTGGCCGCCGCGTCCCCCAAGTACCCCTCGCCGAGGCACTCGCCGCCGATCGCCAGCTCGCCGGTGGTGCCGGGCGGCACCGGGCGCAGGTCGTCGTCGACCACCACGGCATAGCAGTTGTCGATCGGGCGGCCCAGCGGAATCGTGTCCCCATCCGCCGCGGACACGGGATGGAAGACCATCCCGATGGACGCCTCCGTCGGCCCGTAGCCGTTGGTCACCCGCAGGCCCGGGAGCAGCGCCATCAGCCGGTGCACCGCGCGCGGGTTGACCGCCTCGCTGCCGACGACGAGCCGCCGTAGCGACGACAGCTTCCGAAGCGCCTGCTCGTCGCTGTCCACGATGGCCACCAGCGCGTTGAAGACGCTCGAGACGAAGTCGGCGGTCGTGATGCCGTACTCGGCGATCAGGTCGATGGTGTGCTGCAGGTTGAGGAACTCTTCCTGTACGGGCAGCACGGTGTGACCGCCCGTGGTCAGCGGCCAGAACAGCTGCCAGAGCGAGGAGTCGGAGGTGTGCCTGCTGTTCTGCAGGACGACGTCCGCGCCCGTCGCGGCGAAGTAACGCGTCATGAAGCGAAACCGGTTGGTCAGCCCCGCGTGCCGGTTCATCGCGCACTTCGGTGTGCCCGTGGTGCCCGAGGTGAAATAGCCGTAGATCAGGTCATCGGGGCCCACCGGCACCGCCGGGCGCCGGGGTGACGGGTCGATCCGGTCGACCTCGACGGTGACCGCGCGGTGCCGTAACTCGCGCGGCAGCGCGTCTGCGGTGGCGCACAGGATCGGCCCGGGCGGCAGCACCCCGAAAGTGCCCCGGATCCGGTCCTCCGGCCACGACGGGTCGAGCGGTACGAAGGCCGCGCCCAGCTTCATCAACGCCAGATAGGTGACCGGCAGCTCCAGGGAGTTGACCAGCAGGACCGCGACCACGTCGCCCTTGCCCACACCGTGCCCGGTCAGCGTGGCCGCCAGGCCGTTCACCAGCTCGTCCAGCCGCCGATAGGTGAGCATCCGGCCCTCGAACGACACCGCCGGGCGCTCGGGATGGCGGTCGGTCTGTTCCTCGATCAGCGCCGAGATCGGGCGGAACGCCCCGAAGTCGACCGCTCGGCCGGCGAAGCTCTGGGATTCGATCGATAATTCGGAAGGGGCTGACTGCTGCCCCTGGGACCCTTCCTGGTCGTTGCCGGTCGGCTGTCCGGTCATTTCCACCTCTCCGTTAGGAATGCCGCCCTACTCATAGGCGTTCCATGCCGTTCCAGATGATTGCGTTCCGGTGAGAGGTGGTCGTACGCGACGTCCAGCGGGGTGCGCGTCGCCGCCGCGGCGGCGATCCGGCCGACGGCGGGCGCGGTCTGCACGCCGTACCCGCTGAGCGCGGCCAGCCAGACGAACCCCGGTGCGTCCTGGGCCTCGCCGATCACGGGCGTGTCGTCAGCCACCGCGCTGCGCAGGCCGGCCCACGCGTGCCGGACGCTGCGGATCTCCAGCGTGGTGGCCCGCTGTAATCGCTCCACGCCGATCGCGACGTCGAGATCGTCGGGACGGACGTCACCGGGCGGCATCGGGGTCGCGTCGGCCGGCGAGACGAGCAGGCGTCCCGACTCGGGCTTGAAGTAGAAGGTGTCCGCCACATCGGTGACCATCGGCCACCGGGCCGCGCCGACGCCTTGCGGCAGGTCGGTGTTTTCGGGCAGCTCGGTGTTTTCGGGCAGGCCGATGTCTTCGGGCAGATCGACGAGGAAGGCGGTGCGCCGTAGCGGCCGCAGGCCGATGGGCGGGACGCCGGCGAGCGCGGCCACCTCGTCGGCCCACGCCCCGGCCGCGTTGACCACGATCGGCGCGGCGAACTCGCCCGCGTCGGTCGCCGCCCGCCAGAGCCCGCCGCGCCGCGACAGGCTTCGCACCCGCGCCGACGTGATCACCTGGCCGCCGCGCGCCCGGATGCCGCGGAGAAAGCCCTGGTGGAGCGCGTCCACGTCGATGTCCATCGCCGCGGGCTTCAGCATGGCGCGGCTGTACCAGCCGGACCGCACGATCGGGCAGAGCCGGTGTACCTCATCGTGGCCGATCTCACGGACCGGGGTCGGGGCGGCCAGCCCGTCGGCCAGCATCTCGGCGAACTGCTCCGCCGCGCCCACGGGACACAGCGTCAGCACGCCGCGTGGGGTGAGCAGCGGACCGTCCGCGAAGCCGGGCGGTGGTGTGGTGAGAAACGGCCGGCTCGCCGTGGTGAGCGCTCGTACGGCCGGGTTGCCGAAATACTCCGAGAAGAGCGCGGCGGACCGTCCAGTCGCGTGGTAGCCGGGAACGCGCTCCATCTCCAGTAGCGTCACGGTGCCGGACTCGGCGAGGAAGTACCCCGCGCTCGCGCCGGCCACCCCGCCGCCCACGATGAGAAAATTTCTCACGATCGTAACCGATCATATTTCGGGCCGGACCCGCAATATTTTCTGGGCTTCCTAACTCCCCGTCGGGAGTCGGCGGGAATGTAAGGGTCGTGAAGCTCGGGAGACAAACCCCAGCTCACGAAATTAGGATCGAAGGTGGCCAGGAGTCAGCCTGTCCGAAACCGGCTCCGCCTTAATAATGATAAACGGGCCAAAAAGGCACTATCTATCCGTTTTGCGGATATGGACGTCTTTTAGTGGGATTTGGTGACGCCCATAGTCAGCGGAGCCCGAGCAGGCCCACGGCGTTGTCCTTGAGGATCATCGGACGGACCTCCGGCTTGATGTCGAGCTTGGCGAAGTCGGCGAGCCAGCGGTCAGGGGTGATCACCGGATAGTCGGAGCCGAAGAGCACCTTGTCCTTGAGCAGCGTGTTCGCGTACTGGACGAGTTGCGGTGGGAAGTACTTCGGCGACCATCCGGACAGGTCGATGTAGACGTACGGCTTGTGCGTGGCCACCGCGAGCGCCTCGTCCTGCCAGGGGAAGGACGGGTGGGCCAGGATGATCCGCAGCTCGCGGAAGTCCACGGCGACGTCGTCGACCAGCATCGGGTTGCCGTACTTCAGCCGGATGCCGCCCCCGCCCGGCACCCGCGCGCCGATGCCGGTCTGCCCGGTGTGGAACAGCGCGGGCACCCCGAGCTCCTCGATGACCTCATAGAGGGGGTAGGCCATCGGGTCGTTCGGCGCGAAACCCTGGATGCTGGGGTGGAACTTGAAGCCGCGCACGCCGTACTCCTCGACGAGCCTGCGCGCCTCGCGGGCGCCCGCCCGTCCCTTCCACGGGTCCACGCTGCCGAACGGGATCAGCACGTCGGCGTGCTCGGCGCAGCTCGCCGCCACCTCCTCGTTGGAGATGCGCGGGTGACCCGTGGCGTGCTCGGCGTCCACGGTGAACACGACCGCCGCCATCTTCCGCTCGCGGTAGTAGGCGGCGATCTCGGGGATGGTCGGCCGCGCGTGCCCCTTGAAGTACTCCGCCGACGCGCCGAACAGCTCCGGACTCAGCGAGCCGTGGCCGTCCTTGGACGCCTCGGCGTGCGTGTGGACGTCGATCGCGACGAGCTCCTCGACGTTCATGCCGGGCGTCCGGAGGTGCGCGGTCCGGTGTCTGCTGTTTTCCGTGTGAGATTCACCGCTCGAACGTAAGGCGCTTCCGTGACCATGGTCAAGTTTCTGCCGAACGACGATGGGGGCCCGGGTGTCGACATCGCGGCGCATGGTGCCGGCCTTGGCCTGTAGACACCGAAACCTCCGCGGGCGTGACCGCGGAGGTTTCGGTGCTGCGGGGAATGGCTCTTGGTTTCTCAGGGAGCGGGGATCTCGCGGACCAGCTTGGACGTCCAGGGGCAGAAGACGCAGCCAGGCAGGAACGCGCCGCACGCCTCATCGAGATGGTCTTCGGTGTAGGACACCGTGGCGTCGCAGACCTCGATGGCGAAGGCGAAGAAGCTGATCGTGTTCGGGTCGTAGTGGAAGCTCCAGCGCGGGTTGTAGGGGGCCGGTCTCTTGATGATCCGGCCCAGGACGTGCACCTCCTCCCGCTCCTCGCCGCTGAGGATCCGCCGGGCGTGCTCGATCTTCGCGGGGTCGGTGAGCTGGAAGACGAACGGCGTGGCGCGTTCGGCGGTCTGCATCTCGAAGTAGACCGGTGCGACCGCCGCGTGTACGGGGGCGGCCTGGAGTGAGGAGGGCATGCACGAGCGTGCCGCGGCGGCATGGGCCGGCGCGGCTGTGAGAGCGGGGGCGCCAGCGGCGAGCAGCGCCACGAGGGCGAGTGTTGACGCCGCGAGAGAGGGGATGCGCATCGGCTTCCTTTCGATCAGCAGTGGACCCTCTGCACCGATGCCCAGCAGCCAAAACTACCTAACGTAACTGAACGACTACACAAAGCTACCGGCTGGGTGGGGTCGGTTGTGCACGATCAGCCAGGTCGAGTAGGTAGGTGTCCCGGGGACTACCTACGTAGTCGAAATAGGTAGTCGTATGGGGATTTCTCACGTCTCGTCATCGCGAGGTGTGAGGAAGGCTTGTCGCCAAAGTACCAATTCCGCTGGAAGTGAGGATCGAGGCTGCGAGCCATGTACAAGCATCAGCCCCCCAAGTCCACCCCCCCTCGTTCCCGACCGCGAGGCGAAATCTTTCGCCACCTACTGCTTGGAGCAGGGATGGGGTCTGCGTCGCAAGGGGATGGTGCACATGAACGGCACAGGTTCGCGGCCAGGGTCGAGAGCGACTGTCCAGCCGACGCGCGTCGGGTTGCCTCATGGAGGCTCCCGCACCAGCTCGGCTCGGTGCCCAAGGCACGCCACCTGACACGTGCGCTGCTGTCCCAATGGGGCTTCGACGGCCAGGGTGAGGTCGCCGAACTGCTGGTCAGCGAGTTGGTCACCAACGCGCTGAAATACGTGAAAGGGGCCGTCGATCTCAGCCTCTCCGCTGAGGACGGGTTGCTGCGCCTGGAGGTCGAGGATGCCAATCCCGACCTGCCTCACGTGCGCACACCCCGCCCGGACGAGGAGAGGGGGCACGGACTGCGCCTGGTCGACACACTGTCGTGTTGCTGGGGAAGCATCCGTACCCATCGGGGAAAAGTCGTCTGGTGCGAACTGCCTGTCGGCGCGCGCCAGTGCTGAGAACCGGGCCCACTCGCCCACGATCCGGAAAGGTTACGAGAGAGAGTCCATGCGCCAGATTCGTGTCCGCAAACGTCCTATCCGCACCAAAGATGATCGGCCAGATCTGCGGACGCCGTCAGGACGGAGGTTGCCCTACTGAATAAACGATCATTACGGAACCCCCTGAACACAGGGACGCCGGAGCCGACCGGGTCACCACTTAGATCGGTCCCGGCGTCCCACTTTTGTCCGCGCGGGTCAGCCGCCGCCCGACCGTTCGATCGCGTACGTGATCGTCCGCTTCAGCCCGAGCCGCGCCCCTTGGCGGAAGGCCGCCTCGAACGCCCGCCCGCCCAATGCCTCACGGGTGCGGGCCATGCACTGCTCGTGGCCCCGTACGTGGGGAAACAGCCGGGTCGGTGAGGCGCCCATCGCCCGCCACAGCGGGTGCGCGGTGCCGAGTATCGTGGCCGCCCGCTCATATCGGCCCTGCGCGCAGGCCGTCCAGGCCAGCACCTCCAGGCATTGCGTGAGGCCCCACCGGTCGTTGAGCTTGTTCCGCAGCTCGGCCGCCTCCCTCATCAGAGTCTCGGTCCTGCGCCAGTCACCCTGGTTCCACGCGGCCATGCCCAGGGCGAAGAGCGCGTACCCGCGCGACAGCCGGGCGTCACGGGCCTCCGACAGCGCGAGGAACCAGTCGCCCAGGGTGATACTGAGCTCCGGGGCCTCGGCCGCGCCGTAGGCGGCGGCGTAGAACCGGTTGACGGCGGCGGCGTCGGCGTCTCCACGGGCCAGGTGCCCGGCGCGGGCCTCCTCCAGGAGCGCGAGACCGCGCCGGGGCTCTCCTGCCGAGAAGGCGGCGATGCCCGAGACCTGGGTGGCGAACGCGAGAGCCGACTCGTCACCCAGCCGCCGAGCCAGGATCTGACATTCCTCAAGCTGCGGCAGGGCCGTCTTCAGGTCACCCTGATGGAGAGCGAGCAGGCTGTCGACCCACAGGGCGTGGGCCCGGGCGGAGTTGGCTTCCGGCACGAGCCGAAGGCCACGGTCCAGCCAGTGCCGGCCTTCGGTGAGAGAGCCGGCGATGATCCAGAAGACCCACAGCGCCGAGGCGATCTCCAGCCCCACAGACGCCTCGCCCGCACGGCCGAAGCACTGGTCGAGCGCGACGCGCAGATTGGGCAGCTCACGCTGCAGGGCCCTGAACCCCTCGAGCTGTTGGGGAGAGAGCCGATCCAACCGGTGCCGCTCGACCTCACTCCGGTAATGCTCGACGTATCGCCGGACCAGCGCCCGCGCCTCGGCGGCGCCCAACTCCTCACGGCCGTACGAGCGGATGCTGTCGAGCATGCGGTAGTACACCCCGCCGTCGCGCTCTGTCGCGATGAGTACGGACTTGTCCACCAAGCCGGCGATCAGATCGATGACGTCCTCCCGGTCGATCGCCGTTCCCGAGCAGATCGCCTCCGCGGCCTCCAGCGTGACGCCGCCGACGAACATCGACAGCCGGCTCCACAGCCGCTGCTCGGCCGCCGAGCACAGCCCGAAACTCCAGTCCAGGGTGGCGCGCAGTGACAAGTGCCGGGGCAGGCCGGATCGGGCGCCATCGGCCGGCGTCTCGAAGTGCTCGTCCAGCTCGCGCAGCAACTGCTCCACGGGCATCGTACGCAGCCGCACCGCGGCCAGCTCGATCGCCAGCGGAATCCCCTCCAGGCGCTGGGACAGCCGGGCCACCGTCGCGGCGTTGGCCGCGTCGACCGTGAACCCGGGCCGGGC
Source organism: Nonomuraea sp. NPDC049158 (assembly GCF_040648335.1). NCBI lineage: Bacteria > Bacillati > Actinomycetota > Actinomycetes > Streptosporangiales > Streptosporangiaceae > Nonomuraea > Nonomuraea sp. NPDC049158. The sequence goes on from NZ_JBEZDM010000021.1 coordinate 139,194, forward strand.
CCGCGCCGCGCGCTCGGCGAACAGGCGGACCGCGTCGTGGCGGGCGATGTCGCGTACCGCCTCGCCGGGATCCGATGTCGGCAGCGGTGGCACGTACAGCACCTGCTCGCCGTAGACGCCGAGCGCCTGCCGGCTGGTCGCCAGGATCCGTAGCCGTGGGGCGCCGCGCAGCATGCGGTCCACCAGGAGGGCGCACTCCTCCAGCAGGTGCTCGCAGTTGTCCAGCACCAGCAGCATCCGCCGGTCGGCCAGGTAGTCCACCAGCGTGGTCATGGAGCAGGGACCCTGTTCACGCAGGCCCAGCGCCGTGGCCACGGCCGACTCCAGAAGGTCGGCGTCCTCCAGAGTGGCCAGTTCGACCAGCTCGACTCCGTGCGCGAACGCCCCGCGCAGGGACCCGGCCGCCTGCACGGCCAGCCGGGTCTTGCCGACTCCGCCGGTGCCCGTCAGGGTCAGCAACCGGGTATGCCCCAGCATGCGCCGCACAGCGGCCATCTCATGCCTGCGCCCGACGATGCCGGGTCCCTCTACCCGCCGACGTTCCGGAGAACCGGTCACCTCCGCGTCCATCCTGCCTTGTGGCGCTTCTGTAACCGCGCCATCACTCACCACCAGGCTATGTCCACTTCATTGCGCTGTGCACCGGAAAACGGTCTGGGCATAACCTAGGTAGTTAGGGGCCCGGATTCGGCAGGGTGGTGACCTGCCTGGCCGAGCCGGCACGAGGGCGTCATGGCAACCAGCGCGACAGGGGAGTCCCGGCGGCAGCGGATGGGGTGGCTGCCGGCCGAGGTGACAAGTTTCGTGGGACGTCGGCACGAGGTGGCCGACGTCAAAACGCTGCTGTCCGCGTCCCGGACGGTGACCCTGATCGGCGTGGGCGGAGTGGGTAAGACCCGGCTGGCCCTGCGCGTGGGGCTTGAGGTGCGGCGGGCCTTCCGCGACGGCGTGTGGCTGGTCGAGCTCGCCTCGCTGGAGGATCCGGAGCTGCTCGCTCAGGTCGTGGCCGAGGCTCTGGAGATTCGCGATCACACCACCTGCCCGCCCCTGCAGGTGCTCGTCGGCCACCTGCGCGACAAGCAGACGCTGGTGATCCTCGACAACTGCGAGCACCTGGTCCACGAGTGCGCCGTAGTGGCCGACACGCTCCTGCGGGCCGCCCCTGAGCTGCGGATCCTGGCCACCAGCAGGCAGACGCTGGGCATCAGTGGCGAGCAGATGCTGCCCGTGCCGACGCTTCCGCTGCCGGACTCCGACCGCCCGGGGATATCCGCAGAAGTGCTCATGCAGTGTGACGGGGTGCGGCTGTTCACCGAGCGGGCCCGGGCCGTCCTGCCGACGTTCGCCGTCACCGAGGACAACCGGGACCTCGTGCTGCGGATCTGCCGCCGGCTGGACGGGCTGCCGCTCGCCATCGAGCTGGCGGCCGTGCGGCTGCGGGCACTGTCGCTCCAGCAGCTCCACGACCGGCTGGACGACCGGTTCCGGCTGCTCACCGCAGGCTCGCGGGCGACGCTGCCGCGCCATCAGACGCTGCGCGCGATGATCGACTGGAGCTTCGGCCTCTGTTCGGAGCGGGAACAGCAGGTGTGGGAGCGCGCGTCGGTGTTCGCCGGCACGCTGGACCTGGAGGCGGCGGAGGCGGTCTGCTCCGGCGACGGCATCAGCCGCGAGGAGATCATCGACCTGGTGATGGGCCTGGTCGACAAATCCGTCTTCCTCCGGGAGGAGCATGGCCGGGTAGTGAGATACCGGCTCCTCGACACCATCCGCCAGTACGGCCGCGAACGGCTCACCGCCTCAGGCCAGGAGTCCGCGCTGCAACGGCGACACCGCGCCTACTACCGGGCACTGGCGGCGCGGGCCCACGCACAGTTGTTCGGCCCCTCGCAGGTGGCCTGGTTCGACCGGCTGCAGCTCGAACACGCCAATCTGCGTACCGCCCTCGACAGCTTCTACGGCGACCCGGCGGAGGTCAGGGCCGGCCTGGGCATGGCGGCCGACCTGCTCTACCACTGGATCACCAGTTACTACCTCGGCGAGGGCCGGCGCTGGCTGGACCGAGGGCTGGCCATGGACACCGAGCCGAGCGAGGTACGCGCCAGGGCCCTGTGGGCCAACAGCTGGCTGGCCATCATCCAGGCCGACATCACCGCCGCCTCGACCATGCTGGAGGAGAGCCGGATCCTGGGGGAGCTGCTGGGTGACGAGCTGGTCCGCGGGTACGTCGCGCTCTACTCCGGCATGATCGCCATGTACCGCGGCGACACCGAAATGGCCATCGAGCTGTATGAGGAGGCCGCGGCACGGCACCGCAGCACCGAGAACCCTGTGGGTCTCGCCCTGGCCCTCATCCGGCTGTCCCTCGCGCACTCCTACCTGGGTGACTCGTCGCAGGCCATCTCCCTGGGCGACGACTGCCTGGCCGTGTGCGACACCTTTGGGGAAGGGTGGCACAAGGCGTACACGATGATGGCGCTCGGCGTGGAGGTGTGGCGGCAGGGAGACCTCCGCCGCGCGACCGAACTCGAGAAGGAGAGCCTGGTCTTCAACCGCTCGCTGGACGATCCGCTGGGCGTCGGGGTCAACCTCGAGGTGCTGGCCTGGATCGCCGAGACGGAGCAGCATTATGGGAGGGCCGCCCGGCTGCTGGGCATCCTGGAGACGGTCTGGAGTTCGATCGGCGCGCCGTTGTCCGGGTACGGGCACCTGGTCCGCTACCACGACGAATGCGAGAGTCGCACGCGCGCGGCCCTCGGAGACGCGGCCTTCGACACCGAGGTCAAGCGGGGTGCCCGGCTCTCCTACGACGAGGCGCTCGGCTACGCGCTCCAGGAGGAGCCGCCCCAGGACGAGAAGGCGGAGAAGGGGGAGCCTGCGCGGCTCACCCGCCGTGAGACGGAGATCGCCGGGCTGGTCGCCCAGGGGATGACCAACAAGCAGATCGCCGCCGCGCTGGTGATCGCCCCGCGCACCGCCGAGGGGCACATCGAGCACATCCTGAACAAGCTCGGCTTCAACTCGCGCGCCCAGATCGCCGTGTGGGTCGGCGACCGGGCCCGGGCAGCGGACGGGGAGACTCCCGATTCGCGCGAGTGATCATTTCGGGAGGGCGCGCAGGAGCTTGGGTTTGGCGGCCTTCTTCCAGATCGGCGCGAGGGCGCGGTACGCCTCGGCGGCCTCGTGACGTTCCTCGGCGAGCAGCAGACCAAGGGTGAAGGCGTCGGCCGCCGACAGGTTCGCCCTGGTGACGAGCTGGGTGAGCTGCTGCTGGGCGACCAGCGCGTCCTGGCGGCGGCCGAAGGCGTCCTGGAGCCGTTCGCCGTGCTTGGCGAGCTTCGCGGCGGGCTTGCCGAGTACGCCGGTGGCGGCTTCGGCGGTGTAACGGGCGCGTTTGGCCGCCTTGCGGGTGGCGTGCAGGGCTTGGTCGCGCTCCGCGCCCGGCGGCAGGCGCTCGGCCTTGGCGTATTTGGCCAGGACCTTGCGCCAGCTCCTGGCCACCAAGGCTGAGGGCCGGCGGTTCGCCCGGCCGTGGAAGGGCGGGTCGGCGATGAGATCGTCGACGGCGGCCAGCAGGGTGAAGTAACGCGGTGTCCGCAACGTCCTCTTGAGTGCCCGCCTGGCCTTGCGCTCGCGCTCGGCCAGCAGGGCAGGCCATGCCGCCCCCGGGGGACCGACGGCCGGCTGGTCGCCGAGGCGGCGGGCGAATCGGCCGGTGAGCACTTCGAGATCGCGCACCGTGCCCAGTTCGCCGGCCAGCCATCTCAGCTCCGCGTCGAGCGGGCCGATCCGGTCGCCGTCCAGCAGCCGCGCGTAGGTGCGCAGGAGGCTGCGGATGCGCCGCAGGGCCACGCGCATGTCGTGCACCGAGTCGTCGTCGTGGTCGGCCAGGCGTACCAGCGGGTCGTTGGCGAGCAGGTGCTCGCGCTGACGCCGCACGTACGCGATCAGCACCGCCCCGGCGCTCCGCCCGTCCTCGTGCTCGCTTTCCGGGGGCAGGTCGGCGCCCAGCACGCGGGCCAGCTTGGAGCCGGACGGCGACGGCACCACTCCGGCGTCACGCAGCCTGCTCTCGACGGCATCGAGGACGTCCATGGGGCCCTCGACCAGCTCGACCTCGATCTCGCGCCACGAGACGGGCGGCCGGTCGGCGTTCTGGCGGCGGCCCACCACCACGTCGTCGCTGACCTCGGCCAGCACCCGGCCCTCTTGGTCGCGCAGCTTGCGTGTCGTGCGGGTGGTCGTCAGGGTGGCGACCGGGACGAGGTCGCGCCCGCGCAGGTGGGCCGCGACGAGGCCGGTCAGCCTGGCGGGCACCTGATGCACACCGGCGCCCAGCGGCGCGTGCACCTCCCGCTTGGCCCCCTTGGCCACCGGCAACTTGAGATGCCACCCGGCGTCCTGGCCGCCCCGGCGGCGCAGGGTGATGCCGTGGGCGGCGAGCGTCAGGGCCGGGGTGTCGACGTAGTCGGCCACCAGCCGCCACGTCTCCGGCTCGTCCACCGTGACCTTGCCGTCCGGGCCGGCGAAGTCCTCGATCGCGATCTCGGCGGGGCCGTTGACATCGTACTTGCGTTCGATCTCCACCATGTTTCCTCAACTCTTCGACCACCCACTACCCAAGCGAGTTCCACAAAACGTGCACCGGATGGCGGCATCTCCGGATAAAACCATTTGAACGAGTGAGTACTCGCTCATTAGGATCGTCCGCATGACGAAGAGGCGGAGGGTGCCGGCCATGGCGCCAGAAGAGCGTCGGGCCACACTCATCGCCGCCACGCTGCCCCTGTTGCGCGAGTACGGCACCGCGGTGAGCACTCGCCAGATCGCCGAGGCCGCGGGCGTGGCCGAGGGCACGATCTTCGGGGTCTTCCCCGACAAGGCCTCGCTGGTGCGGGCGGCGGTGATGAGCGCGTTCGACCCGAAGTCGGCGGTGGACGCGCTGACCTCCATCGGCACGCGGACCGAGCTGCGCGAGCGGCTGCGCGAGGCGGTCACGATGCTGCGGGCGGGAATGAACGCCAACGCCAACCTCATCACCGGGCCCAAGGAGATGATGGTCGACGACGTCGAGTTCCGCGAGCGGATGCTGGACAGCCGGCGTCAGATACTGGCCGCGGTCACCGCTCTGCTCGAGCCCGACCGCGCCCGGTTGCGCCGCTCTCCCGAGGCCACGGCACAGCTGCTCCTCATGTTGATCGCGGTGAGTGTGCATCGCGGTTTCGGCCAGGGCGGCGAGTTCGGCGACATGGACGACGCGGAGATCGTCTCCGTTCTGCTCGACGGGCTGCTGCTGCGGCCTTCCCCCAATCCTTCGACAGAAAGCGCTTCTTGATGCTGCTCCGTCTCTTGCGGGCACAGCTCAGGCCGTACGGGAAAGAGATCACGCTCGTCGTCCTCTTCCAGTTCGTGCAGACGCTGGCCACGCTCTATCTGCCCTCCCTCAACGCCGACATCATCGACAACGGCGTCGTCAAGGGTGACACCGGATACATCGCCCGTGTCGGGCTGGTGATGCTCGGTGTGACGCTCATCCAGATCATCTGCTCGATCGTGGCCGTCTACTACGGCGCCCGGACCTCGATGGCCCTGGGCCGGGACTTACGGGCCGCGATCTTCCATCGGGTCCAGGACTTCTCCACCCAGGAGGTCAACCGGTTCGGCCCGCCGTCCCTGATCACCCGGACCACCAACGACGTGCAGCAGATCCAGCTGCTCGTGCTGTTGACGTTCACGATGATGGTGGCCGCGCCGATCATGTGCGTCGGCGGGATCGTGCTGGCGCTGCGCCATGACGCGACGCTGTCGTCGCTGCTGCTCGTCGTACTGCCCGTACTGCTCGTCATCGTGGGCGTGATCGTGATGCGCATGCGTCCGCTCTTCCGCACGATGCAGGAGCGCATCGACCGGATCAACCAGGTGCTGCGCGAGCAGATCACCGGCATCCGGGTCATCAGGGCCTTCGTCCGCGACCGGTTCGAGCGTGAGCGTTTCGCGGTGGCCAACGACCGGCTGACCGACGTGTCGCTGCGGGTCGGGCGGCTGATGGCGCTGATGTTCCCCACGGTCATGCTGGTGGTGAACGTGTCCAGCGTCGCCGTGGTGTGGTTCGGCGGCCATCGCATCGCCGACGGGAGCATGGAGGTGGGCGCGCTGACCGCGGTCATCTCCTACCTGATGCAGATCCTCATGTCGGTGATGATGGCGATGTTCATGTTCATGATGATCCCTCGCGCCGAGGTCTGCGCCGAGCGCATCGAGGAGGTCCTCGGCACCGAGCCGACCGTCCACCCGCCGGCCACCCCCGTCGTCCCGGAGAGTCACCTCGGTGAGCTGGAGCTGCGGTCCGTGGACTTCCGCTACCCGGGCGCCGACGAGCCGGTGCTGTGCGAGGTGAGCTTCGCGGCGCGGCCGGGCCGTACGACCGCGATCATCGGCAGTACGGGCAGCGGCAAGACGACGTTGCTCAACCTCATCCCGCGCCTGTTCGACGCGACCGCCGGCGAGGTGCTGGTCGACGGCGTCAGCGTACGAGACCTCGACCCGGCCGCGCTCTCCCGGGCGGTCGGCCTGGTCCCGCAGTCGCCCTACCTCTTCTCCGGCACGATCGCCTCCAACCTGCGGTACGGCAGGCCGGACGCGACCGACGAGGAGCTGTGGCAGGCCCTTGACGTGGCGCAGGCCCGCGAGTTCGTCGAGGCGATGCCCGAGGGCCTGGACGAGCCGATCGCCCAGGGCGGCACGAACGTCTCCGGCGGCCAGCGCCAACGCCTGGCCATCGCCAGGACGCTGGTGCACCGGCCCGAGATCTACCTGTTCGACGACTCCTTCTCCGCCCTCGACTACGCCACCGACGCCCGGCTGCGGGCCGCGCTGGCCCAGGAGATCACCGACGCCACGATCGTCATCGTGGCCCAGCGGGTGAACACGATCCGCGACGCCGACCGCATCATCGTGCTCGACGACGGCCGCGTGGTCGGCAGCGGCGACCACGCCGAGCTCATGGACACCTGCCCGACCTATCGGGAGATCGTGCTGTCCCAGCTCACCGAACAGGAGGCCGCGGCATGACCGAGCTCATCGCCGTGCGCGGCACCATACACAGCACCTTGGTCATGCGACCGAGCGTTATGCGATCAAGGAAGGAGGGTTCATGACCACCCAGACGCCCGCGCGCCGCCCCACGCCCGCTTTCGGGCCAGGCCGGATGATGGCCGGACCAGCCGAGAAAGCGCACGACTTCGGCGGTTCGTTACGCCGCCTGCTGCGGCTGCTGAACCCCGAGCGCGCGCTGCTGGCCGTCATCCTGGCCCTCGGAACGGTCAGCGTCGCGCTGACCGTGACCGGCCCCAAGATCCTCGGCCACGCCACGGACCTGATCTTCTCGGGCATCATCGGCACCCAGCTGCCCGCCGGGATCACCAAGGAGCAGGCCGTGGCGGGGCTGCGCGCCAGGGGCCAGGGCACGTTCGCCGACATGGTGTCGGCGATGAGCGTGGTGCCCGGCCAGGGCATCGACTTCACCGCGCTGGCCCAGGTGCTGGGCTGGGTGCTGGCGCTCTACCTGGTGGCGGCGCTGCTCGGGATCGTGCAGTTCCGGCTGACCACGATCGTCGTACAGCGGGCGGCGTCCCGGCTGCGCGAGCAGATCGAGGCCAAGCTGGCGCGGCTGCCGCTGAGCTACTTCGACGGCCAGCCGCGCGGCGAGATCCTCAGCCGCGCCACCAACGACACCGACAACATCGCGCAGACGCTGCAGCAGACGATGAGCCAGCTCATCTCGTCGGTGCTGACGGTCGTGGGCGTGCTGGTGATGATGTTCTGGATCTCGCCGCTCCTGGCGCTCATCGCGCTGGTCACGGTGCCGCTGTCGGTCTACGTCACGACGGTCATCGGAAAGCGGTCGCAGCCGCAGTTCATCAAGCAGTGGTCCTCGACGGGCAAGCTCAACGGCCACATCGAGGAGATGTTCGGTGGGCACACGCTGGTCAAGGTGTTCGGCAGGCAGAAGGAGGTCGCCGAGACCTTCGACGAGCACAACCAGGCCCTGTTCGCCTCCAGCTTCCGCGCGCAGTTCATCTCCGGGCTCATCCAGCCGGCGATGATGTTCATCGGCAACATCAACTACGTGCTGGTCGCCGTGGTGGGCGGGCTCAACGTGGCCTCGGGCTCGATCTCGCTGGGCAACGTGCAGGCCTTCATCCAGTACTCCAGGCAGTTCAGCCAGCCGCTGACCCAGGTGGCCGGCATGGCGACCCTGGTCCAGTCGGGCGTCGCCTCGGCCGAACGGGTCTTCGAGCTGCTGGAGGCTCCGGAGCAGTCCGCGGAGCCCGCCAAGCCCGCGCGGCCCGAGCAGGTCAGGGGCCGGGTGGCAATCGAGAACGTGTCCTTCCGCTACGCGCCGGACCGGCCGCTGATCGAGAACCTGTCGCTGACCGTCGAACCCGGCCAGACCGTGGCCATCGTCGGCCCCACGGGAGCGGGCAAGACGACGCTGGTCAACCTCATCATGCGCTTCTACGAGGTGACCGGCGGCCGTATCACGCTCGACGGCGTCGACATCGCGCAGATGTCCAGAGAAGAGCTGCGCGACAACATGGGCATGGTGCTGCAGGACACCTGGCTGTTCGGCGGCACGATCGCGGAGAACATCGGCTACGGGTCGGAGGGCGCCACGCGCGAACAGATCGAGGCCGCCGCGGAGGCCGCGCACGTCGACCGCATCGCGCACACGCTGCCCGACGGCTACGACACGGTGATCGACGAGGAGGGCGCGACGGTCAGCGCGGGCGAGACACAGCTGATCACGATCGCCCGCGCGTTCCTGTCCGAGCCGGCGATCCTGATCCTGGACGAGGCCACCAGCTCGGTCGACACCCGGACCGAGGTGCTCATCCAGCGGGCGATGAACTCGCTGCGCGAGGGGCGTACCAGCTTCGTGATCGCCCACCGGCTGTCCACGATCCGCGACGCCAGCCTGATCCTGGTCATGGAGAACGGGCGGATCGTCGAGCAGGGCACGCACGCGTCGCTGCTGGCCGCGGAGGGCGCCTACGCCCGGCTGTACTCGGCCCAGTTCGGCCGGGCGGTCGCGGAGGTGGACTGACCGTCGAGGACCGGCGACTCCTGTGTCGTATTCGGGTGATCGACACCGGGTACACGATGATGTTCAGGAGTCGCCGGATCTTGACGGGAGCCACGCATGCGGATCGGTGTCGTCTTTCCCCAGACCGAGCTCGGTGCCGACGTGGGCGCCGTACGGGCCTACGGACAGCGGGCGGAGGAGCTCGGGTTCCGGCATGTGCTGGCCTATGACCACGTCGTAGGCGCCGATCCGGCGGTCCACCAGGGCTGGGACGGCCCCTACGACGTACGGACCACCTTCCACGAGCCGATGGTCATGTTCGGCTACCTCGCCGCGCTGACCTCGCTGGAGCTCGTCACGGGCATCATCATCCTGCCCCAGCGGCAGACGGCCCTGGTGGCCAAGCAGGCGGCGGAGGTCGACCTGCTCACCTCCGGCCGGTTCCGGCTGGGCGTGGGACTGGGCTGGAACCGGGTGGAGTACGAAGCCCTCGGCCAGGACTTCAGCACCCGAGGCAAGCGCGTCGACGAGCAGGTCGCGTTGCTGCGCCGGTTGTGGACCGAGCCGTCGCTCACGTTCGAGGGCACCTTCGACCGGGTGACCGGCGCGGGGCTGGCGCCGCTGCCCGTGCAGCGGCCGATCCCCGTCTGGTTCGGCGCGCAGTCGCCCCCGGCGTACCGCCGCGCCGGACGCCTGGCCGACGGCTGGTTCCCGCAGATGTCTCCGGGGCCGAAGCTCGACGAGGCCAAGGCCCTGGTCGCGGAGGCCGCCACGCAGGCGGGCCGCGACCCCGCCACGCTCGGCATGGAGGGCCGGGTCAGCTGGACGGGCGACGCGGAGGAGCTGCGCGCGGTGGCCCGGCGGTGGCAGGAGTCCGGAGCCACCCACCTCGCCATCGACACCATGCGGGCGGGGCTCCGCTCGGTCGACGAGCACCTCGCCGCACTGGAGACAGCCGCCGACGCGCTCGAGGTCCGGAAGGCCGATTAGTTCGCGCTGGGGGCCAGCTGCTGGAGGGCGCTGTCGATCTCGAGACGGATCAGCCGCTGCGCGTCGAGGGGATGGTCGTCGAGCATGCCGGTGAGTTCGAGGCTCACGATCCCGTGGACTCGGGTCCAGATGAGGATGGCGGCACTGGCGACGCGGGGACTGATGTCCGGCCGTCCCTGGATGCGAGCCCATGACCGTAGCTGCCCGTCCAGGGTCTGGTCGCCGCCGGCGCTCTCCGCCGGTGCGCTGCCCGACGTGGCGATCAGCAGGTCGATGAGCAGCGCCATCGCTTGATCCAGCGGGGTTCGGGTGCCGGCCTCGCCGGGCAGGTCGGCGGTCCGCTCGCCGAACAGCATCCCGTAGCGCCGTGGGTGTCGCAGCGCCCAGTCCCGGTACGCGGCGACCAGTAGCCGCACCCGCGTGTGCGGCGCCCGTCTGCCGCCGGCCACGGCTTGACTCATCGCCGCCAGCAGCTGCTCGTAGGCCAGGGTGGTCAGGTGCGCCACCAGCGCGTCGCGCGACGGGAAATAGCGGTAGACCGCGGGCGCGGACATCCCCATGCTTCGTGCCAGCGCCGCGATCGAGAGCGCGTGCAGGCCGTCCGCGTCGATGATCTCGAACGAGGCGTCCCTGATCTCCTGGAGCGTCTGGGTTCGCAGTCGTTCACGCCGATTCATCGCCCGCGGTTCGCTACTCATCATCGCAGTGTAACGGCCATGCGATTGCTGATGGGCAGGCATGCCTGCGACGGAGAGTAACGGACTTTACGCGTCGTGGCGCTGCTCAGACTGCTTTCCCCAGGGGCGCCGGGATCAGCGCCGCCAGCGGCACGGAAGTCATCGCCGTCAGCCCTCGTCCCTCGCCGTGGGGCCGGGGCCGTTCCGGCGGTTGGGTTGGGGCGGGTGCTGAACGCGGCCACGGCAAGTCGCTGTCAGCATCTCACTTTAGTTATAGGTTGACGCAGTTCGACGCACAGGTGCATAGTTACGGGCATTAACGGTGCGATGCACGATCGCGAACCCAGGAGTCGACTATGACAGGGACGAACCCCGCCGCCGAGGCGACGGTGACCACTACCGAGGTGGTCTTGCCGGGCAAGGTCGAAGTGTCCGGTCTGCGGCTGGTCCAGCGAGTGCTGCCGCGGCCCGCCACCGGCCAGGTCATGGTGCGCGTCGAGTCGACCGCCGTGTCGTTCGCCGAGAGCGCGATGCGCCGGGGCCGCTACTACGGCCAGCCCAAGTTCCCGTTCGTGCCCGGTTACGATCTCGTCGGCATCGTCGAAGCCGCCGGGCCCGGCGTGGATCCCGCGCTGGTCGGCCGGCGGGTCGCCGCGCTGACCAAGACCGGTGCCTGGGCCACGGCGGTCCTGCTGGCGGCCGCCGAACTGGTCGAGGTACCCGACGGGATCGCCGCCGACGAGGCGGAGACGCTGGTCGTCAACGGGACAACCGCCTACCAGATGCTGCATGGCCGGGCGAAGGTACGGGCCGGGCAGACGGTGCTCGTACTGGGTGCCAGCGGCGGGGTGGGCAGCATCCTGGTGCAACTCGCCCGGCAGGCGGGCGCGCGGGTGATCGGCACGGCCGGTCCGCGGCATCACGAGGCGCTCATGGCGCTGGGGGCGGAACCGATCGACTATCGAGACCCCGACCTGGCGGCCAGAGTGCGGCAGCTGGCCCCCAGCGGTGTGGACGCTGTGTTCGATCACCTCGGGGGCGCGAGCGTCGACCTTTCGTACCGGCTGCTCAGCCGTACGGGGACGCTAGTCTCGTACAGCATCGCGAGCAAGCTTGACGACAAGACTCCCGTGTTGCTCAGCTTCCTGGTGCTGCTGAGCAAGCTCGCGTTCTGGAACTACCTGCCCACGGGCAGGCACGCGAGCTTCTACGACATCTGGGCGGGCGCCGGCAAGCCTGGCTCGGCCAAGCGCGAGGCGTTCCTGGCGCGCCTGCGTACCGATCTCTCGCACGTCTTCGGGTTGCTGCGCGACGGGAAGCTCACCGCGAAGATCGCCGCTCGTTTCCCGCTCACCGAGGTGGCGGCGGCCATAGAGCTGTCCGAGTCCGCCAACCGCACCGCTCTCGGCAAGATCATCCTCGTTCCCTGAGCGCCGGACCGGTTGCCGCGGCACGGGAGGAAGCGGTCGGCTTCCCCATCGCCACGGGAATCGCATTGACCCGCATCATGCGCGGCTCGCCCGAGGCCGCCGGCAACGGCACCCTGTGGCCGCACCATCTGGGTGCGACGCCGGGCAGGACCAGAGCCCCCGGCTCGCGGGTCGGGGGCCTTCGCTGGGCTGCTTATTGCGGCGAACCGCGTTCGTCTTCGTGGCTGAGCCTTTACCGGCCATCCGGCAGTACTCCCTTTCATTCGTTTGAGCGGTTTGCGAACGAGGGTCGTTCCTTTATGGAACGCGAGCGAAACCTGCTGTACCTATCGTGTGCTGTTTGTGGCCCGTTGGCGGCCATAGCGCTCGTCATTGTCCGCCATGGAGTAATGCTTTAGGACTAAGCTGGCGTGCCCGGACCAGAACCAAGGACTCGCGGATTAACAATCCGCTGCTCTGCCAGTTGAGCTATGCGCTACGGTGACGGAACCAGCCGTCTGAGGTCTTACGAGAGCCAGGCCCGGAGAGTGGCCACCAGTTCGGCTAGCTGATCTTCCGCGCGGCAGTGCCGGCACCACGCCCGTAGATCGTCCTCGGAGGCGTTGCGCTTGCCGTACTCGATGCGAGAGACCTTGGAGGAGTGCCGGCCTGCCAGGGTCGCCAGCTCGACGCCTGACAGCCCGGCATCCCTGCGGATGTCTCTCAGGCGTGCACCGAGTGCCTCGCGGGCCTGCCGCGCTGGCGTAGACACTGGAGCGGTTAGGCGACGTACTGAGCGTAGGGAATGGCCCTCGCCCAGACCTGGTCTCGCGCCGTGCGGCATCGCTGAAGCAGGCCGGAATCAGAGGCCAGGGCGAAGCCTCCTGAGGAGCCGTCCGGCATGAACAAGCTGAGGACCATGGTGTCCGCGTCGAGCAGCCAGTAGTCCTCTTCTTCGGGCAAGTGGATGTCGGCGGCCTGGTGCCGGGGCCGATAGCGGATGTCCTCGCCTGCCTCGATGTTCTGCGGGTCGATGGTCATGGCCCATTTGATGTAGGCACTCAAGGGCTCGGTCACGATCCGGGTCCGCTGGATGGCGGTGCCTCGGCGGGTGGACCTCCGGGCGGGTTTCGAGGGCCTCAGGGTCTGTGATCTTCCATCCTTGCACCACGATGGTGCCCCGGTCGGTGGCGCATAGGGCCGGGGGCTGATCCCCGGACATCTCCTTGCCCAGGAAGGTCAACTTCATGATCGATACTTCCGCTGGAGCTTTGCCACACTTTGCTCGACTCCGCGACCGTCGGCCCAGGTCGGCGCAACCCTCACTCGGAGAGGCCGCTGTCGAGGGTCGGCACAACGTCAGCACCGGTGCTGACAACAACCATGATCAACCCGGAACAACAAGAAGCCCCAGACCCTCGGCATGTGCCGTGAGCTGGGGCCTTAACTCATATGTGACCAGGTCGGGCCTGATCTGCTGTGAGCCTGGTGGACGATACTGGGATTGAACCAGTGACCTCTTCCGTGTCAGGGAAGCGCTCTCCCGCTGAGCTAATCGTCCTTATCGAGTTACTTGAACTCCGAGCGGAAGACGGGATTCGAACCCGCGACCCTCACCTTGGCAAGGTGATGCTCTACCACTGAGCCACTTCCGCGTGGTGCCACACTTAACTTTAGCGGACCCGGGAGGGTCCGCTGTCCAGCGACCGAGGTGGAGACGGGATTTGAACCCGTGTAGACGGCTTTGCAGGCCGCTGCCTCGCCTCTCGGCCACTCCACCAGGAGATTGAACTCCGAGCGGAAGACGGGATTCGAACCCGCGACCCTCACCTTGGCAAGGTGATGCTCTACCACTGAGCCACTTCCGCGTGTTTCCGGCGACGTACCGGCCACGGGAAAACCATATCGCCTTCGGGGAGTGCGCGTGCGCGGCCAGCGGGTGTGCGGGTGAGATTTGGCGGGTCACGTGGCGGGTGGGGTTCAGCGGGTCAGGCAGCGGGTGGAGTTCGGTGGGTCACACGCCCGGCCGAGGGCCGGTGGGTCACATCGGTGCGTGGGTGTCGGTGGATCGGACGGGCGGGTGGGGGTCGATGGGTCACATGGGCGCGTGGGTGTTGGTGGGTCAGGTGGGCGGGTGGGGTTCGGTGGGTTATGCGGACGTCCCTGGCCATGACGAACATGACGCGGTGGCCGAACTGGATCTGGCGGTAGCGGTCCTTGCCCGTGACGGTGACGTGGTTGGCCGGGTTGAAGGAGTTCGTCGCGTGGTAGGAGCCGGGCAGCGTGAGGCCGAGCGAGTAGTACTGGCCGGGGCGGATGACGTAGTCGAGCGGGGTTGAGGGCTGGTAGGCGACGGTGCCGCGGTAGGCGGACTTTTCGGGGTATGCGCGGCCGTACACCTTGATGTGTTTTCTGCGGGGGGTGACGAGCGGGCCCCTCGCCGGGATGGCGGTGGGGGCGGCGGCGGGGTTGTAGAACCAGGCCTTGCTGCCTAGGTACCAGATGGCCGTCCAGTCGCCCTTCCGGCCCGCCACGGCGTACCGCTGGCCGGTCGAGGCGCGGGCACTGTGGTCGTAGACGCTGTACGTGCTGGGCTTGCCGACGCGTTTGCCGATGTCGTCCACGAGAGGGGCGTCCTCGCGCGGTTCTGTTCGCAGAAAGACCGCTGAGGCGCCGTGCGGGGGACAGGGGTCGGTGGACTTAGCCGATTTGGTGGGCTTGGCGGAGTTGGCGAGCTCGGTGGGGTTAGCGGGCTTGGGGGATTTGGCGAGCTTGGTGGAGTTTGCGGGCTTGGGAGGCTCGATGGGGTCGGCGGGCTCGGCGGGCTCAGCGGCGTCGTTGGCTTCGGCTTCATCTTCGGCCGGTTTGGTGGGGTTGGCGGTGCAGCCGGTGAAATGTGGTTGGTTGGTGGCGTAGGTGGGGCGGATGATGATCGAGTTGCCCTTCTTGGCCTTTCTGAGTGGGCTGCCCATCAGGTCGAAATAGTGGGCCCAGTTCCAGTACGGTCCCGGGTCCTCATGCATGGACGGGAGCGTTTCGGGGTTGGGGCCCGGGACGTTGTCGTGGCCGAGTATGTGGGCGCGGTCGAGGGGGATGTGGTGTTTGGCGGCCAGATATTTCACCAGTTTGGCTGACGAACGGTACATCGCCTCCGTGTACCAGGTGCCGCCGCTGGCCAGGTAGCCCTCGTGTTCGATGCCGATGGAGCGGGAGTTGATATCCCAGTTGCCGGCATGCCAGGCGATGTCCTTCGTACGTACGTGCTGGGCGACATGTCCGTCGCTGGAGCGGATCGTGTAGTGCCAGCTCACGTACTCCGGGTCGTTCACCATCGACGGGACGCCTTCGTAGGTGCCCTCGGTGTCGTGGATCACGATGTAGTCGATGCGTCGCGGCCCATTCAGGGTGTCGTGGTTGCCGTAGTCGTCCTTGCCGGTGCGTTTGTAGGCGGCGGGCATCCACTCGCAGGCCAGTGAGGCGGGGCATTCGACGTTCGCCGTGTTTGTGTGCGGGGTCGGGGGTGCCGGATGGCCCGTGCCGGTTCCGGGTGTCGGTGGCTGGTCTTCTGGGGCCGCAGGTTGTGCCTGGTCGGCGATGGGTTGTGCCACGTTGGGGCGGGGTTTTGTCACATCGGTCGTGGTCGTGGCCGGAGTCGGGGCTGGGTCCGGGAGCGGGAGTGGGGGCGGGTAGTTGGCGTTGGCGATTTCGGATGCCGCCGAGGAGCCTCCAGTGGTCTTCGGTGAGGTTGAGGGGTGGCCGTCCGCTCCACGTGCTGCTGCCAAATGGGTCGCGCCGGGGTCGAGTGGGGTGAGGCCCCATAGAGCGATGAGGCGGGTGGCTGGGCGGAGGGGGGCGGGTGGGCGTAGATGGGCCGGTGGGCGGAGGGTGGGGATGGCCGTGAGCCGTACCGGCTGGCCGTCGTCCGTGCGGTGGGTGGCTCCCTCGCGGATCACCGCGAACACCTCGTCGGCGAAGGCGCGGGCCGCGTTCAGGTCGGGTGCGCCCGAGTAGCGGGCGACCGCGTCGTACCAGTCGGCGGGGTTCGTGCTGGGCCGTCGCTGGTAGGACGCGAGGAGAGCGGCGCCGCCGCGGATGTTGGCGGCGGGATCGGCGCGCAGTCGCGCGGGCGTCAGTCCGGTGAGGCGCCCCGCGAGCCGCAGCGTCGCCTCCCGCGCGGACGCCCCGTCTCGCACGCGTCCAGGTACGCCCGGCGCGTCCACGAGATTCCTGCCTCCAGGTGCGCTTGGCGCGTCCACGAGGTGACTGCTTCCAGGCTCGGCGGGCGGGTCCACGAGGTGCGTGTCTTGGGTTACGGCGGGCGCGTCCACGAGGTGCGTGCCTCCAGGTGCGTCCAGTGCGTCCACGAGGTGCATGGGGCCGTAGCCGCCGGCCACGCTGGGTGATCCGCTGTTCGCGTTCCATCTGGACTCCAGGTACGACACGCCCAGCAGCACGCTCTCCGGCACTCCGAACTCCCGCGCCGCCGCCGTGAAGTCGCCCTGGCGGGTCATGTCAGCCCGATGCCCAACGCCGCCCAGGTTCGGCAGGTCCGGCAGGTCGGGCAGTCCGGGCAGTCCGGGCAGGGCGACGGTGGACGCGGTGAGACCGACGACGACCCACAGCAACATGAGGACCCCCACACAGCGGAACGGAACGCGACGGTGAAAACACCGAGCGTAACCATGTCGCCGAAAGAGATGGGTCAGGCGGGGCGGATGATACGGACGAGGTCCGCGAGGTCGGCGGCGAATTCCGCGTCCAGGTCGGCCGGCGAGTCGAGGTGGGGCATCAGTCGTTGATGCGCAGGGAAGTCCCCCCGGGCCCGGCGTGAGCGGGCGTCGTGGCCGGCCGCCGAGAACCGCCCGTTCGCCTCGGACGTCGCGAAGCCGAGCACGAACGTGCTGACCATGCGCTCGATGCGCGGCACCTCGGCGTCGGGCACCCCCGCGTCGATCAGCGCCTGGTAGATCCAGTCCACCACCCGTACCGCGTCGGGCGTGACCGAGGGCCGGGCGAACAGCAGCGGGAAGACGCCGGGATGCTCCCGGGCCAGCCTCCTGGTGGCCCATGCGAACGCGCTCAGCCGCTGGTCCCACGACTCGCCGGGCGGGCTCATCGGGAGGGTGGTCAGCAGTCGCCCGACGAGCCCGTCCAGCAGCTCATCCTTGTTGCGGAAATATCCGTAAAGGGCCATGGGTGTCAGGCCGATGCGTTCGGCGACCGCTCGCATGGTCAGGGCGTCGAGTCCGCGTTCGTCGGCGATCGCGAGGGCGGCGTCGAGGATCTCCGGTTGCCGCTCGGTCTTGAGTTTCCGCACCGCCTCAGTCTACGGTGTAGAGCAGTCTACAAGGTAGACTGGAAGGGAGTGGGGGCATGCTCAAGGCGACGGGACTCGTCAAACGCTTCAATGAGGTGGCCGCGCTGGACGGCTTCTGCCTGGAGGTGGTGCCGGGGGAGATCGCGGGTCTGGTGGGGCACAACGGCGCCGGCAAGACGACCTTCTTCGAGATCGCCTCGGGCCTCATCGGGCCCGAGGCGGGACATGTGGTGATCGACGGGCAGCTGGGGGTCGCGCCGCAGCAGCTCGCGCTCTACCCGAGCGTCACCGTCCGCGAGACCCTGCGCTTCTTCGGTGGCCTGGCCGGGCTGCGCCGCCAGGCGCTCAAGCGGGCCATCGACCGGATCGCCGAGGAGATGCTGCTGACGAACGAGCTGGACCGGCGGGTGAGCGTCCTGTCCGGCGGCCAGCAGCGCCGCACCCAGGCCGCCACCGCGCTGGTCGCCGACCCGGCCGTCCTGCTGCTCGACGAGCCGACGGTCGGCGCCGACCCCGAGACGCGAGCCGCCCTTCTCGCGGCCGTCCGCCGCCGGGCCGAGAAGGGCGCCACGGTCGTGTACGCCACCCACTACCTGCCCGAGCTGACCGAGTTGGCCGCCACGATCGCGGTCGCCAAGAGCGGCAGGGTGATCGCCAGAGGCACCGGCGAGGAACTGCTCAAGGGCCTGCCGGGCGAGGTGCGGGTGATCCTCGACGACGAGGAGTTCGTCGTCACCACGGCCGACCCCACGGCCACGCTCGCCGAGCTGCTGCGCGGCCTCGACCGGCCGGTACGCGGCATCGACATCCGCCAGCCGTCGCTCGACGACCTCTACAAGGAGCTGTCCGATGTCGCGTGACGACACGACTACAAGGAGCTGTCCGATGTCGCGTGATGATACGAGCGTCTCGATCTCTGTGACGGTCCGTCGTGGTTGAGGTCCCTTGGGAGGAGCACCCCCTTCGGGGGAGAGGAAAGAGCGGAAGGAGCCGGGCCATACCGCGTGACTCGCTTCATCGCATCGCGGTGCTGGTCGGGCACAACGTGCTCCTGCGCAGGCGCGACCCCGCCCACCTGGTCAGCTACCTGGTGATGCCGATGGTGCTCATGCTGGTCTTCAAGTCGATGCTCGGTCAGCCCGCGCAGGTGGTGACCGGGCTGCTGGTGATGTTCTCGGTGCTGTCGATGGCCGACGTGGCGACCGCCGTGCTGACCGAGCGCGTCTGGCACACCTGGGACCGGATCAGGGCGACCCGGGCGCGCGTGCCTGAGCTGATCATCGGCAAGACCCTGCCGGTCTTCGCCATCCTGGCCGTCCAGCAGGTCGTCCTGCTGGTCTACGGGGTCTTCGCGGTGGGCATGCGGCCGACGGGGCCGATCTGGCCGCTCGGGCTGGCCGTCGCCGCGTGGTGCTTCGCCCTCCTCGGTGTGGGTACGGCGCTCGCCGCGGTGGTACGCAGCCATGGCGAGCTCAGCACGCTCTGCAACATCGGCGCCCTGTCGGTCAGCGCACTGGGCGGGGCATTGGTGCCGTACGCGCTGATGCCGTCATGGGCGCAGGCCATCGCCCCGGCCTCGCCGGGCTACTGGGCGACGACCATGTTGCAGGCCGCCGTGCGCGGCGACGTGTCCGCCACGGTGGGCCCCGCGGCCGTCCTCGTCGGCCTCGGTGCGGCGGCCGGAGCCTTCGCCTGCCGCCGTCTCGGTAAAGGATGGGGTCGGTTGGCGGTGCTTTAGCTCATATCCTGCCCGATTTCGGGCAGAATATTAGCGTGTCGCATCCCAGCTGCGTAGTGTCCTCGTCTGTGTCCCTGGCACGGCATCCCTACGAAGACCTCGTCGCCCACCTCGTCAGGACCAGTGGTCTCGGTCCCGGTGAGGCGGCGCGCGTGGTGGCCGACGTGCTGTCGTACTTCTCCGAGCCGGTCGAGGAGTTCGTACGGCGGCGTCACGGGGAGTTGAAGTCTCGCGGTCTGACCAACGACGAGATCTTCCCCAGGGTCGCCGCGGAACTGCGCGGGCGCCGGGTGGCGCCGCCGGAGCTGTCGCTCCGGCAACTGCGCAGGATCGTGTACGGATAAAAGCGGACAAAACAGTAGAAAAGCCCAAAAGCAGAGGAGAGCGTCGTATGTGCGGAATCGTGGCCTATGTCGGGTCGAAGGATGCGGCGCCCATCCTGCTGGAAGGGCTGCAACGGCTGGAGTACCGAGGCTATGACTCGGCCGGCGTCGTCGTGTCCAACAAGGGGCTCAAGGTACGCAAGGTCAAAGGCCGGGTCGCCGACCTGGCGAAGGTCGTACCCCCCAGGTTCAAGGGCGCCCTCGGCATCGGTCACACGCGGTGGGCCACGCACGGCGTGCCCAGCGACGTCAACGCGCACCCGCACCTGTCGTCCGACGAGCGGATCGCGGTCGTGCACAACGGCATCATCGAGAACGCCGACGAGCTGCGCGCCAAGCTGACCGCCGACGGGGCGGAGTTCGTCTCCGAGACCGACACCGAGGTGCTCGCGCACCTGATCGCCCGCACGGTCGAGGAGACCGACACGCTGGAGGAGGCCGTACGCAAGGCGCTCAAGAGCATCGTCGGCACGTACGGCATCGCGGTCGTCGACGGTGAGCGGCCCGGCGAGGTGGTCGTGGCCCGCAACGGCAGCCCGATCGTGCTCGGCATCGGCGAGAAGGAGATGTTCGCCGCCTCCGACGTGGCCGCGCTGGTCCGCTACACCCGCCAGGTCGTGCACCTGGAGGACGGCGAGCTGGCCGTGCTCAAGGCCGACGGGTTCCACACCTTCGCCAGCGACGCGCGCGAGACCGCCAAGGAGCCGCTGACCGTCGACTGGGACGCCGGGCACTACGACACCGGCGGCTACGAGCACTACCTGCTCAAGGAGATCTCCGAGCAGCCCGACACGGTCTCGCGCACCATGAGCGGCCGGCTCGACGAGCGCTTCCACATCGCGCACCTGGGCGGCCTGAACATGGACGCCCGCGAGACCCGCTCCTTCCGCCGGGTGAAGATCATCGGCTGCGGCTCGGCCTACTACTCCGGCCAGATCGGCGCGCAGCTGATCGAGGAGCTGGCCCGCATCCCGGCCGACGCCGAGCCGGCCAGCGAGTTCCGCTACCGCAACCCGGTCGTCGACCCCGACACGCTCTACGTCGCGATCAGCCAGTCGGGGGAGACCTACGACACGCTCGCGGCCGTACAGGAGCTCAAGCGCAAGGGCGGCCGGGTCATCGGCATCGTCAACGCGGTCGGCAGCGCCATCGCCCGCGAGGTCGACGGCGGCGTCTACCTGCACGCCGGGCCCGAGGTCTCGGTCGCCTCGACCAAGGCGTTCACCTCGACGTCGCTGGCGTTCGCGCTGCTCGCGCTGCACTTCGGCCGGGTGCACGACCTCTCGCCCGCCGACGGCCGCCGCGTCTGCGAAGGCCTGCGCAGGCTGCCCGGCCAGATCGAGGAGATCCTGGCGCAGGGCGACAAGATCGCCGAGCTGGCGAAGAAGTACGCGAACTATCCGAGCATGATGTTCGTCGGCCGGGTCCGCGGTTATCCCGTGGCCCGCGAAGGCGCGCAGAAGCTCAAGGAGATCTCCTACGTGCACGCCGAGGCCTATCCGGCCAGTGAGCTCAAGCACGGGCCCCTCGCGCTCATCGGCCCCGAGATGCCGACGGTGGCCATCGTCCCCGACGACGAACTGCTCGACAAGAACCTCACCACGCTCGGCGAGATCCGCGCCCGCGGCGGCAAGGTGCTCATGGTGGGCCACCGCGAACCCGACGCCAAGCTGGCCGACGACGTCATCGTGGTGCCGAAGAACGAGATCGAGCTGGACCCGATCCTGCTCACGATCCCGCTGCAGCTGCTGGCTTACCACGCCGCCGTGGCACTCGAGCGTGATGTGGATAAGCCGCGCAATTTGGCTAAGAGCGTCACAGTCGAGTAACTGCTACGACACGGCGGCCACAATAGGCACATAGCCCGTGATAAGTGGACCGGCAGGACTTAAGATCGAAACTGTGCCCGAGTTTCATGCTCAGACGCCAAATCTCGCACGAATGTACGATTACATGCTCGGCGGCACAGACAACTACGCCGTCGACCGCGAGGCGATCGACCGGCTTGCGGCACTGATCCCGCAAGCCGTCCTGCTGGCGCGTGCCAACCGGGCCTTCCTCCAGCGTGCGGTCCGCCACCTGGCGGACGCGGGCATCCGCCAGTTCCTCGATCTGGGCAGCGGGCTGCCGACCCAGGGCAACGTGCACGAGGTGGCGCCGGAGGCGAAAGTCGTCTACGTCGACCGTGACCCGGTCGTCGCCACGCACGCCAGGGCGCTGCTGGAGGAGGCGGGCCGGGCCGTCTTCGTCCAGGCCGACCTGCTCGACCCCGACGAGGTGCTGGCACAGGCGTCCCGCTTCCTCGACCTGCACGAGCCGGTGGGCGTCCTGCTGGTCTCGATCCTGCACTTCATCCCGGACGCCCGCGACCCGGGCAAGATGGTGACCAGGCTGCGCGAGGCGGTGGCGCCCGGCAGCTACCTGGTGCTCACCCACGCGACCTCGCGGGGGCGGTTCGACGAGGGCGCCACGCCGCTGCGCCGGCCCACGCCGGCCGGGGCCGGCACCGACCGGACGCCGAGGGAGATCCGGGCGTTCTTCGGGGACTTCGCGCTGGTCGAGCCGGGCCTGGTGCACGCCCCGGACTGGCGGCCCGACCGGCCCAGGCTGGTCAGCGAGCCCTCGCTGCCGTCGTACCTGCTCGTCGGTGTGGGCGAGAAAACTTCATAGTTCTTCCCGACTTTTCGTGATCCCAGATAATCACAACCCTGATGTGTAACAGTGCGTTAAGTGTCAGTGACGTGGGGTAGTTAATGGGGTGCGAGGGGAGGACGCCATGCGCCGACGGGGGTTCTTCGCGCTCGGGCTGGCGGTGGCGGCCTGCGCGACAGGATGTGGCACGGAGGGGAGCCTCGGCGGACGTGCCGTCAGCGCGGCCGGCCTCTCGGGGCGCTTCGCGATCGTCCCCGGCGCCGGACGCTGGGCCCGCGTCACCAAAGCGCTCGTCAAGACCGCCCGCGACGCCGGTTTCCCGGTCTCCGGCACCCCGCCCGTCACCCGGATCACCGTCACCGGGCTGCCCGCGCTGGCCGCGACCGAGCTCAACAACGGGCTGTCGCTGCTCGACACCGCCACGCCGCTGGCCCGGCTCACCGGCCAGATCGAGGTGGTGGTGGTGCCCGCCCACTCCAAGTTCGCCACCTTCGACCAGTTCGGCGCGCAACTGGTCGCCCACCCCGACCGCACGCCGCTGACGGGCGGACCGCAGGGCGAGCCCGACCACCTGCTGTTCGGGCTGATCGCCAAGGGTCTCGGCGCCGACACCCGGCAGGTCGACTACACCGGCTTTCCCGGCAGCGAGGAGGCTGCGGCCGCGCTCCTGGGCGGCAAGGCCGCCGCGGCGACCGGCACGCTCGCGGACTGGCGCCGCGCCATCGGCAAGGGCCTGGTCAGGGTGCTCGCCGTCTCCAGCGCGCGCCGGGTGGACGGCATCGAGGCGCCGAGCCTGCTGGAGTGCGGGGTACGGGTGGACTTCGCCGACTGGTGCGCGGCCGTGGGGCCCGAGGGCATGTCCGACGACGGGAAGGCCATCGCCATCCGGCTCTGCGACGAGGTCACGGGGTCCGACTCGTGGCGGGCGGCCTGCCGGGCGGAGGGATGGACCTCGCTCCCGCTCAGCGGCGACGACTTCGAACAGTGGCTGGCCTCGGAGATCGGCAGGACCAGGGCGGTGCTCCGCGATCTGGGCATGCTCGACGCGGGCGACACAACATGCTGGGGTAGTTGCGCCAACGGCCACTAGATGTAGGATCCTGCTCGTCGCTGGTTCGCCCCTCGGGGCGGAGCAAAAGGGAACCCGGTGCGATTCCGGGGCTGCCCCGCAGCGGTGAGCGGGAACGACCGCCGTCACGAGCACTGGAGACTTCCGGGAAGCGACGGCCAGTAGGAAGCCTCGACCATGCCCGCGAGCCCGAAGACCTGCCGGTGACGTTGGGGGAGCCGGCCGGCTCCGCCCATCGAAGTGTCCATGGCCTCGAGGGAGGGCCGGGGGCGTCGCGGCCGGGGATTCCAGGGCCGTCGTGCTCTCGCGCGCCCTCACGGGGATGAGCTCGCGAGGAGAGAGCACGTGACGCAGATCATTGAGACTGATGGTCGGCCGGTCGCCATTGACCGGCGGCTGGCGATCGAGGAGGCCGCCGCCCGGGTGATCACCGATCCGGCGAACTCCCGGCTCGCCGCCCGGCTCCTGGCCGAGGAGATCGCCGACGAGGCGGCCGGGCACGGCGTGCGGACCTTCTCCGAGTCCATCGCCGCCACCCACGCCGCCGGGCTGATCCAGGACTCGCTCGCCGCGTTCGTCGGCGCGCACGCCGCCGAGCTCGACGCGCTCGTCTCCGGCGAGGCGGACGACCGCTTCGAGTACTTCGGCCTGCGTACGGTCTATGACCGCTACCTGCTGCGGCACCCGGAGTCGCGGACGGTGCTCGAACGGCCGCAGCACTTCCTGCTGCGCGTGGCCTGCGGTCTGTCGGAGACGGTCGCCGAGGCCGCCGAGCTGTACGGCCTCATGTCCACGCTGTCGTACCTGCCGAGCTCGCCGACGCTGTTCAACTCGGGTTCGCGCCGGCCGCAGCTGTCGTCGTGCTTCCTGCTCGACTCGCCGCGCGACGAGCTCGAGTCGATCTACGACCGCTACGGGCAGGTGGCCAGGCTGTCGAAGTACGCCGGGGGCATCGGCATCTCGTGGACCCGGGTGCGCTCGCGCGGATCCCTCATCAGGGGCACCAACGGGCACTCCAACGGCATCGTGCCCTGGCTGCGTACGCTCGACTCCTCCGTCGCCGCCGTCAACCAGGGCGGCCGCCGCAAGGGCGCGGCCTGCGTCTACCTGGAGACCTGGCACGCCGACGTCGAGGAGTTCCTGGAGCTGCGTGACAACACGGGCGAGGACGCCCGGCGTACGCACAACCTCAACCTGGCCAACTGGGTGCCGGACGAGTTCATGCGGCGGGTGGAGGCCGACGAGGTCTGGTCGCTGTTCGACCCCAAGGAGGTCCCCGACCTCACCGACCTGTACGGCGAGGCGTTCACCCGCGCCTACCGCGCCTACGAGGCCGACGGCCGCTACGTCCGGCAGCTGCCCGCCCGGAGCCTCTACGGCCGGATGATGCGTACTCTCGCCCAGACCGGCAACGGCTGGATGACCTTCAAGGACGCCGCCAACCGCACCTCCAACCAGACGGCCCGGCCCGAGAACGTCATCCACCTGTCCAACCTGTGCACCGAGATCCTCGAGGTCACCAGCGACGGCGAGACGGCGGTGTGCAACCTCGGCTCGATCAACCTCGCCGCCCACCTGACCGCCGAGGGCGTCGACTGGGCCCGGCTGCGCACCACCGTCCGTACGGCGGTGCGCTTCCTGGACCGGACCATCGACCTGGGCTTCTACCCGACCGCCCAGGCCGAGGCGGCCAACAAGCGCTGGCGGCCGATCGGGCTCGGCGTGATGGGCCTGGCCGACGTCTTCTTCGCGCTCAGGCTGCCGTTCGACTCGCCCGAGGCGCTCGGGCTGTCGACCCGCGTCGCCGAGGAGATCGCGCTGGCCGCCTACGACACCTCCGCCGACCTGGCCGTGGAGCGCGGCCGGCATCCGTCGTACGAGGAGACCAGGGCGGCGGGCGGCGTCCTGCACCCCGACCACTACGGCGCCGCCGCGTGGCCGCGCTGGGCGGAGCTGCGCGCGAAGATCGCCGCGACCGGGCTGCGTAACTCGCTGATGGTCGCCATCGCCCCGACCGCGACCATCGCCTCCATCGCCGGGTGCTACGAGTGCATCGAGCCGCAGGTGTCCAACGTGTTCAAGCGCGAGACGCTGTCAGGGGAGTTCCTCCAGGTCAACCGCTACCTGGTGGCCGACCTGCAGGCCCGCGGGCTGTGGACGCAGCGGATGCGCGACGACCTCAAGCGGGCGGACGGCTCGGTCCAGGACATCGCCGGCCTCCCCGACGACCTCAAGACCTTGTACCGCACGGCCTGGGAGCTGCCGCAGAAGGCGCTCATCGACCTGGCCGCGGCCCGCCAGCCGTACATCGACCAGTCGCAGTCGCTCAACCTGTTCATGGCCAGCCCGACGATCGGGAAGCTGTCCTCGATGTACGCCTATGCCTGGAAGCAGGGCCTGAAGACCACCTACTACCTGCGCTCGCGCCCGGCCACCCGGATCGCCCAGACGACGATCGCGCTCGACGCCGTCGCCTGCTCCTTGGAGAACCCGGAAACCTGCGAAGCCTGCCAGTAGTAGCCCCTCGAACGGAGACCCCCGCAATGCTGCTCGACCCTGGCATGGACCTGACCCTGCGCCCCATGCGTTACCCGGACTTCTACGAGCGCTATCGCGCCGCGATCCGCAACACCTGGACCGTCGAGGAGGTGGAGCTGCACTCCGACCTCGCCGACCTGGCCAGGATGACGCCGCAGGAGCGCCACCTGATCAACCGGCTGGTCGCCTTCTTCGCCACCGGCGACTCCATCGTGGCCAACAACCTCGTGCTCAACCTCTATCAGCACGTCAACGCCCCCGAAGCGCGCCTCTACCTCAGCAGGCAGCTGTTCGAGGAGGCCGTACACGTGCAGTTCTACCTGACGCTGCTCGACACGTACCTGCCTGACCTGGAGGAACGGGTCAAGGCGTTCGCCGCCGTGGAGCACATCCCGTCCATCAGGGACAAGGCGGAGTTCTGCTTCCGGTGGATCGACTCGATCAACGGCCTGCGGCGGCTGGAGACCGCGGACGAGCGGCGGCAGTTCCTGCTCAACCTGATCTGCTTCGCCGCCTGCATCGAAGGGCTCTTCTTCTACGGAGCGTTCGCCTACGTATACTGGTTCCGGTCGCGGGGCCTGCTCGGCGGGCTGGCCACCGGCACCAACTGGGTGTTCCGCGACGAGTCCATGCACATGGAGTTCGCCTTCAGCGTCGTCGACACCGTGCGGGCCGAGGAGCCCGAGCTGTTCGACGACAAGCTGGGGGAGCAGGTCACCCGCATGATCGAGGAGGCCGTCGCCGCCGAGTTGGCCTTCGCCCGCGATCTGTGCGGCGACGGCATGCCCGGCATGAGCGTCGAGCAGATGCGCGACTATCTTCAATATGTCGCCGACCAGCGGCTGGCCCGGCTCGGGCTGCCCCAGAGGTACGGCACCGCCAACCCGTTCGGATTCATGGAGCTGCAGGACGTCCAGGAGCTGGCCAACTTCTTCGAACGGCGTGTCTCCGCATACCAAGTGGCTGTTGAGGGCAATGTGACATTTGACGAGACCTTTTAAGACATAGGGGGCATGAACGTGCAGTCGCCGACCGACTGGCTCATTCTCGCCATCTCGGTGGCGGGCTCCATTCTCGTGGTGGAGGTGGTCAGGAGGCTGCTGGTCAGGGCGGGCCGCAAATGGGCGCTCGCCCGGCACCTGGTGGAGCACTGCACCTGGGCGGCGTTCTCGGTGGGGGTCGTGGTGGCGACCAACCTGGTGTTCTCGCCGGGGATGATCGGCGCGAGCGTCCGCCAGCGCGAGCTCGGCGGCACGATCGACCGGGTGCTCGGCCTGGTCACCATCGCCTGCGTCACCTGGCTGATCGTCCAGGCCAGCTATGCCCTCACGGACGTCGTTCTGGACCGGCTGGTCCTGGTCAAGGGGGAGCGCAATCGCCGGGCACGGCGGATCATGACCCAGATCGGGCTGGTCCGCCGCGTCGCCGCCGTGACCATCGTCGTACTGGCGATCGGCACCATGCTCTTCTCCTTCCCGCAGGTCCGCGCGCTGGGCGCCGGGCTGCTCGCCTCGGCGGGCATCGCCGGCGCCATCGTCGGTATCGCCGCCCAGCCGACCATCGGCAACATGCTGGCCGGGCTCCAGCTCGCCTTCAGCGACGCGCTGCGCCTCGACGACGTGGTCGTGGTCAACGATGAGTGGGGCAGGATCGAGGAGCTCACGCTCACCTACGTCGTGGTACGCCTGTGGGACGAGCGGCGCCTGGTCCTGCCCGTGTCCTACTTCACCCAGAACCCGTTCGAGAACTGGACCCGCCACGGCAGCCAGGTCCTCGCCGTGGTGTTCCTGCGCGTCGACTGGTCGATACCGATCGGCAAGCTGCGCGAAGAGCTCTATCGGTTCATCCAGGAGAGCCCGCTGTGGGACCAGAAGGACTGGACGCTCCAGGTCACCGACGTGCTGCCGAACGGGCTGGTCGAGCTGCGGGCGCTGATGAGCGCCGCCGACTCGCCCTCCGCCTGGGACCTCAAGTGCGACGTACGCGAACATCTCGTGGGCTACATCAGGGAGAACTTCCCCGAGTCGCTGCCCCGCTTCCGCATCGAGACCCCGGAGACCCGCGCGGGGGTGCCGTGGACCAGCTCCATGCCGGGCTGAGGCGCCCGGCATGACGCCGCTCATGCCGGGCTGAGGCGGCCGGGATGACGCCGCTCATGCCGGGCTGAGGCTCAGCGCCGGTTGGCCAGCAGCACGCCGGCGCCGCCGACCAGCAGGCCCGCGACGGCCAGCGGATGCAGCGACTGACCGACGAGGAGCCACGCCATCACCGCGGTGACCGCCGGGGTGAGGAAGAACATCGTGCTCACCCGGCTCGCGGGCGCGTTCTTCAGCATGGTGTTGAGCAGCAGGAACGCGCCGATCGAGTTGACCAGCACCAGCCAGCCCACGGCGCCGGAGAAGGCGCCCCAGTCCGTCACCCGCGGCGTCTCGAGCACCAGCGAGGCCAGCCCCATCAGCGGCGCGCCGACCAGGAACTGCGTCGCGGTGCCCGTTCGCACGTCCATGTCCGCGGCGAACCGCTTGTGGTAGACCGTGCCCAGGCTCAACCCCAGCAGCCCGACCACGCAGAGCGCCACCCCGGTCAGAGAGAAGCTCAACCGGTCCGCCACCGCCAGCCCCACCCCGGCCGCGCCGAGCCCGAAGCCCACCCACTGGCGCGGGCTCACCCGCTCACCCAGCAGCCGCCCGGCCACCAGCGCGATCACCACCGGGTTGAGGCCCTGCACCAGCGCCACGACCGCGGCGGGCACATGCAGGCCGATCGCGGAGTAGAACGCGCCGAACTGCACCGCCTGGACCAGAATCCCGGACACCACCACGTGCGCCAGCCGCCGGCCGCGCGGCCACGGCGCCCGTACGGCCAGCGCGAACCCGCCCAGCAACAGCCCCGCCAGCGCGAACCTGGCGAACGTCAGCAGCAACGGCGGCGCCGCCCCGACGCCGATCACTCCCGCGATGAAGGCACTGCTCCACATCACCACGAACAGGGACGGCATGAGGGCCGGCGCCTTACTCCTGGTCTCCATAACGCTGACCGCCACGGCACACCCCTCCATAACCCCTTAACCCGGTTATGTCACTGTTCCGTGCTCTCGCATAACCTGTCAACATGGTTACTATGGGGGTGTGACGAGCTTCACCTTCATCAGCGGCAATCTGGGGCTCGACCTGGCGGGCACCGTGCAACACCGCCGGTCGGACCGGCGTGACCTGCTGCGCGAGCCGGCGGACCTGGCGCGGTGGACGGTCGAGGCGGGCATTCTCGACGTGCCGCCTGTGGCCGGCGACGCCGATCTCACGGCGGGGAAGACGTTGCGGGAGGCCCTCTACCGGCTGGCGCTCTGTCGGCCGGCGGCGGGGGACGCCATTGACCGGCTCGGCGGGGCTGTTGACCGGTCCGCTGCCGATGGGGCCGGTGTGGCGGCGGACGATCGGCGGCTGGTCAACCGGGTCGCCGCCGGGCCGCCGGCGTCCGTGCTGCTGAACGACGCCGGGCGGGTCGAGCGTTCGGGGGATCTCGCCGCGGCCCTCTCCACGGTCGCCAGGGAGGCGGTCCAGCTGCTCGGCGGGCCGCAGATCGTACAGATCAAGGAATGCGGGGGAGAGGTGTGCACCCGCCTGTACGTCGACGCCTCGCGCGGGTCGTCGCGGCGCTGGTGCGACATGCACGAGTGCGGCAACCGCGCCAAGGCAGCGGGTTTCCGCGCCCGCCGGCGGGTGTGAGCGCCGCAGGCTCGCGGCCCGGCCGCTTTTCGGGGATCCTGTCTGCGGTCAACCATTTTGAGGCTCGACGGAGAGTCGCTCACGTCACCTCTCGCTCCTGTGGGAAAGGCGGTCTCGTGACGCAGCTTGTCGTCGAAGGCCATGACACACCGGTGACTCTCGATCCGGGGCGTTCGTACCGGTTAGGCCGTGACCCGGGGTCGGATGTGGTCATCGACGCCGATCACGTCTCGCGTACGCATGCCATGCTGCGCTTCGAGGGCGGTCAGTGGATCCTGGAGGACTCGGGCAGCAGCAACGGCACGTACGTGAGCGGCCACCGCGTCCAGCGGGTCATCGTCGGTCCGGGAACCAGGATCGGCCTCGGGCACCCGTCGGAGGGCGGGCTCGTCAGCTTCCGTACCGTCCCCGTGGACGGAGGCGGCGCACCCGAGCTCCAGCCGACACCTACGGTCCGCTTCCCGCACTCCGGGCAGTGGCGTGCGCCGGCCGCCGTCAGGAGTCTCGACGGCGCGCAGGTCGTCCGCATCGGCCGGGCTCCCGAGAACGATGTGGTGGTCAACGATCTGCGGGTATCGCGCCGGCACGCCGAGCTCCGGATCGCCGGCGGCGTCCACGAGATCGTCGACGTGGGGAGCCGCTTCGGCACGTACGTCAACGGCCGGCACGTTCAGCGGGCCCGCGTCTCACCGGACGATCTCATCGGCATCGGGACGTCGACGTTCCAGCTCGTGGGCGACACGCTCATGGAGTACGCCGACACCGGCGAGGTCTGCCTCCAGGCGCACGACCTCACCGTCACCGTCGGGGGCGGCAAGGTGCTCCTGGACCATGTGTCGTTTCCGGTCGGCGAGAAGTGCCTGCTGGCGATCATCGGCCCCAGCGGCTCGGGCAAGTCCACCCTGCTACGCGCGCTCACCGGGCTGCGCCCCGCAGACCAGGGCATGGTCACCTACGACGGGCGCGATCTCTACCGCGACTACGCCGAGCTGCGCTCACGGATCGGCCTCGTGCCGCAGGACGACATCCTGCACAGCCAGCTCACCGTACGCCGCGCCCTCATCTACGCCGCGGAATTACGCTTTCCCGACGACACCAGGCAGCACGAGCGGAAGGCGCGGGTGGACGAGGTCCTCCAGCAGCTCGGGCTCGAAAATCGCAAGAACAACCGCATCTCCTCGCTGTCCGGCGGCCAGCGCAAGCGGGTCAGCGTCGCCCTGGAGTTGCTGACCAAGCCGTCCTTGCTGTTCCTCGACGAGCCGACCTCCGGTCTGGACCCGGGGCTGGACAAGTCGGTGATGCAGATGCTGCGGGGTCTGGCCGACGACGGCCGTACTGTCGCCGTCGTCACCCACAGCGTCGCCAATCTGGATATCTGTGACCGGCTTCTGGTGATGGCGCCGGGCGGGAAGATCGCCTACTTCGGTCCGCCCGAGGAGGCGCTGCCGTTCCTCGGCTTCACCGACTGGGCGGACGTCTTCCTGGCGTTCGACGACGCGAGCAAGGATTGGGCCGGCGAGTACGCGCGGTCGTCGCCGTACCAGACGTACATCGCGGCCGACATGATCGAGCCGGTTTCGACGGGACGTCCCGTACAGCGAGAGCTTCCGCCGAAACCGCAGAGCTGGCCCGAGCAGCTCAGCACGCTGGTACGCCGCTACTGCCGGGGCATCGTGGCGGACCGGCTGTTCCTCGGCATCACCATCGCCCTGCCGATCGTGATGGGCCTGCTGGCCCGCGTCGTCCCGACCGGCGACCTGATGGGCCGGCCGAACAGCAACGGCAACGCGGCGAACCTGCTGCTGATCCTGTGCATCGGCGGCTGTCTCACCGGCGCCGCGAACTCGGTGCGCGAACTGGTCAAGGAACGCGCCATCTATCAACGAGAACGCGCGGTCGGGCTGTCCAGATCGGCCTACCTCTGCTCCAAGCTGCTCGTGCTCGGCCTGATCACGGTGACACAGGGCGTCGTGTTGACCTACGTGGCGATGCTGAATGTCGCGACGTACGACAAGGGAGTGTTCACCACGCCGATGATCGAGCTCTCGCTCGCCGTCGCGCTGTTGTCGTTCACCGCGATGACCGTGGGCCTGCTCATCTCCGCGCTGGCCAAGACCAGCGAGATGACCATGCCGCTGCTCGTGCTCGTCACCCTGATCCAGCTGGTCTTCTGCGGGGCGCTGGTGCACCTGGACGGCAAGCCGGTGATGGAGCAGATCTCCTGGCTCGTACCGGCTCGCTGGGCGCTGGCCGCGCTGGCGGGCACGCTCGACGTGGGGCAGCTCATCCCGCACGTCCAGGATCCGCCGGACCCCCTGTGGAGCCAGGACTTCGGCACCTGGTTCCTGGACATGAGCGTCCTGGCCATCCTCGCGGTCGTCTGCGCCTTCCTGGTCGCCCGCATGCTGCGCCGCCATGAGCCGGCGGTGATGCGCGGCAAGTGACCCCTTGCCGGCCGTCGCACGTTTTGAGCGTGACGGTCAGCGGCGTCTGAGACGCCACGCGGTGAGGGCGGCCACGGTGAGCGCCGCGATCCCGACGACGAGCAGGTCCGGCAGTACGTCCTGGGCGGCCGCAGCGAGGTCCTCCAGCCCGGCTTCCCAGGATTCGGGGATCGGCGGGGCCAGCCCGCGGGTGCCGTCGGAGAGCAGGAACAGCACCCCGAGCCCGCCGAAGACCAGCCCGGACAGCAGTGAGGTGGTGTGCAACCGCAGCCGTCCCAGCCGCAGTCCGCGACCGCGCAGCCAGCGCCGGCCGCCGAGGTCGTAGCGCTGCCACAGGCCCGCGAGCAGGAACAACGGGGCCGCCATGCCCGCCGCGTAGAGGGCCAGCAGCACCGCTCCGCGCAGCCCGTCGCCGGAGGCCGCCGCGACCGTGAGCACCGCCCCCAGCACCGGCCCCGCGCAGAACCCCGCCAGCCCGGACACCGCCCCCAGAACCAGCACGGCCCCCGCCGAATCACCTCGAACGTGCCCCTTCAGCCGCTCCAAGGGCCCGATCGTCCAGCCCTGACCGGCCACCTGCAGCACGCCCAGCCCGATCAGCGCCCAGCCGGCGACCATGACCAGGAGCTCCTGATGGCCGTAGAACAGGCGGCTGACCTGCGCCGACCCCATCCCCATCGGCACCAGCACGGCGCACAGCCCCACATAGAACAGCAGGGTGCGGCTGGCCAACCGGCGATGGCCCGGGAACGCGTAGGCGAAGAACGCCGGGATCAGCAGCGCCCCACACGGGCTGACCAGCGAGAACAGGCCGCCCAGGAACGCGGCGGCATAGCCGATGCCGCTCATCCGCCGCGGCGGGCCTTCTCGATCGCCTTCTCGAACGCGGCCACCGGCTGGGCGCCGAACAGCACCTCACCGTTGATCAGGAACGCGGGCGTGCCGGGCAGGCCGAGCTCGGCCGCGAAGCCGAGGTCGCCGTCCACGACCTGGCGTACGGACTCGTCGCGGCGGTCGGCGTCGAACCTGCCCAGGTCGAGTCCGATCTTGGCGGCCACGGAGCGCAGGTCGGCGTCGGTGAGGCGGGGCCGCTCACCCGCGTACAGGGAGTCGTGGAATTCCCAGAACCGGCCCTGCCGGGACGCGGCGCGGGCGGCGACGGCGGCGCGTACGGAGTCGCGTCCCCTGATCGGGTAGTCGCGCCAGAACATCCGCACGATGCCGGTGTCGAGGTAGCGGCTCTTCAGCACGGGTGCTATTCGCTGGGCGAAGCGGCGGCAGTTGGGACACTTGAAGTCGCCGAACTCGACGATCGTGACCGGCGCCTGCGCCGAGCCCTTGGACAGGTTCGGATCGACGGGTGGCGGAGTCGGCCCTTCCCAGACCTGCACCGAACTCGTCGGAGTGGGGCTGGCGGTCGCTTCGGGTCTGCCGGTGGGAGCCGCCGCAGTGGGCGAATCATGTGAGCTCCTGGTCACCGGAGTGGCCGCGGCTCGTCCGGCGGGCTCGTCCTGGTTCGCCAGCGCGGCAACCGCCAGCACGGCCACCACGGCGGCACCGGCCAGCGAGCCGAGCAGCACGCGGCGGCGCGGGGCCGGGGATTCCTTGGTCACCTTCAGCATCATCCCAGCCCGCCGCCACCCCTGCCGCTGGTTCCTCCTACAGCTCAAGCCCCTCCCACGGTTCAAGGCCTGCTACAGCTCAAGCACCTTCATGTCGAAGATCGGCCGTACCTCCACCTCGTTGAAGGCCGCGTCGGGCACCTTCGCGGCCAGCTCCACCGCCCGTTCCTCGCTGTCGCACTCGATCAGGTAGAACCCGGCCAAATGCTCCTTCACCTCGGCGAACGGCCCATCGCTCGTCATCGTCCTGCCCTCGCGTACCGAGACCCGCTTGGCCGTCGACACATCGGCCAGCCCCTCCGAAACGATCAGCTCGCCGGACGCGGCCAGCTCCTCGGTGAAGGACATATGGCCGCGCCCGAAGTTCATGCGCTGCTCGTCGTTCAGGGTCTCCCAGACCGCCCTGCTCGTCGGGTTGCTGTAGATCAGGATGAGGTACTTCACCGGTGGCCTCCATGTGTCTCGGTATCCAATATGTCGAAGCCGTCCGCGCGGCCTCGACATCCCCGGCGGAAAATACGTGGCACCCGTCGCGATCATCCGGCTACCGTGGACAGCGTCCACCACAACAGGAAGGCAGCGCAGTGACCTACGCGAAGTTGCTCGAACTGCTTCCTGAGCTCCTGGGTCCGGATTCCGGGTGATCCCTCGCAAAGAGACGACGCCGCCCGGAAGCCTTCCGAGGCGGCTTTTTTCATCTCACGGACGACGGCCCACGGAACAAGGGGCCGCGGGCATCGGTCTGGCCGACGGGAATGGCGCCCCCCGGCTGGATACAGCCCCAGTCCCGGGCTCGGCCCACGCCAGCCGAGCCCGGGGCTAACAAGCCGCTCTGGCCCAACTGGCAGAGGCGCCGCCGTCAGGGTGTCGCTGCGCGCGAGCGGTCCTCACGGTCCGTAGGGCATCCGCCGGCGCCCGTCGAACCAGTCGGTCAGATACTGCTGCATCTGGAAGATCTCGGCGTGCTGGGTGTCGCGTACGGTGCGTGCGAAGCCGGTGATCTCCTGGTGCTGGCTGCGGCCGTGCATGAGTAGTTGCTGCGACATCATCACCGCTGCCATGTGGTGGCCGATCATGTCCTCGAGAAACGTTCTATCCAGTGCATCGCCCGACAGCTGGGACAGATCGCGCATCATCGGCCGGTAACTCGCGGCCGCGCGGCCCGGGTACCACTTGGCCAGCCATGCTTTCATGGTGGCGATCTCGGCAGTCTGCGTCTTGACGATGGAAGCGCCCATAGCGCGCATCTCGGCCCGGCCCGAACGCCGCAGCTGGCCGGCCGCCTCGACCGCCTCCTGGTGATGCGGCACCATCTGGGCCAGGTAGTCGGCCTCGTTGTCCAACGTGACTCGGTGCATCCCACCCATCGGCCAGCCGGTCTGCTGCCATCCCGCAGCGGTTGCGGTGGGCTGGTGGTCGGCGGTGGCGAGGGCGGCCCCGCCGACGGCGGCGGCGAGCAACGCCCCGGCGGCGATTGCGGCCGTTATCGAAGGTCTCATCTCGCTCCTCCACTCCTGCAGGTGTCCTGCTTCCAACGTGGTGCTCAGTCCGTGGCCAGGACCAGGGCCGTTGGGCCTCCATCCCCCGGGACCAACGCCATCCGATCGGGGTGGCTGGGCCGGGGTGCGTCTGCGGAGGGGACGGGCGCGGAGATCGCCGATGGCTTGGCGGCGATGGTGGATCAGCGTCTTCTTGCGCCAGGAGTGGGACGACGACGTCATTGATGGCCCCTGCGCACTCATCGAGATCCGGCGTGTGGCTTCGGCAACGAAGTGCTTCGTTCGCATCTACTACGACCAGTAGTATCGGGCTAGCGGGACTTTCGACCCTTATCATCAGGACGTTCTGCCATAGCCACCGGCGAAGTCTCCGTCACATGCTAGTGAAAGCGTAGTAGAGAAGGACGGAGAGAAACCGACGTGCTTGGTATTTCGCTGATCCCCCGTCCTCGTCGTTCTCAGGATCCTCGTGCTCATCGCGTTCGTGATGACGGTCCCGGGGCCGATTCGCCAACGGCATGCACGCGACAACCCACGGAGGCCGTCATGATGAAGCAGCACCTGATCATGGCGGCTGTCGCCGCCGTGGCCGCGATCGCGGCCGTCTGGGCCGGTGCCCCGCCGAGTACGGTCCTGCTCGTGGTCGTCCTGCTGGGCTGCCCGATCATGATGATGGGATCCATGAGCGGCCACGACGGCGACACGCGGCATGACCATCAGAGCGACGACCACAAGAGGGCAGGGCGGCCGTGACCACCACCGGCTGGGTCGTGATCGGCATCTCCCTGGCCTTGCTGGGTTTCCTCGGCTGGTACTTCGTCGGGCCGAGGAAAAGCAGCCTGGCCGAACTGCGTGACGGCGTACAGGAGATCGAGATCGTCGTGCGGGGCGGCTTCTCACCGGACATCATCCGGGTACGGCAGGGCACCCCCGTGCGGCTGACCTTCAACCGGAGAGAGAGCGGTGATTGCACCTCCCGGGTGGTGTTCGCCGATTTCGGCGTCAGCCGGGCGCTGCCTGCCTTCGCCAAGACCACAGTGGAGTTGCGGCCGGGCGATACGGGGGAGTACGGCTTCGCCTGCGGGATGAACATGGTGCACGGCCGCTTGATCGTCGAACCGGGCTCCGGCGGCGGTCACGATGTCGCCGCGGGTATCGCACCTTCGTTGGCTGAACAGCCTTCGCAGGATGTCGAGGCGACGGAGCGGCGTGCCGAGATCGCCGACCTGTCGCGTCGGATCCTGGTCGGGGCTGTGCTGACCCTGCCTGTGGCGTTCGTCGTCATGGCGCATGAGCTCTTCGGCGCGGGATGGATCCCGGAGTTTCTGCTCAACCACTGGGTGCAGCTCGCGCTGATCGCGCCGGTGATGTTCTATACCGGCTGGCCGATCCATCGCGTGGGCTGGCTCGCTCTGCGGCACCGCTCGGCGGACATGAACAGCCTGATCACGCTGGGTACGAGTGCCGCCTTCTGCTACAGCCTGTTGGCCACGGTCGCGCCCGGCCTGCTGCCGGAGGGGGTCCGTGACGTCTATTACGAGGCCGTCGGGGTCATCCTGACGCTGATCCTGCTCGGCCGTTTGCTGGAGGTACGGGCCAAGGCGGGCACGGGCGAGGCGATCCGCAAGCTGATCGGACTGCAGGCCAGGACTGCCCGGGTCCGGCGCGACGGTGCGGAGATCGAGATTCCGATCGCGGACGTGGTGCCGGGCGATGTGGTGGTTGTACGGCCGGGCGAGAAGGTTCCGGTCGACGGGGTCGTCGTGAAGGGACGCTCGACGCTGGATGAGTCGATGGTGACCGGCGAGTCGATCCCGGTGGACAAGGGTCCGGGCGATGAGGTGGTGGGCGCGACGGTCAATCAGACGGGATCGTTCACGTTCAAGGCCGAGAAGGT
Organism: Nonomuraea sp. NPDC049158; assembly: GCF_040648335.1. NCBI lineage: Bacteria > Bacillati > Actinomycetota > Actinomycetes > Streptosporangiales > Streptosporangiaceae > Nonomuraea > Nonomuraea sp. NPDC049158. The sequence goes on from NZ_JBEZDM010000021.1 coordinate 176,239, forward strand.
CGGCGCGGAAACGGCGCTGGCTCAGATCGTCCGTCTGGTCCAGGCCGCCCAAGCCTCCCGTGCGCCGATCCAGCGGCTGGCCGACCTGGTGTCCGGCTATTTCGTCCCGGTGGTCATCGCCATCGCGATCGTGACTTTCGCCGTGTGGTTCGTCGCCGGACCGGCTCCGGCGTTGACGCTGGCATTGGTGGCGGCGGTGGCCGTACTGATCATCGCCTGTCCGTGCGCGCTTGGGCTGGCCACCCCACTTTCGATCATGGTGGGCACCGGGAAGGGGGCTCAGTCCGGCATCCTGATCCGCGACGCCGAAGCCCTGGAAACCGCGTGCAGGCTCGACACGATTGTCCTGGACAAGACCGGCACCATCACTCGTGGCAGGCCGGCGCTCACGGACGTCGTTCCGTACGGCGACTGGGCAGCCGATGAGGTGCTACGCCTGGCCGCCTGTGCCGAACGTTCCTCCGAGCACCCCCTGGGCCAGGCCGTGGTCGAGGGCGCGACCGGGCGCGGCCTGATCCTCACCGAGCCGTCGGAGTTCGAATCCGTCACCGGGCAGGGCATCGCGGCGACCGTCGAGGGGCGTCGTGTGCTGGTCGGCGGGAAGCGCCTGCTCGGCGACACCTCGGCGCTTGAGGAAGAGGCCGATCGCCTGGCCCGGGCGGGCCGTACCCCGATCATGGTCGCCGTAGACGACGAGCCCGCTGGGGTGATCGCGGTGGCCGACACCGCCAAGGACGACTCCCGCCAGGCCGTCGCGACTCTGCGACGGTTGGGACTTCAGGTAGTGATGATCACTGGGGACAACCGGCGGACGGCCGAGGCCATCGCCCGCCAGGTCGGCATCACCCGGGTGCTGGCCGAGGTGTTGCCCGCGCACAAGTCTGCCGAGATCGCCCGCCTGCAGGGAGAAGGGGCGAGGGTCGGCATGGTCGGCGACGGCATCAACGACGCGCCCGCGCTGGCCCAGGCCGATGTCGGCTTCGCCATCGGCACCGGTACCGACGTGGCGATCGAGGCCTCCGACATCACGTTGATCTCCGGCGCGCTCGGCGGAGTGGTTACCGCGGTACGGCTGTCACGGACCACGATGCGCAATATCCGACAGAACCTGTTCCTGGCGTTCGTCTACAACGTGGTCGGCATCCCGGTCGCGGCGGGGGTGCTCTACCCCTTCCTCGGCATCCGGCTCAGCCCTGTCTTCGCTGCCGCCGCGATGGCCCTGTCGTCGCTGTCAGTGGTGGGCAATGCCAACCGGCTGCGCCGCTTCACCCCGCCGGCGTTGCTCCCGGCGCCGCCGCTCCCGCCCGATCAGCACGTCACCGTCGAAACGGGAGCCGAGTCCACCGCTGTCACCGACCCGATTTCGCGGGATGGTGGTGATTCCAGGTCCAACCGAGATACCGGCAAGACCGGGCATGAGTCGATGACCTGAACGCGCCGCTCACTCGGCCTCCCTGGCGCGGCGAGAGAGCGGACGTCATGCAGGAGTAGGCGCGTCCTTGGCGCGCACCACCGTCACCGTGCAGCGCGCGTGGTGCAAGACGCCTCGGCTGACCGAGCCAAGGACGATCGACCCGATCGCGCTCCTGCCATGCGAGCCGACGACCAGCAGGTCGGCTCGGTCACCGGCGGCGGCGAGCGCATCGACGGGGTGGGCACACCGCACGTCCGCGATCACCTTGACCTGTGGGTATCTCTCCCGCCACGACGTGAGTTGTTCCTCGGCGATGCGCTGTTGGGCCTCACGCAACGCCTCGAAGTCGCAGGAGAAGCCGGCGGCCAAGGCGAACGGCAGGGCCCAGGCGTATACCGCCCGCAATGTGCTTCCGCGCAGTTCGGCCTGCCGGAAGGCATAGGCCAGGGCGGGCTCGCACGTAGGGGAGCCGTCGAGACCGACGACGATCTCACCGTGGGCCACAGCGGCCCTTGGCCGGACGACGACCACCGGGACCGGCACCTGGCCCGCGACGTTCATGCTGACCGAGCCAAGTACAGCCCCGGCGAAGCCACCCAGCCCTCTGCTACCGACCACCAGTTCGACCGCGTCGCCGGCCTGCTCGCGAAGGACGGCCGCCGGTGTTCCCGTCATCACCTCGGTAGTCACCTCGACGGTTGGCTGGCGTGCGCGCGCCATCTCCTCGGCTTGTGCCAGGACCTTCCGCGCGTTCTCGATCAGCGCCTCGTCCCACTCAGGTGCGGGAATCTGCGGCACCTGGTACGGCCAGGTTTCCACCACACAGACGGTACGCAGCGGCACATGCATCCGAAAGGCGTCGTCGGCCGCCCACGCCACGGCGTCGAATCCGGGCACCGAACCATCGACACCCACCACGATCAGATCAGGCATCGTATATTCCCCCTTCTCCATTTCAGCCCCTCGGTGGCTAACCGGGCAGGGCCAGAAGCCCCAAAACTTGGAGATGATCGGCGGCCGGACCGGCGTCAACCGCGGGACAGGACCACCTTGAGAGCTCCGGTCGCCGCCGGGTCGGCGAACGTCTCGTAGGCGGCGGCCATGTCCTGCAGGGCGAAGCGGTGGGTGATGAACCTGGCGGGGTCCAGCCGTCCGGCGGCGATCATCTCCAGGAGGGTCGGCGTTGAGTAGGTGTCGACCAGGCCGGTGGTGATGGTGAGGTTGCGGATCCACAGGTCTTCGAGATGCAGGGTGGCAGGTGAGCCGTGGACGCCGACGTTGGCGACGTGGCCGCCGGGGCGCACCAGGCGGGTGCACAGTTCGAAGGTTTCCGGGAGGCCGACGGCTTCGATGGCGACGTCGGCGCCCAGCCCTCGGGTCAACTCGGCGATCGCGCCGGCCGGATCGTCGCCCGCGCCTACGATCAGGTCCGCGCCGAGCCGCTTGGCGGCCTCCAGCCGTGCGGGAGCGGGGTCGACGGCGACGATGTGGCTGGGCGTGAACAGCTGCGCGGTGGTGATCGCGGCCAGGCCGATCGGCCCGGCTCCGACGATCACGACCGTGTCGCCGGGCTGGACGCGGCCGTTGAGCACGCCGACCTCGTAGGCGGTGGGCAGGATGTCGGCGAGCATGAGCGCGGCCTCGTCGGTGACGCCGTCGGGCAGCCGGTGGGTGGAGGTGTCGGCGAATGGCACGCGTACGTGTTCGGCTTGGGTGCCGTTGATGCGGTGGCCGAGGATCCATCCGCCGCCGCCCAGGCATTGGCCGAACATGCCGACGCGGCAGTAGCGGCAGCGCCCGCACGCCGAGATGCACGACACCAGCACCCGGTCTCCTGGCTTGAGGGTGCTGACCGAGTTTCCGGTCGCCGTGACGGTGCCGACCGCTTCGTGGCCGAGGATCGTGCCCGGCTCCACCGTGGGCACGTCGCCCTTGAGGATGTGCAGGTCGGTGCCGCAGATGGTGACCGCGTCCACGCGGACGATGGCGTCGGTGGGCTCGATCAGCCGCGGATCTGGAGTCTCCTCCCAGGACCGCTGGCCGGGACCGTGGTAGATGAGCGCCTTCATCATGCCTCCTGGTTGCCTTCACCTTTCACGTTGGCCGGGACGGGTCGGCCTGAATAGGGACGAAGGTCCCATTCCATCGCTGCCTTTCGGCCGCCCCTGAAGCCCGATCAAGGTCCTGCGTGTCGGCTCGCCTCGGGACCAATGGCACGCGGATTCGGGACTTCGTCCTCCGGCGGCCAGCCGCCTGTTTCGCGAGGCTGGAGGCGTGATTCGAGCTCTGGAAGGAGATGCGTGATGACCGGACGGATCGTGGTCGGTGTGGACGGGTCCGCGCCGGCGACAGCAGCGGTGGAATGGGCCGCCGCCGACGCGCGGCGCAGAGGGCTTGACCTGCGGCTCGTACATGTGTGCGAGCAGTGGCCGCACGGGATCGGCGAGTTCAGCACGAAGTACTGCGCGGGTGCGCTGGAGGTCGCCGCCGACCGGGCGCGTGAGCTGGCCGGTGGGGTCGAGGTGACGACGGAACTGCGTGCCGGGAACGTGATCGACGATCTGATCGATGAGTCCGCGTCGGCCGACAGCGTGGTGCTGGGCAGCCGGGGGCTCGGCGGTTTCGGCGGCATGGTGCTCGGCTCGGTCAGCATGGCCGTCGCCGGCCACGCGCGGGGCCCGGTCGTGATCGTACGCGGGCCCGGCCAGGAAGAGCACGGCCGGATCGTCGTCGGCTACGACGGGTCCGAGCACTCCGAAGCCGCCATGCAGTACGCCGTCGAGCAGGCCCGGGCGCGGCAAGCGCGGCTGCATGTCCTGTATGCCTGGCAGCTGCCGATCTTCTCGCCGTACGCGGCCGCCTACAACAGCTTGTTGGAGAAGGCCTTTCAGCACGAGGTCCGGATGGCCGGCGAGCGCGTGGTCCCCTGGCGTGAGAAGAACCCCGACGTCGAGATCACCGACGCGCAACTGTGGGAGCACCCGGCCGGCGCCCTGATCAACGCCGCGACCACGGCCGACCTGGTCGTCGTCGGGTCGCGCGGGCTGGGCGGCTTCGCCTCCGCGGTGCTGGGCTCGGTCGGTCACGCCGTACTGCACCACGCCGCTTGCCCGGTCGCGATCGTCCGGCCCCGCGAGGAGAGGCCATGAACATCGAGTCGCTCGGCCTGCTCGTCGTCGGCGGCCCGACGCACGCCTTCGGGATGAGCGGGGCCTCGACCCGGCGATCGGCCGCCCACCAGGGCCGGGTGGCTCGGCCTCTTGGCCTCGGTGCCACATCCGGGCGGAGAAACCCGAAGGAGGATGACGATGAGCAGAGCGATCGTGGTCGGCGTGGACGGATCGCCGTCGGCCGGATCGGCGCTCGGCTGGGCCGCCGATGACGCCTCCCGCAGGGGGCTTCCGCTGCGGATCGTGCTCGTGCGAGAGCCATGGGCGCCGGAGCATCCGTCCACCAGGGCCAGTGGCCGGCAGACTCTGACTGAGCGGTGCACGTACCTGCTCGACCAGGCCGCAGAGCAGATACGGAGACTCACCCCCGAACTGGAGGTCTCGACGGCTGTGGTCACGGGCGCGGTGATCGAGCGGCTGAAGGGCGAGTCGGAGACGGCCGACAGCGTGGTCGTGGGCAGCAGAGGGCTCGGCGGGTTCGCCGGGCTGGTGCTGGGCTCGGTGGGTCTCGGCCTGGCCGGGCACGCGCACAGCCCGGTGGTCGTCGTCCGGATGCCCGTCCCCGGCAGCCATCGGGAGATCGTGGTCGGCTTCGACGGCTCCCTGTTCGCGGAGTCGGCACTGGAATACGCCCTGGACCAGGCTGGGGCGCGGCGCGCGCCGGTTCGTGTCGTGTACGGCCAGAGGACACCGAGGCTCGCCCCACATCCCGCGGGGTACGGCCCGTTCCTGACCGGTGTGCCGGGCGAGGAGGTGGCGGAGATCCGGCTGCGCCTGGCGCCGTGGCATGAGAAGTATCCGGACGTCGAGGTGATCGAGTCGATCGTCCCAGGGCACCCGGTCCCGGTCCTGGCCAGGGCGTCCGAGAAGGCGGCGCTCGTGGTAGTTGGATCGCGCGGGCTGGGCGGCTTCGCCTCGGCGGCACTCGGGTCGGTCAGCCACGGTGTCCTGCACCGCGCCTGCTGCCCGGTGGCCGTGGTACAGACTCCCTGGAGGCGGTCATGAGTGTCATCGTCGCTCCGCCGTACATGACCGAGACCGCCTGCCGCGACTGGGACCTGCTGCAGGCGCAGACCAAGGACGCCCAGGAGTTCGACCCCGCGCAGGCCTGCCACCTGCCGGAACCGGCGCGTCGTTGGGTGCTGCACGCCATCGCTCCGGGAGCGCCCCTGCTGCGTGCGGTGGTGCTGGACATGCACGGCTCCATCCGGCTCAGCACCTGGCGCGACTTCCGCGCCCAGCAGGTACTCCTGCCGATGGAGGGCTTCGTGTGGTCGGCGACTGCCTACCTGGGATTGCTACCCGTGCACGGGTTCGACCGGTATCGCGCCGGTGAGGGGGAGATGCGCTGGCGGCTGCTGGACCTCATCCCCGTGATGTCGGGTGCCGGTCCGGACATCACCAGAAGCGCCGCCGGGCGGCTGGCATGTGAGTTCGTCATGGCGCCCGCCGCCGCACTCGACCCGAGGATACGGTGGAAGCCGATCGACGACCGCCATGCCGTCGCCAGCCTTCCCGTGGGAACCGAGGATCACGACGTGACCCTGACCGTCGCGCCCAGCGGCGCGCTGGAGCGCGTCACGATGTCCCGCTGGGGTGATCCCGGGGAGGGCCGGTACCGCGACCACGTGTTCGGGGTGGAATGCGGGCGCGAGATCGAATTCGACGGTTTCACCATTCCGGCCTACTTGGCGGGCGGCTGGTGGCCCGGCACCGATCGGTGGGCCGAGGGCGAGTTCATCCGCTTCACCGTCGACGACGCCCTGTTCCGATAGCGCTGAAAGTCCCGCTGCCGACTGTCTTGTTCGGGGCGCTCATCGTCGTGCCGTCCCTGCTCTGAGACCTCTCATGAAGATGGATTCGACCACGGAAGTGCCCGCCACCAGCTGGAACGGTGGCGGGCATTGAGCGGCTGGGTATCAGGCCGGCCATGTCCACTCGCTGATTTCGGGGACGTCCTCGCCGTGTTCACGCGTGTAGGCGCGGGCGCGCAGGCGCGTGTCCGTCATCAACTGGCGGAGGTGAGCCGCACCGCTGCCGAGCCCCGGGGTGCGGTCGATGACATCGGTGACCAGGTGGTAGCGGTCGATGTCGTTGAGCATGGCCATGTCGAAGGGCGTGGTGGTGGTGCCTTCCTCCTTGTAGCCGCGGACGTGCAGGTGGGCGTGGCCGTGGCGGCGGTAGGTGAGGCGGTGGATGAGTGAGGGATAGCCGTGGAAGTTGAAGATGACGGGCTTGTCGGTGGTGAACAGGGTGTCGTATTCGGCGTCGGGCAGGCCGTGCGGGTGTTCTGAGGGTGGTTGCAGGCGCATGAGGTCGACGACGTTGATCACGCGTACGCGTAGTTGGGGCAGGTGTTCGTGGAGCAGGGCGGCGGCGGCCAGGGTTTCCAGAGTGGGGACGTCGCCGGCGCAGGCGAGCACCACGTCGGGGTCCTCGCCCTGATCGTTGGAGGCCCAGGGCAGGATGCCCAGGCCGCGGGTGCAGTGGGCGATGGCCTCGTCCATGGTGAACAGGTCGAGGATCGGTTGTTTGCCGGCCACGATGACGTTGACGTAGTCGCGCGAGCGCAGGCAGTGGTCGCCGACCGACAGCAGCGTGTTGGCGTCCGGGGGCAGGTAGACGCGCACCACGGACGCCTTCTTGTTGATCACGACGTCCAGGAAGCCGGGGTCCTGGTGGGAGAAGCCGTTGTGGTCCTGCCGCCAGACGTGCGAGGACAGCAGATAGTTCAGCGATGCCACCGGCAGGCGCCACGGGATGCCTTTCGCTGTTTCCAGCCACTTGGCGTGCTGGTTGAACATGGCGTCGATGATATGGATGAACGCCTCATAGCAGTTGAACAGCCCGTGCCGCCCCGTCAGCAGGTAGCCCTCCAGCCAGCCCTGGCACAGGTGCTCGCTGAGCACCTCCATCACCCGGCCGCCGGGCGCCAGGTTCATGTCGGTCGGTTCGAGGCGGGCGTTCCAGGCCCGGTCGGTGACCTCGAACACGGCCGACAGCCGGTTGGAGTCGGTCTCGTCGGGGCCCATCAGCCGGAAGGTACGCGGATTGGCGGCGATCACATCGCGCAGCAGGCCGCCCAGCACTCGGGTGGGTTCGCTGAACTGGGTCGCGGGCGACTTGACTTCCACCGCGTGCTCGCGGAAGTCCGGAAGCCTGAGAGGTTCGAGTAGTGCACCGCCATTGGTATGGGGGCTGGCACTCATCCGGCGATCTCCCTGCGGCACCGTTCGAAGAACGTCGGAGACGGGCCGGCCGTCGTCGTCGAACAGCTCCTCGGGGCGGTAGGAGCGCATCCACTCCTCCAGCATCGCCAGGTGCTCGGGGTTCTCCCGTACTTTGGCCAGCGGCACCTGATGGGCGCGCCAGGTGCCCTCCACCGGCAGGCCGTCCACGACGCGGGGCCCGGTCCAGCCCTTCGGCGTACGCATGATGATCATGGGGAGGCGGTCGGATCGGCGCTGTTCGTACTCGGCGATCTGGTCGAAGACGATGTCGAGGGTGTCGGCCATCTCCTGGTGGTCGGGGCCGACCAGGTGGGGGCGGTAGCCGTACCCCTCCATGAGCTTGAGCAGGTCGTTCTCCGGGATCCTGGCCAGGACGGTCGGGTTGGCGATCTTGTAACCGTTCAGGTGCAGGATCGGCAGCACCGCGCCGTCGCGGGATGGGTCGAGGAGCTTGTTGGAATGCCAGCTCGCGGCCAGTGGTCCGGTCTCGGCCTCGCCGTCGCCCACGATGCACGCCACGACCAGGCCGGGGTTGTCGAAGGCGGCGCCGTAGGCGTGCGCGAGTGAGTAGCCGAGCTCGCCGCCCTCGTGGATGGAGCCGGGCGTCTCCGGCGCGACATGGCTCGGGATGCCGCCCGGGAAGGAGAACTGCCGGAACAGCCGCTGCATCCCGGCCGCGTCTTGGGAGATGTCCGGGTAGCGCTCGGTGTAGGTGCCCTCGAGCCAGGCGTGCGCTACCGCTGCGGGACCGCCGTGGCCGGGACCGGCGATGTAGATCATGTCTTGGTCGCGTTCGCGGATGATCCGGTTGAGGTGGGCGAAGCAGAAGTTCAGTCCCGGTGTGGTGCCCCAATGGCCTAGTAGGCGGGGTTTGATGTGTTCTGGGGTCAATGGCGTCTTAAGCAGTGGATTGTCCAGTAGGTAGATCTGGCCCACCGACAGGTAGTTCGCCGCGCGCCAGTACGCATCGACCTGACTGAGTACGTCCATCAGTGCTCCTTACGTCAGTGAGATCGACGCCGATCAGGCGCCGCCCCACATCGGGACTTCGATGACGTCGTCGTGCTTCCAGGTGAGCTCGTCGTGGACGGCGACGACGCCGTCGATGCTCTCGGCCATGCGGATGGCGGCGATGGCTTCGGTGTGCCTGCTGACGATCCCGTTCAGGGTGACGACGCCTTCGGTCACCTTGACGTCCAGGCCCTTTGGGTCGGTCCACATGGCGCTGGTCGGGATCCCGGTCAGTACCAGCGTCCGGATCGCCTCGTCGGCGCGAAGGAAGACCTTGAGCAGGTCGCGGCGGCTGACGATGCCGACGAGTTCGCCGTCCGCGTCGACGACGGGCAGGCGCTTGACGCCATGACGGTCCATCAGCCGGGCGGCCGCCACGACGGGGGAGTCGGGTGTGGTGACGTGGGCGGGCGCGGTCATCAGCTCGCCGGCGGTCTCGCCGAGCGCCTTGTAGGAGCCGGTGCCCTCGCTGCCCATGGTGTGGCGGATGCGGGCGCGTAGTGGCGGCCGGTAGGCGTCGTCGTAGTAGAGCTCTTTGAACTCCTCCTTGGCCAGCAGGTCGGCCTCGGACACGACGCCGAGCACGTGGTTGTCGTCGTCGAGTACGGGCACGCCGCTGACGGCTTTGCTGATGAGCAGGTCGGCGACGGTGTGGAAGGAGGCTTTGTGGTTGACGGCGGTGACGTCGGTGGTCATCACGTCCGCGACGGTCGTTCTCATGGCGATCACCTCAGGTGTCTGACCCGGACGATGCCGGGCACGGTGCGGGCGAGCACGTCGGCGATGTGGTCGGCGTGCTGGTGGGGTGGCCCGCTCAGCTGGGCCACGCCATCGTGGACGGCGACGTCCCAACTGGGGCCGAAGGGGTAGTGCTCGCGCAGCGCGGCGATCACGTCCTGGCGCAGTCGCTCGTCCGAGCGGGCGAGCATGGCCATCAGGTCACGGCGGCTGACCATGCCCACGACCCGCTCACCCCGTACGACCGGCAAACTCTTGATCCGCTTGCCCACCATCAGATCGATGGCCGCGGTGACGTCGGTGGTCTCGGTCACCGTGACGACCTCGCGGGTCATGATCTCCATGACCCGTCGGGGCGGCGGTTCGGCGGACGGATCGACGGGCCGTAGCGATGCTCGCGGGTCGGGCTCGAACTCGCCGCGCAGCAGGTCGAGCTCGCTGACGACGCCGACCAGGCGGCCGGCGTCGTCGACGACGGGGGCGGCGGTGATGTCGTGGCCGTGCATCTCCCGGATGGCCTGCCGAACCGGATCGGTGCGGCGTACGGTGATGGCCGGACTGCTCATGACCTCGCGCACGAGCATGACTACCTGGCCTCCCACGTGGAGTCGTCGTGCTTCCAGGTGAGCTCGTCGATGACGTCGACCACGCCGTTGACCCGGCCGGTCATCCGTACGGCGATCGCGGTCTCGGTCTTGCGGTCCATCTGTCCGCTCAGCGTCACCACGCCATGGCGTACCTGGACGACGACGCCGGAGGTGTCCACCCACAGCCCTCGGTCGAGGATGTCCTCGCGCACCTCGGCGGCGATGTCGTCGTCGGAGCGTAGGAACAGCTTGACCAGGTCGCGGCGGGAGACGATACCGACCAGCACACCGGCCTGGTCGACGACCGCGAGCCGCTTGACGTCGTGGGCGTCCATCAGCCGGGCGGCCGAGACGACCGAGGCCTGCGGCGAGACGGTGATCGCCGGGCTGGTCATCAGCTCGCCCGCGGTGTCACCGGCGGCCTTCCGCTTGCCCTTGGGGTGGCGCAGCCGGGCGCGCAGCGGCGGCTGGTAGCCCTCGCGGTAGAACTGCTCGCGGAACTCCTCCTTGCGGAGCAGATCGGCCTCCGACACCATGCCGACGACGTGGCCGTCGTCGTCGACCACCGGGACGGCGCTGATGCCGCCGGCGATCAGGGTCTCGGCGATGTCCTTGAACGGGGTTCTCGCGGTGACCGTGACGACTTTGGCGGTCATCACGTCGGCGACGGTCCTGCGCTTCACGGCTCAGCCCTTCTCGTCTGCTGTTGTCCTACCTTCAGCACAGCCCCGCGGCAGTGCGCCTGGTAGGGCCGGAAGTCCCGAACGGGGTGGTCGTTGGTCAGCGCAGGCGGCGCAGCAGCGGAGACCGCCCCGGAGCGCAGGGCGCGATCCTGATCCGCACGTCCACCGTCGTGACGCCGTCGGCCGTGACGATGACCGAGTCGAGGTCGAGCTCGGCCACCTCGGGCAGCTCTTCGAGCAGCTTGCTCGCCCGTACGAGCTGGTCGGCCAGGGCATCCACCCTAACGAGGGCTGATGCCTCTAACGGGGCGGGACCTTCGGCCCTGCCCGGCTGTCTTCCGGTGTGATGCGCTGTTGTCATCACTGAGTGGAGGTGCGGTCATGGTCGCTGGTACGGCACAGCATGGGGAGCAGGCCATCCAGGCGGCGTTGCAGGCCGCTCGCTGGGCCCCTTCCGTGCACAACACGCAGCCCTGGTCCTTCGGCGTGCACGGTGATGAGATCAGCTTGCGGGCCGACACCGCCAGGAAGCTGCTCATCGGCGACAGCGCCGGCAGGGAGTTGCTGATCAGTTGC